>DGEB01000067.1:2845-49341 GCA_002385735.1 Peptococcaceae bacterium UBA3937
CCCCAGTGTAAACCTTTCGGTTCCCGGCGCAAGCCCCAGTCCTGTGACGATAGGATCCGGAGCTAATAATTTGGTCCCCAGTTTAAACTTTACGGCTCCTGGGGCAAGCCCTAGCCCTGTAACGGTAGGATCCGGAGCCAATAATTTAGCCCCCAGTGTAAACCTTTCGGTTCCGGGCGGGAATTCCAGTCCTGTAAACGTAGGGCCGGTGGTGTCCGGTCCAACCCCGGGTAATAATTTTAGCTTAGACGTTTGTGGCCCCGGAGGCTGAAGCTAAGCTCAGGACGCCGACTCTGGATGAGCCGGTAAATAAGAAAAACTAAAAAGAAATAAGACCCAAAGGAAGTCCACGGACTTCCTTTTTTGTTACCCCAAAAAAATAAAAAAAATATAAAAAATGTAGCAGGAATTTGTGGAAGCATAGCGAATATATCTTATTGTGCAGAACGTCATCACGCATGGTGGGACGATAGCATAATTAAAAATCAAATTAATTACTAAAAGGAGGAGTTATCAATGATTGGTGAAAAAGTGGTTTTAAGGGCAAGGATGAGTGCGGGAGACGCTCATTATGCCGGGGAACTGATCAACGGTTCGAAAATTTTGGATTACTTTGGTGATGTGGCTACGGAACTTTGCATCAGATACGACGGCGACGAATCTTTGTTCCGTTCCTATGAAAATGTGGAGTTCTTAGCTCCGGTTTATGCTGGCGATTTCATCGAGTATTATGGCTGGATTGAAAAGGTTGGTAACACTTCCAGAAGAATGCAGTTTGAAGCTTATAAAGTTATTGAATTGGCCAGAGATCCTCAATTAGCGTCTTCTGCGGCTAATGTTTTAAAAGAACCTGTTCTGGTTGGCAGAGCTACCGGTACCTTAATCGTGAGAAAAGAACTGCAAAGACCGGAATTCGGTGATCCCAAATTCCATGCTGAATAATTAATTGCCAATATGGCGCAGGATTGAACATGGTGAATAGGTTGAGTGCCGGACAGAAAACGTAAAGAGAGAAAAAGGGGAGCACCAGGGGCTCCATGAAAACCTAATCACTTCATATTGTTTTATAAAGATAAAGGTTTTACTATTATAGCTGCTTTTTAGTGGTTTGACAAGAAGAATGTAATAAGGGTTTTCGTGTTGCTTAATCGTAAGGAAAGGGGTTAATTCAATGAATTCTGTCAAAATTGACTTTGATAGATGCAAAGAATGCGGTTACTGTATCCAGTTTTGCCCTAATCAAGTGTTAGCTAACGGCAGTGAAATCAACAAAAAGGGCTATTATCCCCCTGCTGTTGAAAAAATCGAGAAGTGCATCGCCTGTGCGATTTGTGCGCGGGTGTGCCCCGAAGCGGCAATTGAAGTAATTAAGGACATTAATGGCTAGGAGGTTTTAGAGATGGGTGAAAAAGTTTTTATGCAAGGCAATGCCGCATTAGCTGAATCTGCCATTAGGGCTGGCTGCCGGTTTTTCTTTGGTTATCCGATTACTCCCTCCAGTGAGGTGCCGGAATACTATGCCATGAGGGCGCCGGAGGAAAATTTAGTTTTTATCCAGGCCGAAACGGAAGTGGCCGCTTTTAATATGCTGGCCGGTGTTGCTGCCACCGGAAAAAGAGTCATGACCGCCACCGCCGGCCCCGGTTTCAGTTTGGGCATGGAAGCAGTTTCCTACATGGCGGCGGCAGGATTACCGGCGGTAATCGTCAATGTCATGCGTCCGGGCCCGGCCGATGGTGATATCTTAGCGGCCCAGGGCGATTATTTCCAAGCGGTCAAGGGTGGCGGCCATGGGGATTACAATACCTTGGTGCTGGCTCCCTATTCGGTGCAGGAAATGGCTGATTTAACGGTGGAAGCTTTTGATTTGGCCTTTAAATACCGGAATCCGGTGATTATCCTGAGTGACGCGATGCTCGCGAAAATGCGCGAATCCCTGGAGCTTCCGGAAAGGATCACGCCGAACGAGCAGTATGATTGGGCGATTACCGGCCCGAAGGGCAGAGCGCATAATGTGATTACCACATGCGGTGACGGCCCGATCCAATGGGAGAATTTCAATTTAGCTTTACAGAAAAAGTTCAGGGAAATTGCGGCCAATGAACAAAGATGGGAAAGCTATCAGGTCGATGACGCGGAGATCATCATTGTGGCTTTTGGTAGTGTGGCCAGAATTGCCCTTGGTACTTTAAAGAGAGCACGGGCGGAAGGCATGAAGGTAGGCATGATTAGGCCGATTACCTTGTGGCCTTTCCCGGTCAAAGCCTTTGAAGGACTGGACCGGCAGGAATTCTTTGTGACCGAACTGAATGCCGGTCAAATGGTGGAAGACGTCAAATTGTCCGTAAAAGACAAGGAACGGGTCAGATTCTATGGCCGCATGGGTGGCATGACTCCGACACCGGATGAACTGTACGAGAAACTGTGCGAATATTATCGGAAATAAATATTCCGAAACAAATCGTTGAACAAGAAGGGGTGCAAGCAATGAAGGTCATTTACAAAAGACCACAAGTATTAACGGACGCTTATTTCAAATATTGCGGCGGTTGTGGGCACGGCATTGTGAATAAACTGATTGCCGAAATTATTGAGGAGAAAAACTGGCTGGAAAAGTCGATTATCATTTGGCCCATCGGTTGCTCGGTTTATGCCGACCAGTATTTTAAAACCGATTCCATTTGTGCCCTTCATGGACGGGCTCCGGCGGTAGGTACCGGCATCAAACGGTCACTGCCAGAAAATCTCGTGATTGTGTACCAGGGGGATGGCGACCTGGTTTCCGAAGGTCTTTCGGAAATCATGCATTCGGCCATCCGCGGGGAAAAGTTCAGTGTCGTGTTTATCAACAACGCCATCTACGGGATGACCGGCGGTCAAATGGCGCCGACCACCTTGCTGGGGCAAAAGACCACTACCTCGCCCTATGGTCGGAGCGAAGAATTCTCCGGTACGCCGGTCAACATGGCGGAATTAATTGCCAACGTTCCGGGCTGCTACTACAGCGAACGGGTAGCGGTGAATACTCCCCAGAACATCCTGGCCACCAAGCGGGCCATCAAAAAAGCCTTCGAATACCAGATGGAAGGCCAAGGACTGACTTTTGTCGAGGTGCTTTCTCCTTGCCCCACCGGATGGAAGCTGAAGCCCACCAAGGCGCAGGAGTTTTTAACCGAAGAGATGCTCAAAATCTATCCGTTGGGAGTATTTAAAAGTCCGGAGGTGGCGAAATAATGCGGCATGAATTAATGTTTTCCGGAATTGGCGGCCAGGGGGTCATGTTACTGGGTGAGCTGCTGTGTTCTACGGCTGTCAAAAGAGGGCACATTGTGACCTTCGCGCCTTCCTACGGCCAGGAAAAAAGAGGCGGAAGGACCATGTGCCAGGTTGTGATCTCAGACGAAATGGGTTCACCGGTTATCTCGGCGGCTGAGTTGCTAGTGGTTTTTGATGAGAGGTCCTTAGTGGAGTATGAGCATCTGGTCAAGGAAAACGGGATTATCATGATCAACAGTTCCCTCATTGGCATCGAACCCTCCCGGAAAGATGTCCGGGTGATCAAGGTGCCGGTGAATGACATCGCTCAAGAATTAGGCAATCCGAAGACCGCGAACATGGTGGCTTTAGGTGCCGTTTTGAATTTTGTTGATTTCGTGGACCGGGCCGAAGTCGAGGCTCAGGTAACAAATCTTTTCCCGCCGCACAAAGCGAACTTGATTGAAATCAATCAAAAAGCATTGGAAGCAGGGTATAAATACGTGGCAGATTTAGTATCACGTGCACAGTAATTATCACGCGAAGCACAATAATTTTTAGAAGAAAAACAGGGCACAGTAAGCGTGATAAAGATTTTGAGGAGGCAGAAGAGAATGAGTGCAAATCCTTTTGAAACATCCTTAGCAACATTAAAAAAAGCCAGTGAAATTGCGGGTGTTGACCCCAACGTGGTAAAAATGCTTAGCCAACCAAAAAGAGTGATGGAGTTTACCATCCCCATGAAAATGGACAACGGCGAGCTGCAGATTTTTACCGCTTACCGGGTACAATACAATGATGCCCTTGGTCAGACGAAAGACGGCACCAGAGTGGTTCCCGACCTTGACCTGGATACCGTCAAGGCCTTAGGCTTCTGGATGACCATTAAACACGCGGTTGCCGGCATTCCGGCCGGCGGTGGCAAAGGTGGCATCAAGGCAGATCCCCGTGAATTAAGCGAAGGCGAATACGAGCGTTTAATCAGAGCTTATATCCGTAAGCTGCCTGTGAAGGGTGCCTGGGTGGACATCCCCGGCGCTGATATTGGCACCAGTGCCAAGACCCAGGCCTGGATGCTGGACGAATATGAAGAAATCATGGGCTTTCATAGCCCGGCGGCCATCAATGACAAACCGGCCGAGGTGAACGGAACGTTGGGTAGCACCGAAGCCACCGGAACAGGCGCTTACTATGTGACGAAGGAAGTCGTCAAGGATTTAGGCCTTCCGGCCGGGGCGCGGGTCGCGATTCAAGGTTTTGGCAATGTGGGTAGAAATGCCGCCCTGCTCTTACACAAGGATGGCTTTAAAGTGGTGGCCGTGGGCGATATTTACGGTGGGATCTATTCACCGGAGGGCATTGATGTGGAAAAATTAGTTGAGCACGTGAACAAAACCGGTTCCGTGGTGGACTTCCCCGGCACCAGCAAGATCAGCACGATGGATGTGCTGGAAGTGGATTGTGAAATCTTGTTGCCTGCCGCGGTTCAAAGCGTGATTACCGAGAAAAATGCCGCTAAAGTCAAGGCTAAATTAATCATGGAATGCGCCAATGGCCCGGTTACTCCCGAAGGGGAAGCCATTTTGGAGGAGAGAGGGGTTACCATCGTACCGGATGTACTCACCAACTGCGGCAGTGCCATTGTTTGCAGCTTTGAACGGACCCAGGGCCTTACCGATACCTATTGGGATTTGGAAACCGTCCTGGAAAAACTGCGGGAAAGAATTACGAAGGCTTATCGGGAAACAGCCGAGGCCGCCAAGAAATATAATACGACTTACCGCTATGGCGCCTGGATTAATGCTTTAACCAAAATCGGCAAAGCGATGAAGTTCAGAGGCTGGATCTAAGGCTCCCGCAAGAACAGGGTCACGTAACAGCAAAGGATAAGAGCATAAAGGAGCATGAAACGATGGAGATAAAGGAGCAAATTGCCCAACTGGAAGAGGAGCTAATTGCTTTAAGACGGGATTTCCATATGCATCCGGAATTAGGCTTTCAGGAATTCCGAACCGCGGAAACAATTGCCCGCTACCTGAAAGAGTGTGGGCTGGAGGTCCGGACGAATGTAGCTCAGACCGGTGTGGTCGGGCTTTTGCGGGGAGCCAAACCCGGTCGCACCGTGATGCTGCGGGCGGACATGGATGCTTTGCCGGTACAGGAACAAAATGATGTACCCTATAAATCGGTAGAGCCGGGCAAAATGCATGCCTGCGGCCATGACGGCCATATCGCCATGCTGCTGGTGGCGGCGAAAATTCTCGCCTCTCGGAAAGACGAGTTGAAAGGCAACGTGAAGTTTGTTTTCCAACCCAACGAAGAGGATGCCGGCGCTTTAAAAATGATCGAAGAAGGGGTGCTGGAAAACCCCCGGGTGGATGCCGTCTTTGGCGTTCACTTGTGGTCTCCGCTACCCAGCGGGAAAATTGCCGTTTCCGAAGGCGCCATTATGGCCGGTCAATATAATTTTCGTTTGGTGGTCAAGGGGAAGGGTGGCCACAGCGGCTCTCCCCATACCGCCATTGATCCGATTATTACGGCAGCTAATATTATTCAGACGGTGCAAACTATTCAGACCCGGGAAATCGATGTTTTAAAACCTACGCTGATCATTTTCGGGAAAATTTCCGGTGGCTCCGCCCCGAACATTATTCCGGATAAAGTGGAGCTGCTCGGGTCGATGCGCACCTTATACGACAGTTGTGACGATTTGGCCGAGCGGCCGCGCAGAAGATTTGAAAGGATTGTGGCCAGTGTCTGCGAGGCTTACCAGGCTTCCTATGAATTGGAGTTTATGCTCAGCAGTTCCACTTTAATCAACAACCGGGCGTTAATCGGGCTGGTCAAGGATGTGGCCGGCCGGATTGTGCAGCCGGAAAACATCAGCAGCTACGTTTGTATGGCCGGTGAGGATTTTGCCGAATTCAGCAACGAAGTGCCGGGTGTTTTCACCTTTGTTGGAACAGGCAATCCAGAAAAAGGCACGGCCTATCCCCATCATCATCCCCGCTTTGACCTGGATGAAGCGATGTTAAAGGTAGGCGTGGAAATGCATGTGCGCACAGCTTTGGCCTATTTGGCCGAGTAGCCTATGCCTTATCCAGGGATAAGCCATGCATAGATCCTGTATAATTTATGCATAAATCCTGCATAAAATCTGCATAAAACTTGCATAATCCTGGCAAGCGGCGACCTGACCGGATTCTTGACGCCTGATACTCTGTACGGGAGGGGAGGTTAAAGCTTAAAAGTACATGAACTGTCCGTCCAAAATCCTGGGGTATTTCATTTTATAAACTCAAAAGACCATTAAAAAGCAAAGACCATCAAAATCGGGAGAACAGCGAAAGGAGATTGTTGACAAATGATGCGAATGCCTTTTACGAAAGAAGAATATCTGGAAAGATTGAAAAAAGTTAAGGCAAGTATGGTCGAAAAAGGGATCGATGTACTCTTAATTTCCGATCCGGCGAACATGAATTATGTGACCGGATACGATGCCTGGTCTTTCTACGTTCATCAGATGGTAGTAGTAGCCTTGGATGATGAAATGCCCAGGTTTATGGGACGTTATATGGATGCCTTCTGTGGTGCGGTGAAAACCACTTGGTTAGATAAGGACCATGTCCATGCTTACAGCGATGACCATGTCCAAAGCACAACCAAACATCCCATGGACTATATGGCCAAAGTTTTAACGGATTTGGGCTACGGCAACAAACGGTTCGGCGTGGAAATGGATGCGTATTGGTTTTCGGCCATGGCTTACGAAAGACTAAAGGCCGGTCTGCCCAACGCCAAATTTGTCAATGCTCACAATCTTGTGAACTGGGTTAAGATTATCAAATCCGATGCGGAAATCGAACTCATGCGCAAAGCCGGTCAGATTGTTGATTTGGCCATGAAAGCCGGCGTGGACGCTTTGAAAGTAGGGGCCCGGCAGTGTGATGTGGCCGCCGCCATCCTCCATGCGCAAACCGTCGGCACACCGGAATTCGGTGGCGACTATATCTCCATTGTTCCTTTGATGCCCTCGGGCGAAACAGCCGGAGCGCCCCATCTGACCTGGGATGATTCCCGATACACCGCCGGAACAACCATGTATATCGAAATCGCCGGCGCATACAAACGGTATCATTGTCCGATGTGCCGGACCATCTCCCTCGGCAAGCCTTCCAAACAAGTGGAAGAAGTAGCGAAGATTACGGTTGAAGGTTTGAATGCGGCTTTAGATGCGGTCAAACCCGGTGTAACCTGTGAAGAGGTTGAAGCCGCCTGGAGAAAAGTCATCGGTAAATACGGCTATGCCAAGGAATCCCGGATTGGCTACTCCACCGGTTTGAACTATCCCCCCGATTGGGGTGAACATACGGCCAGCCTCCGCCCCGGAGACAAGACCGTCTTACAGCCGAACATGACTTTCCACTGCATTCCCGGCATGTACTTTGATGATTTTGGTGTTTCCATCAGCCATGCCTTCCGGGTAACTGAAAACGGGCATGAAGAGTTCGCGAAGTTCCCGAAAGAGCTCATCATTAAATAAGAATTAAATTAAGGCAACGTAATGCCGGGCAGTTGGCGGCGACGGTCTTGAGACGAAAACCGGGCTGAGCCGTTTCTGCCCGGCCCCAAAAACAAGCATAAGAAAACAGTATGAGTGGGGAGGTTAATTTATGCGCGCCTTGTTAAAGCTCAACAAGGGGTTACGTTATATCGAGGAGTTTATTTTAGGTTATGGCGTTTTGGCCATGGCGGCGATGTTGATTGGGAATACCCTTAGCCGGACGGTCTTTGGCAACAGTTGGCGGTTCGCGGAAGAAGTGGGACAAATGCTCATGGTTATTGTGTGTTTTGTGGGGATTAGCTATGCGGCCAGAATTGCAAGGCATATTGTAATGTCGGCAATTTTCGATTTGTCTCCGCATGGTGTCAAGAAGCTCTTTCTGTACGTTTCTTCGTTGATCACCGGCTTTGTGATGCTCTATTTGGCTTACCTGAGCGCCGAATATGTGCTCACCGTATATCAATCGGCGCGAATCACTCCCGCCTTAAGGATACCCATGTGGACATTCTATTCGTTCGTCCCGTTGGGCTTTTTCTTCACCGCCGTTCAATATTTGCTCATCCTTCTTTTGAACATTACGGATCAAAAAGAGCTCTATTTGGGCTCAGAGAAAAAAGCCAGCGATCGGGATGAAGATGTTGTGGCAACTTTGTAGTTGCGGGTAAACAAACGAGAAGGGAGAAAAAGGAATGGTTGCACTACTATTAGGGATCATGATTGGTTGCTTAATCTTAGGTTTCCCGATGATGATCGGAATGATTCTTGCCCCTTTGGCGGTTTTAGCCTTGTATTATCCGGTCGTGGACCCGATGCTGATGATCCAGCAGTTAATTGCCGGGATATCGCCTTTTTCCCTGTTGGCCGTGCCCATGTTTATCCTGGCCGCGGACATCATGTGTACCGGGCAGACCGCCCAAAGGCTGCTGGATTTTGTGGATACCTTTGTGGGGCACATTAAAGGCGGGATGGCCATTACCGCAGCTGCCACCTGCACCATCTTCGGCTCGATTTCCGGTTCCACCCAGGCTACTTTGGTGGCCATCGGCAAGCCGATGATGCAGCCGATGCGAAAGAATGGCTATAACGAATCCCACATCATTGCTTTGATGATGAGCTCCGCGAATATCGCTTTGCTGATTCCGCCTAGCATTTGTATGATCATGTACGCGGTGGTGACCGGAACTTCGGTTGGGGAACTGTTTATCGCCGGAATCGGACCCGGGTTATTAATTCTCTTATTCTTTTCGGTTTTCGAACATTTTTATGCCCGCCGGAACGGGATCCCGGTTCGCCCGAAATATACCTGGGCTCAACGTTTGGAGGGTTTTAAAAAAGCCTTACTGCCCTTAGGTTTTCCCGCCATTGTTTTAGGCGGTATTTACAGCGGTTTGTTCAGTCCCACTGAGGCAGCGGCCATGTCCGTACTGTACGCCGCGATTCTCGAGATATTCGTTTTCAAGTCCATTACCTTTAAAGATTTGCCCCGGATTGCGTTATCGACCGGAATGGTTACTGCCGCCGTGTTTATCCTGGTAGCCGGCGGGCAGGCCTTTTCCTGGGTCATCACCTTTGCCCAGATTCCCCAGATGCTGACCACCGGGATTCTGGGAACCGATCCTTCGGCGCTTTATGTGCTGGCGGTCGTTAGTATCTTCTTCTTTATCGGTTGCATGTTTGTGGACTCGATTCCGGTCATTATCATCCTGTCCCCGATTTTCTTCCCGGTGGCGGTACAGGCCGGGGTTGATCCGGTCCACCTGGGGATTATCGTTACCTTGCAGTCGGCCATCGGTGCGGTAACGCCGCCTTTTGGCTGCAATATCTTTACCGCATGTGCAATTTATGACCGGACCTTCCTGCATGTTGTCAAAGGTTTGGCCCCCTATATGATCATGTTCATCATGACTTCGGTCATTATGGTTCTGGTCCCCGACATTGCGCTTTTCTTAGTGAAACTGATGTATTAAAGAAGCACTTAAAACCCGGAAAGGGAAGGGGGGAAACCGGACATTTTCATCCGAAGTGCGTGGAGATAGAACTCGTAAATGTTCCCACAAGGGATCGAATTTCCTGAAGGGCAATTAAAGAACGCATCTTTAAACAGAGAGGAGATTGCACATGAAGAAATTAAGGATTCTTTTAGTTTTGGTAATGCTGGGAGCCTTATTTGTAGGATGTACCGGGGGAAATACAGGGGATACCGGAAATGCCGGAAGCGGCGAACAAACCTATCAGTGGAAATTTGTGCATGAAGAAGCACCTGGTAGTATGCAGGATCATTATGCCCAGGAATTCAAGAGAATCATTGAGGAAAAATCAAGCGGCCGGATTAAGGTGGATATCTTCCCGGTTGGACAACTGGGCGACGGCTCCAACTTAGTGGAGTTGCTCCAAAACGGCGCGGTGGAATTCGGGATCAACTGCCCCGGAGCTACGGCGACCATCGTTCCGGAAACCAACGTCTTTAACACCCACTTCCTGCTGCCCGGCGATACCCAGAAAGCACGGGAAGTGTTGAAAACAAGCCCCACCATTAAGGAATATATTAATAGTGCTTACTATGCCCAAAACATGCAAGTACTCGATTGGTTCTGTGAAGGCTATATGATGTGGACCGCGGACCGGGAAATCAGAAAACCGGCCGACATGAAAGGTTTCAAAATCAGAACCATGGCATCGCCGATGATTGCGGCCATGTACGAAGCTTACGGGGCCAACCCCACACCGGTACCTTATATGGAAGTGTACAGCAGCTTGCAGTTAAAGATGATCGACGGCCAGGTTAACCCCTTGTTCGCCATCGAGGAAATGAAATTCTACGAAGTACAGGATTACTTGATCCTGTCCAAACAGGATGTTTTCGTGGCAACCTTCTGTGCCAACAAGAATTATTGGGAAGCCCTGCCCGAGGATGTTAAGAAACTGGTTACCGATTCCGTGGAGGAAGTCAACGAATATATCCACGAAGTGGCTGACGATCTGAACAATGATCGTTTGGAAAAGATGAAAGCCAACAGTGACATCAAAGTCATCGAATTAACCGAAGAAGAAATTGATGCCTTCAGGCAAGCCAGTATGCCGGCCCGGGACAAATTCCTCGAATTAGGCGGACCCAATGCTAAGGCCATCATGGACGGCCTAGTGAAAGATGTCGAAGCGGTAATGTCCAAAGCTTAAGAATACTTTATTCTATGGAAGTTCATTCGTTAGGAGGCCCAATTCTAAGGGAACTCCATCCGAAGGACGCGCAATCCTGAGGGTGGGAAGACGGTGGGGGGAAGTATTCTCCCTCCACCTTTACCAAGCGCTTGCGGCAATTGCTTGACCAATCCTTTTAACCAATTCTTGCAGTAAAGGGGAGAACAGAAGATGCGTGAAGATTTTTACGGCTGGAGAGCAAAGCTGGGGTTGATCTATCCGGCCCCGGGCTGGGTAATGGAACCGGAATTCTATGCCATGTCCCCGCAAGGAGTCATCACTTTGACCACCCGGGTCGCTTTTAATACGGCCACAGTGGAAGGCTTACAGCAGGTGGGACCGCTTTCCGTGGAGGCGGCACGCTTATTGGCCGATATACCGGTTGATGCCTTTGTTTTAGGCTGTACCAGCGGTAGCTTCGTTAATGGCGCGGCGTACAACCGGGCTTTGATTGCCCAAATGCAGGAGGCGACCGGCGGGATCCCCTGCACCACAACGGCCAGTGCGGTCGTGGAGGCGCTTCGCAGTTTTGGGGTGAACAAAGTGGCAATCGCCACACCCTATGTGGATGAGGTGAACGAAAAAGCCCAGGCCTTTTTTGCGGAAGAGGGTATTACGACCTTAAATATTCAGGGGCTGGGTTATTCGGCGGAACCGGATATCGACGGTACCAGCCTGGACCGGGTTTACCGGTTCGCCAAAAAAGTGGATACTCAGGATGCCGAGGCCTTACTTTTACTCTGCACAGGCTTACGGACCATCCCGGTACTGGATGCCCTGGAGACCGATTTGGGCAAACCGGTAATTTCCGCGATTCAGGCCAGCTTCTGGCATACTTTGAGGTTAGCCGGGGTGCAGGAAGAAGTGGAAGGTTTTGGTAGCCTGCTGACGAGAAAAAAACTGCATGTTTATTAGAGTGAAAATATTTTCACTATTTCGAGATAGCTCGTCTCGAAGTATGCTAAAAGTGAAACAATCTTTCCGGATATTGAAACTCGGAGGAGTTTTTAGGTAAAAAAAGGAGCTTTGGGGGAAAGAAGGAGTCTTGATGGAAGGAGCAGTCTTTGGGAAACGAGGGGAACAGAATGACTGGTGGACAGACTGAACAGATTGTTGTCTCGGTTTTCCGGTTTGATCCCACGAAGGATCAACGGCCTTATTATCAGGCCTATACGGTTCCGGTAAAACAGCAACTGACTTTGCAAAGGTTGCTTGAATATATTTACGCCAAGATCGATAATACCTTAGCCTTTCGTAAAGGGAAATGCTACCAGGGGGTTTGCGGCAGGTGTCTGGTCAAATTAAACGGTAAACCGGTTCGGGCGTGTAGCACGCTGCTGCAGGCCGGTCAAAAGGTGCAAGTTGACCCGCTGAAGGAAGATAAAGTGCTGAAAGACCTGGTGACTGAGCTATAAGCGCTTCGTGTAAATTTGAATACTGGAGTGGCTTCAATGAGCGAAAAGGGAAAAGATGCTAAAAGCACAAAACTGGGCTCCGTAATCGTTTTTTTAGGCGCATCGTTTTTTGGAACTTATCCTGTATTGGCCAAACTGGCCTATCTAGGTGGAGTGAATAATGTTACATTACTATTCGTCCGTTTTTCCGGGGCAGCCCTCATTATTTGGCTTTATCTTTGGCTAAGCAGGCGCTGGGTAAGAAGCCTTGTCGGCAGCGGCTATAAAAAAATTGAACCGTGGACGGGACTGAAATTATTTCTCCTTGGTGCGGTGATTTATGGCGCTATGTCCGGGCTTAATTTAATCGGCATCACCCGCGTGTCGGCCTCGTTGTCCTGCCTGCTTTTGTGCACCTATCCGGTTTTCGTAACGATTATTACGGTGCTCACCGGGCGGGAAAAAATGGAAGCAGTGAAGGGAATCGCCCTGCTTACCGCCTTTGTAGGAGTCTATTTGCTGCTGAATGTGGTGGTAGATACTTTGGATCCCCTGGGCGTCATCTGTGCAATCGGTTCTTCGCTGGTTTTTACCGCCTATGTGGTCATCGGGGATCAGTTGATGACCGGATTGAATCCGATTGAAACCAATGCCTATGTCATGACGGGTAGCGCGGTGACTTATACAATCAGTGGGTTGTTGTCTAAGCAGATTAGTTTTAATTTTGTCCCGGCTTCCTGGTGGTATATTCTCGCCATTATCATCTTTGCAACCGTCTTGGCACTGGTGATGTTTTGGGCCGGGATTTTAATTCTGGGGCCCGCAAAAGGCAGTATTATTGGCATGGTCGAGCCCTTAGCCACGGTGGTGATTGCCCGCTTTGTGTTTACCGAGTTGTTGACGCCTATGCAACTGTTGGGGGCCGCGCTGATTTTAGGAGGGATCTTCATTCTTCAGTATCCTTGGCCGAGCCGAAAAAGCGTAGCAGCAAGCTAGCCAGGACAAGCTGAACAGAAACTTATGAACCGGTGGATGAGGTAAGGAAGAGCCAGTGTATTTTTAAGTGAACAAGCCCAAAATAAAAAAACAATCATACAAAGGGAGGTCTTTACAATGGGATTCTTTCAATTCACAGAGGAACAGGAAATGCTCAGAAAAGCGGTGAGGGAATTTGTCGAAGCAGAAATTGCCCCTCATGCGGCCGAGTGGGACGAAAAACACTATTGTCCCGTCGAGCTGTTCCCCAAAATGGGTGAAATGGGGATCACCGGGATTTTTGTGCCAGAAGAATACGGTGGGGCCGGCTTAGGTCATGTGGAAAGAGCGATCTGCCTTGAGGAAATCTCCCGGTATTCCGCCGGCTTAGGGATTGCTTTAATGACGCACCATTTAGGTATTGCCCCCATCCTTTATTTCGGCACGGATGAACAAAAACAAAAATATCTGCCCGACTTGGCCGCCGGGAAAAAGATTTGCGGTTTATCGGTGACCGAACCGGGTGGTGGCTCTGATTTCATGGGCTTAAAGGCTACCGGGGAATTTAAGGACGGCCAATGGGTGATCAACGGCCGGAAATGTTTTATCACAAATGCCAGTGTGGCCGATGTGGACATCTGGGCAGTGGTCACCGGGCAGGATGAAAAAGGCCGAGCCTTAATGACGGTCTTCATTATTGATAAGGATACTCCCGGTCATGCACCGGGGAGAGAAGAAAACAAAATTGGTCTGAACGGCTCCTCCACCGGCGACGTGATTTGTAATGATGTGGTCCTGGGCGAAGAGGCTGTTTTAGGGGAAGTGAACAAAGGAGCCAAAATCGCCTTATCCGCCATTCAGGAAATCGGGCGGGCCGGCATGGCGGCCATATCTGTCGGTATTTTACGGGGCTGCCTGGAGGAAGGCGTGAAATTCTCTAATGAACGCATTCTGTACGGCAAACCCTTAAACAGACTGCAGGCGATCCAGTTCATTATCGCCGAAAACAGAGTGGCTTATGAAGCGGCCAAGCTCTTAACCTATCATGCTGCCAGCCTGAAGGATGCAGGGAAACCTTGTGCCAATGAGTTTTCCATGGCCAAGCTCTTTGCTACCGAAGCGGCGATTGAAGCGGCGAAAAAGACGATTGATTTGATGGGCGGTTATGGCTGCATCAATGAATATCCGGTAGGAAGATTCTTAAGAGACGCTATTGCTACCATTCCGGCAGGGGGGACTTCCCATATCCAAAAAATCATAATTGCGGGAAATGCGATCAGAGGGAATTAAAGTACGCTTGTGGATTATTGCCTTGCCTTAAGCCGGAAGGAAAAGGAAGGCGCATTTAGGGAAAACGAAGGGGAACGTGTTTAACCGATAGAACAGGGAGGAAGAGAGTTGTGAGTCTTAATATTACCGTTTGTATTAAACCGGTCCCGGATCCGGATTATTACGACAAAATCACGATTGACCCGGTGAAAAAGACGATTACGCGGGCAGGGATTCCGACCATCATTAATCCGGTGGATAAAAACGCGGTCGAGGCTGCTTTGCAGGTCAAGGAAAAGTTGGGGGGAAAAGTGGTGGTAATCACCATGGCCCCTCCCAATGCGGAAGAAAACCTTAGGGAGTTATTGGCGATGGGAGCGGATGAAGCGGTACTCTTAACGGACCGCGCTTTTGCCGGTGCCGATACGCTGGCTACCTCTTATGCTTTAGCCGCCGGCTTGAAAAAAAGCGGACCCTTTGATTTGGTTTTTACCGGGACCGAAAGCGCCGACGGAGCCACCTCGCAAGTGCCGGCCCAGTTGGCAGAATGGCTTGATATACCCCATCTGTGGAATGTGCAGGAATTCGAAGTGGAAGACCATACGCTGAAAGCCAAAATGAGCATGGAAAACGGCTATATCAACTATTTAGTACAAATGCCGGCTTTGCTTGCCGTGAAGCGCAGCATCAATAAGCCCCGTTATACCACGGTAATGGGTGTGATGAAGGCCAAAAAGAAACCCTTGACCGTTTTAACGGCAGCCGATTTAGATGTGGAACCGGAAAGATTAGGATTGCAAGGCTCCCCGACCAAGGCGGGAGACATCTTTACGCCGTCTCTGGCCAGAAAAGGACAGCAACTGACCGGAGAGACGGAAGAAATCGTCGAACAACTGATTCAGGTTTTGAGAGGGGCAGGATTGAACCTCGAAAGCTTGAATGTCAACGAGGCAGGGAGGGAATAAGATGACAACAAACGGTGCAGGTGGCATCTGGGTGGTTGCCGAACAGGTGGCAGGCCGGATCAATTCGGTAAGTTACGAACTATTGAATAAAGCGCAGCAGTTAAAAAACCAGCTCCAAAAGCCGGAACCGGTGGTGGCGGTAATCTTAGGCAAGGGAGCGGAGGGGCTTGAGCAATTATCCAATTACGGGGCGGAAGAGATTATTACCGTTTTTGCAGAGGAATTGGAAATATACCAGAACGATTTGTATGTTGCCGTCTTACAAGCCCTCATTGAGGAAAAGAAACCGTCGATTGTTTTAATTGGCGCTACCGCCATCGGGCAGGACCTGGCGCCGATGCTGGGCGCCCGGTTAAAAACCGGGGTGGCCGCCCATTGTGTGGATGTCCGGATTAATGAAAACAACCAAATGGTTGCGGTGGTGCCGGCTTTCGGCGGGAAAGTACTGGGGGACATTCTTTGCCCCAATACCAGCCCCCAAATGGCTACCTTAAAACCGGGTGTCCTGGGCAAGCCTGTTCCGCTGGAGAAACCGGCAGCGGTTGTTACGGCCTTTGACCCTTCGGCGGTGCTGCAGGAAGACCAGGGCCGGATTAAGGCTTTGGAGATTGTCCGGGAAGAGCAAACCGGTGTACCGCTTGAGGAAGCAGAGGTAATTGTGGCCGGTGGCTGGGGAATTGGTTCCAGGGAAAACTGGGACTTAGTAGAGGAGTTAGCCCGGCTGTTAGGGGGCGCGGTTGGTTGCACCCGTCCGGTAGTGGACGAGCAGTGGGTCCAGAGTGAGCAGCAGATGATCGGGACCAGCGGGAAATCGGTAAGGCCGAAGGTGTATCTTGCCTTTGGGATCTCCGGTGCTACCCATCATCTTTGCGGCATGAAGGATTCCGGTTTAGTGATCAGTGTCAACAAGGATGCCACCGCTCCGATTTTTGAAGCTTCCGATGTACGGATTGTGGGCGACGCCAGGACCATATTGACCGCTTTGATCAAGCGGATCAAAGGATAGAAAAACAGATACGCGTTGAGGATTAAACAAGATAAGCATTAAAGAATAAAGGAATGTTGCTATGGACATCCAAAGAACTGCAACAGATGTACTGGTAATCGGGGGTGGCGGGGCAGGCGCCCGGGCGGCGCTGGCCGCGGCGGAAAATGGGGTAGCCGTAACGATCGTGTGCAAAGAATTAATTGCCCGTTCCGGCTCGACCCCCATGGCCAGTTGGGGTTTTGCCGCCTCCTTCGGGCATGCTGACCCGGCCGATTCCCCCCGGCAACATTTTTTGGATACCTTGCGGGAAGGACGCTTTCTATCGGACCAGGACTTAGCGGAAACGCTGGCCCTCAAAGCGCCGGAAGCGGCGCAAGAGTTAGAAAATTATGGCTTAAGGATTCGCAAAAAAGAGGACGGTCGTTATGAACAGATTATTGTTCCCGGCGAAACTTACCCCCGTTCCTTAATTATTGAAGGCGGCGGGCGCCGGATTATTCAAGTGCTGCGGGAACAATTGCGCAAGTACCCGCAGGTAACCGTCCTGGAAGACACGTTGATTATCGGTTTGCTACAGCAGGAAAAGGAAGTAACCGGGGCGTGGGGCTTTAATTTCCGGGAAGGAGCGCTGGTCTTGCTTGAAGCAGGCGCCGTAATCCTGGCCACCGGCGGAAACGGAGGACTGTGGGGCTTCAGCGACAATCCTTCCGGCAATATCGGCGACGGCCACTATTTGGCTTACCAGGCCGGAGCAAGTCTCGTCGACCTGGAGCAGATGCTTTTTTATCCCATGGTGGTAATTGACCCGCCGGATGCTCAGGGAACCTTGCTTGATTATGAAGTCTGTATCGACCCGGCCTTTTGTGACGGCAAGCTCTTTAACGGGCAGGGGGAAGAATTCCTGAGCACCAAGGCCCTGCCGGCCCGGGACGAACTGCTGAAAGCAATTAGCCGGGAGATCCGGCAAGGTCGCGGGTCGCCCCATGGCGGGGTGTATCTTGATTTGCGCTGTTCGTCCAAGTCCAGGGAAGAAAAGGAAAAGATCGCCAAGACGATGCTCAGCGCCTATCCCTATTTTAAGGAACTGGGAATTGATTTGCTGGCCAGGCCGGTGGAAATAGCTCCCGCCGCCCATTATGCCCTGGGTGGAATTCAGATTGATTCCACCTGCCGGACAGGTGTACCGGGGCTTTTTGCCGCCGGAGAGGTAACCGGCAATATCCACGGTGCTAACCGGATTTCCGGCAATGCCTTGGCGGAAACCCAGGTCTTTGGCAAAATCGCCGGGGAAAGCGCGGCCGAGTACGCCCGGCGAAAGAAGGCGGAAGGGCAGGGGAAGGAACGCCAGGGGCGAAAGGCGCGCCAGGAGCAAGTTAAAGCCGTTCAAGAACGGTTGGCAGAGTGGTTCGATTTCACGGACGTCAACAGAGGGGGCAGGTTATCTTGTCAAACAGAGGTATTCCCCCCAATTAAAACGTCTTTCCAAGCTAAAAGATCTCCCCACGCGCTCAAACAGCGGATTCGGGAAATCATGGATCAGGCTTTGGGTTACGGCCGGAGCGAAGAGGGCTTGCAAAGGGCAAGACAAGAGCTGCAACAGCTTGAAGCCGTCGTTCCCCAGTTGCCCGTGCCCAGTGGCGGGGTGTTCAACCTGGCTTTGCTGGATGCCCTGGAGGGGAAGATGATGCTGGAAGTGGCAAGGCTGGTCTGTACAGCCGCTTTAGCCAGGAAAGAAACCCGCGGCCATCATTACCGGGAAGATTACCCGCAAATGGACGAAGGCACGGCCAGGCATACGGTGCTCGCGGCCATGGAGGGGGAAATGGTTGTAAAACTACAGTCGGCTCGCCAAGCTTCCGGCTTATGGGAGTCAGCGGCAAAGGAGGAGCGAAGCCCTTGATGAACATTTTTGATTATATCAAGTTGGAGGATATCGTAAATTTTACGCAGCGGCTGGTCCAAACCCCCAGTGAAAGCGGCCAGGAAAAGGCCGTAGCGCAAGTAATTGCCCGGGAAATGAAGAGATTAGCTTTTGATGAAGTCCAGGTGGATGCCTTAAATAACGTCATCGGCCGTCTGAAAGGGGATGGCACCGGGCCCAGTCTGCTCCTGAACGGCCATATTGATCATGCGGAGCCGGGGGCCATGCCCGAGCCTTACTCCGGGAAAATCATGGACGGAAGCCGGTTTGGGGTTCCCGAGCCGGTCCTTTACGGTCGGGGAGCGGTTGATATGAAGGGCGCCATTGCGTGTATGGTCTATGCTGCCGCGGCCATGAAAAAGGCCGGGATGAAATTAAAAGGCGATGTGATTGTGGCAGGCAATCCTTTTGAGGAGGAGAGCGCCGCCCAAGGGGTACTCTATATGCTGGATCATGATAATGTTAAGGCGGACTATGCCATTTGCGGTGAGGCTACCAATTTGAATGTTTACGTGGGACACCGGGGGAATGCCGAAGTTAAGATTACCGTAAAGGGCAGGATGAGTCATGCCTCCAATCCCGGTCGGGGGGTAAATGCGGTGGTCAAGGGCGCCGAATTAATCACTTATCTTTTGCAGCATTACCGGTTGCCCAAGCACGATTTACTCGGAGACTGCACGGTAACAATCCTTGATTTTGTCACCCACACCACAAGAAAAGCCCCGGTGGTGCCGGATTGTTGTGAGATTTACGTGGATCGTCGCTTTTTGCCCGGGGAAACCCAGGAACAAATTCTGCAGGAATTCCGGGCTTTAATCAAGCAGGCGCAAACGCAAATCAGCGATTTGGATGCCGAACCGGAGCTTACCAAATGGGGGATTGCGTTTTATACACCGCCGGAAGAGCTCATTGTTCAAAAGTTAAGAGTGGCCCGGCGCAAGGTGATGGGGGAAGGAGGTGAATTGGCGGCCTGGGTTTTTGGCACCGACGGGGCCTTTGTAGCGGACCGGGGTATTCCTACCGTCGGCTTTGGCCCCGGCGACGAATACTTCGCCCATACCCCGGAAGATCATCTTCCCATTAGTCATCTGGAGATCGCGACCAAAGTTTATGCGCAGACCATCCTGGAAGTTTGCGGTTAACCGCGGAGGTGGGTACAGGGTTCAGGCATAATTACAGATGAGAGGAGAGCAAAAAGATGCAATTATCAGCAGAAGCGCAAAAATACCTGATGCAGGCTAAGCAAATCGCCAGTGGGGTGCCGGATGAGGCGGATATCAAGTTGGCTCAAATCATGGGCGACTGGCGCGAAATGGATCAAATCGACCTGGCTGTTCTGGGTATTCCTTTTGACACTTCCGTCATGCTTCGTCCCGGTTGCCGTTTTGGTCCCGATAGCATTCGGGATGGTTTTTTCCTTTCTAATATTTATGAACCCGGATATGATTACGATTTAAGCGGTTTGAAGATTACCGATTTTGGCAATATTGATGTGATTTACACGGATGTACTGGAAACCCACCGGCGGGTGGAACTTGTTCTTTCCGAGATTATCAAAGGAGGAGCTACGCCGTTGGTATTAGGCGGGGACCATGGGCTCACTTATCCCAACGTAAAAGCGCTCCTCAACAATCTGGAAGGCAACGTAGGGATTATCATGTTTGACGGACATTTGGATGTCCGAACAGACCAACACGGGATGATTTCCAGCGGCACGCCTTTCCGCCGGTTAATGGAAGAACCGGAGCCGAACCCTTTAAAGCCGAAGAACCTGGTGGAAATCGGGATCAATGGTTGGTTGGCTTCCAAGAAGTACGGCGACTTCTGCAAAGAAAAAGGGATCACCATCTTCCCGGCCCGGGAGGTACATAAACGGGGGATTGAGGAAATTGTGCAGGAAGCGCTGGAGATTGCCAGTGACGGGACGGATGCCATCTGGATTAGCTTTGATATAGATGGTTTGGATTTAGCTTATGCGCCCGGCACTTGTGCACCCAATCCCGGTGGATTAACGGCCCATCAGGCCCTGGAAGCGATTTGGACCATCGGCCAGCACCCGCTCTGCCGGGGGATGGATTTGCTGGAAGTTTCGCCGCCCTGGGACTTGCATAATATTACTTCGATTATGGCGGCCGCTTTAGCCATGAACTTTATCGGCGCCACGAAAAAACGCATTTACGGTTAAAGTTTGATATGAGTTTCCTTGCTGCTATCCCTGCTATTCCTCTACCTCCCTCAAGAGGGATGCGGCAGGGAAACTCCTTAATTTAAACCGGTCTGGACCAGAGAAAAAAGCTCCTTTTAAAAAAATGGCGTTGTTATGAAATATATGATAGAATTTTAATAAAAAATAATAATCAGGAACGGAGAGGCTTATGAATCAGGTAAGAAGCTTGGAGACGGTCAACCAGGGAGAAGAAACGCCTTATTATGTGATTAATTCAGTTATCAGAACCTTGGAAATCATCAATTGCTTAAGTCAATTGGGGGAAGCCAGTGTTTCCGATGTGAGCAACTGTCTCAAAATGACCAAAAGCACCATCCATCGTTTCTTGGCCAGTATGAAGTATGCAGGTTTTCTGGAACAGAATCCCGAAAATCAGAAATACCGGTTGTCCATAAAGCTGTTTGAGATCGGCAACCGGGTCATTGGTCGCCTCAATATCAGCGAGATTGCCAAACCGATTATGCTGGAACTGGCGGAAAAAACCGGAGAAACGGTTAATCTGGCCATTTTAGACGGCTTTGAGGTTGTTTACATTGAAAAATGTGTGAGTCAGAACTGTTTGCGAATGGACTGTGACATTGGCGGAAGAGACCCGGCGTACTGCACGGGGTTAGGCAAGGCCATGCTGGCCTTTTTGCCGGAAGAGGAGCTTGACCGGCATTTGGCTTCCGAAAAGCTGCAGGCAAAAACGATCAATACGATTACCGTTCCGCAAGCGCTCAAAGCAGAACTAAAGACGATTCGGGAAAACGGTTATGCGGTGGATAAGGAAGAATTAATCCAGGGCATTAACTGCCTGGCGGCGCCCATTCGGAACAATGAGAACAAGGTAGTGGCGGCGATCAGTATTTCGGCACCTAAGGTCAGGGTGAACAAGATGGTTTTTGAAGCGAACAAGCAGCTTTTGTTGGAGGCGGCCCAGTTGATTTCCAGGAAAATGGGCGCCAAAGTATAAGCACAAGCAGATCGAATTTTGCGAAACGAGGGTATTAAAAAAGAAGGTATCAAAAAGAGATGAGGACAAAGAGCTAAAGATTCTCTCATTAGTGATGATAATGAGAGAATCTTTTTTGCTTTTAGGCCGCTTTTAGTAAGCAGAGGAAGAAAGCCCCGTCCAAAAAGAGGATGTACTGGTAGTTAAAGGGATAGGTTAGCTTAAATTATTTAAACTGTGTAATTAATTACGCAATAAATAAAAAATAATTTTTATAAATAGAAGGAAATTTTAAATGGAAAGCGAATTATAGTGGTATACGGTGGAGCAAAGTGGTATAATGTGGAGTGAAGTGGTTGAGTTCTTCCGAAAATCGAAAATTTGTTCGTTTTTCGAATTTCGGATTTCGAATGAGCTTGAACTGGTAGGGATGGAGGTGAGGCAGCGTGTTTACAGGCGAATATCAGCATAGCATTGATGAAAAAGGACGCTTTTGTATGCCGGCGAAGTTCCGGGGCGCCCTGGGCGATTGGCTGATGATTACCAAGGGTTTGGACGGCTGTCTCTTTGTCTATACCAGAAGCGAATGGATGGCTTTGGAGGAAAAATTAAGGCAGTTGCCTTTTACCAATAGCAACGCCCGGGCTTTTGCCCGTTTTATCCTGGGTGGAGCGATCGAATACGAGATTGACCGGCAAGGACGGATTCTCCTTTCCGCGCACTTAAGAGAATATGCCGAAATCAACAAAGACATCGTAATTGTAGGGGTAGGCACCCGGATTGAAATCTGGAGCAAGGAAAAATGGGAGGTTTATAACAAAAAAGCTGAGGAAAGCTATGAAGAACTGGCGGAGAAGATGGTGGAGTTGGACTTGGGATTCTGAGGTGACTAGAAATGGACCGATCCTTTGCGCATAAGCCGGTGCTCTTGCAGGAAGTGCTGGAGTTCCTGCAACCGAAGCCGGGGATGGTCTTCGTGGACGGTACCTTAGGGGGAGGCGGACACAGCAAGGCCATTCTGGAAAAAATCCTTCCCGGCGGAAAGCTGCTTGCTTTCGACCAGGATTTGGATGCAATTAACGCGGCTAAACAAGTTTTGACTCCACTGGGCGAGGAAAACTTTCAACTCTTTCACCGCAATTTTCGGGATATGGCGCAGGCTTTAAGTCAAACGGCTTACGAAAAAGTGGACGGCATTTTGCTGGATTTGGGAGTGTCCTCTTACCAACTGGACCAGAAGGAAAGAGGATTTAGTTATCAATATGACGCGCCGCTGGATATGCGGATGGACCGCACCCAGGATTTTGACGCGGCGGAGTTGGTGAATAAGGCCGGTCTGGAAGAGCTGGCCAGGATCATCCGGGACTATGGAGAGGAAAAATGGGCGAAACGGATTGCTTCCTTTATTGTGGAAGAGCGGCAGAGAAATCCGCTTCGCACCACCGGTCAACTGGTGGAAGTGATAAAAAAGGCGATCCCCAACAGCGCCCGCCGGGAAGGACCCCATCCGGCCAAACGGACCTTCCAGGCTTTAAGAATCGCGGTGAACCGCGAACTGGAGATTTTGCCACCGGCGCTGGAGGATGCGCTCGGGCTTCTAAAGCCTGGCGGCAGGATGGCCGTAATCACTTTCCATTCCTTAGAAGATCGTTTGGTGAAAACCGCTTTCAGGAAAGCAGCACAGGGATGTGTCTGTCCGAAAGACTTTCCGATGTGCGTTTGTCAGCAAAAACCGCGGGTGAAAATCATTACCGGCAAGCCGGTTGTTCCTACAACGGAGGAAATCGCGGATAATCCCCGGGCGCGTAGCGCCAAGTTGCGGGTTGTGGAAAAAGTGTAAAGCATGGATAGAACAAGGAAGTTCTATAAGGAAAGTTAGGTGAATAATCTTGGTAATGGCAGCAAGAAAAGTGGCAGGCGCAGCCTATGAATACAGTTATGAGTACCAACTTCAAAAGCTCGCCCAGCAGAAGAAAAAACGGGTTGTTAACAGAAAAAAACGGGCTGCTTTTGTGCTGGTTGCCGTCACATGTACCATGGTTATTGCAATGCTTTTTCTAACCGGCTTGGGTTATACATACCTACAGGCCAAACTGGCCTGCGCCAACTATGAATTACAAAAAATCAAGCAGGAAAACAGTGTTCTGACCGGTGAAATCGAAAAAACAAAGCTGGAAATTGCCGGTTTAAAATCCTTGGACCGGGTGGAATATCTTGCCGTCAACCAATTGGGTATGATTAAAGACCCGGGGATTGAATATATTGCAATGAACGGGATTAATCCGGGTTCGGAAGCGGCTGAAGCAAGCGGAACAGACATCGCCCACATCGCAATGAACAATGAACAGGCGGGTAATGTCGCGCTAAACGATGCCGCCAACAACAGCTTGGGAATTACGGGAGAAAAGGCGCAAAATACGGGAAAAACCCTTCTGGTGGCGACAAATACTCTCGATATGGATCCGGAACTGAATAACGCTTTACTAAACAAGGCTTCCGTCAATCTTTTTGCAAAGATCTACCAGTTGATTACACAGGCAATAGGTGAAAAGGGTTGAGCCGATATTTGGGGTGAGGATGTTGGCAGTGACGATTGAAATGAGAAAAAGGGTCGGGCATATCTTTTTGTGTGTTCTTGTGGCCATGGTTGCATTAGCGGTGCGCTTAGTATGGGTACAATTTGTGATGGGGGAGGAATTGCGCGAAAAAGCCATTGCAGCAAGATTCCGCAATGTAGAAGTAAAAGCCAAAAGAGGAGCGATTTACGATGCTAAGGGGCGACCCTTAGCTATTAGTGTTAGTACGGATTCTTTTTACGCGATTCCGGCTCAGGTCAAAAGTTCCAAGCGGGCGGACGAGATTGCGGAGTGTATTGCCCAGGTCCTCGAAATGCCGAAGGAGGACGTGCTGAAACAGATTACGAAGAACCAGGCCTTTGTTTGGATCAAGCGTCATGTGCCGGAAGATAAGGCGCGGGAGTTGAAGGCCCTCAGCCTGCCCGCCACCGATGAGTTCAAGGCGACTAAAGGCTTACCGGGGATCAAATCGGTGGAGGAACCGGAGCGCTTTTATCCGAAAGGGACTTTGATGGCTCAGGTGTTGGGTTTTGCCGGCATCGACAATCAGGGTTTAAACGGCATTGAGCTTACCTATGACAAAACCTTGAGCGGCATCTCCGGCACCATCATGGTGGAATTCGACAACCGGGGGCAGGAAATCCCCAATGCCCTGCAAAAATATATTCCGCCCCAGGATGGGAACAGCATTTATCTCACGATTGACGAAACGATTCAGTACATAGTTGAACGCGAATTGGACGAGATCATAAAACTCCGGAACCCGAAACGAGCCGGGGCCATCGTGATGGAACCCCAAACCGGCCGGATTCTGGCCATGGCCATGCGCCCCACCTATGACCCCAACGAATACAACCAATATCCCCAGGAAACCTGGCGGAACATGATGATTTCCGACGCCTACGAGCCTGGTTCCACCTTTAAGACGGTGACCATGTGCGGAGCCTTGGACGAAGGCGTGGTCAAGCTGCAGGACCGCTTTTACTGCGGGGGCTTTGTCCAGGTAGGGAAACAACGGATTAAGTGCTGGAAAGCATCCCATGGCAGCCAGACTTTCGTGGAAGGCGTGCAAAATTCCTGTAACCCGGTTTTTGTGATGGTGGGGCTGCGGGAGGGAGTAAATACATTCTATCGCTATTTAGAAGGTTTTGGATTTGGAAAAAAGACCGGCATCGAGTTGCCGGGAGAAGCCACCGGGATTCTGGTGAACAAGAAGCTGGCGCAAGAATCCGATATCTATCTGGCCACCATGGCAATGGGGCAGGCCAATGCCGTCACTCCCCTGCAGTTGGTTACCGCATGCTCCGCGATGGCTAATGGCGGGAAGTTGATGAAACCCCAGATTGTGAAGGAAATTCGCGATCGGGACGGCAATTTGGTCAAAACCATCGAACCGGAAGTAGTGCGCCAGGTCATCTCGCCGGAAACCGCCGAGCAGGTCATGAAAATCCTCGAATCGGTGGTCAACGATGGCACCGGACGGAATGCCTACATTGAAGGTTACCGGGTGGGAGGCAAAACCGGAACGGCGCAAAAAATTGTGCCGGGCGGCGGTTATTCCAGCAATGAGTTTATCGCTTCGTTTTTAGGCGTGGCTCCGGTCAATGACCCGCGTTTAGTTTGTCTTGTGGTGGTGGATTCGCCGGAAGGCGTATACTACGGCGGACAGGTGGCCGCCCCTGCTTTTAAAAATATCGTGCGCGACACTTTGCGTTACTTGCAGGTGCCGGCCCAGATTGAAGAAGAGAAAATCCTGGGGAAAAAGGAGAAAACGGTGGAGTTACCTTCCTTGCAGGGCCAAGATGTTAAGAAAGCCCTGGAAATCCTGAACAAGCACCAATTAACGGCCAATCTGATTGGGGACGGGACCACCGTGAAAGCTCAACTGCCGGTGGCCGGAACCAAGGTGACGGAAGGCAGCAAAGTGGTGCTGTATACCAGCATCCCGGCCAAGGGGGCGGAACCGGAGAAAGTAGTGGTACCGGACTTTACCGGTAAAAACATCACGGAAGTGAAAGAACTCGCGGGGATGCTCAATCTAAACTTTGAGATTCAGGGAAGCGGCGAAGTGGTGCGGCAGGAGCCGGAACCCGGCCAGCAGCTTCCGGTCGGCAGCACGGTGAAGATTTACATGGAGGTTCCCGTAGAAGATACCATGCAGCACATCGGGCCTTAGGGTTTGCCCTACTGTAACCGAGGCAATAATAGTAATTATTATTTTGGAAAGGAAGGATCTTCGTTGAAACTAAAGGATTTACTTCAGGATATAGAATGCCTGTCTTGCGCCGGTGACCTGAATGTGGAACTGGAAAAGATTACCCATGACACCCGCGAAGTTACGCCACCGTCGCTTTTTGTGGCCATTGCGGGGTTAAAAACAGATGGGCATAAATATATTGAAGAAGCCATACGAAAAGGAGCGGTAGCGGTGATTATTGAGAATGAGTATTATCAATCCGAAGACTATACCTGGGTGCGGGTAGCCAACAGCCGCAAGGGCTTGGCTCAATTAAGCAGCGCGTTTTATGGACACCCTAGCCGGCATATGAATATTGTAGGAGTAACCGGGACTAACGGGAAAACGACCATCACCAATTTGATTGCCAGCATTTTGGAAAAGGCCAATCACCGGGTGGGTCTGATAGGCACCATTCATAATCGTATCGGGGAGGAGATTATCCCGGTGAAGCATACGACGCCGGAAGCCCCCGAACTGCAAAGACTGTTCAAGCTTTTCCGGGATAAAGGGGCGGATTACGCGGTCATGGAGGTTAGCTCTCATGCTTTAGATTTGTATCGGGTGGATAATACCGAATTCGACATCGCGGTCTTTACCAATCTGACGCAGGACCACCTGGATTACCATGAAACCATGGAACGGTATTTAGCCGCCAAAAGCAAACTATTCAGCAGTTTGGGACAGAATAGTTATAAAAAGCGGCGCAAGTTTGCCATTTTGAATGCGGATGATCCGGCCGGCGAAGTGCTGGCGGAGCGGACAATGGTGCCGGTGATTACTTATGGCGTCAATAATGATGCCGATGTCAAGGCGGAAAACGTGAAGGTCAGCCATGAAGGGGTGGAGTTTATCTTAAATTACACCGACCAGAGGCTTCCGGTAAGGCTAAAGTTGTCCGGCCTGTTCAACGTATATAACGCCCTGGCGGCGATTTCCGTCGGCCTGATCGAAGGGATCCCGGCGGAACAGATTATTACGGTGCTGGAAAATACCGCCAGCATCCCGGGGCGGTTTGAAAAAGTGCAGAACAGCAGCAAGGGGGAATACACGGTCATCGTTGATTATTCCCACACGCCGGACAGCCTGAGTAATTGCTTGAAAACAGCCCGCTCTTTTGCCAAGGGCCGGGTGATCGTGGTCTTTGGCTGCGGCGGCGACCGGGACAGGGGTAAAAGGCCCCTCATGGGGGAGATTGCCGGGAGATTTGCCGATTTAGCTATTGTGACTTCCGACAACCCCCGGACGGAAAACCCGGAGGCGATTATCAAGGAAATCATTCCGGGGCTGGAAAAAGGCGCCGGGAATAAAAATTATTATTGCCTGGTGGACCGGAAAGAGGCCATTTTCAAGGCTATTGAAGAAGCAAGACCGGAAGACGTGGTGATTATTGCCGGCAAAGGCCACGAAGATTACCAGATTATCGGCACGGAAGTCCTCCCTTTTGACGACCGGGAAGTGGCGAAAGAAGCCTTGCGTTTGACCGGCAAGCTTGTGAATTAAAGAAGACACCGCCGCTTCAAAAGCCGCTCCAATACATTTTGCCAAGGAGTTCGTAGATGTTCGGTCTTTCGTTGGGGAAAATTATACTTGCTATTCGAGGGGATTTGGCATATGCTGGTGGATGTACGGATTTTTTCACAGTATGTAGCGAGCCACAGCAAGTGGAAGAAGGCAGCTTGTTTTTTCTACTGGAGGAAGAGACGGAAAAGAAAGAAGCAATCCTCCATGAGGTATGGCAAAGGAAGGCTGGTGGGGTTGTGGCGGCTTTGCGACCGGAAGAATTGCCCACGACAGTTCCTCCTGGTGCTTTAATTGTGGTGGCAGATCCTCTGCGGGCTTTGCAGCAATTAGCGGTGGCGCAAAGGAACTTGTTTCAGGAACCGGTTATTGTTTTGGCGGGAGGCGCCGAAAAAAAGGAGCTAAAGGAAATCCTGCGGACGCTTTTAGAGACCCGGGGAGCGGTGCTGTGTTACGAGGAAAGCAGTTATCCGGAAGTGGCTTTGCCTTTACAAATCCTGGCCTTGCGCCGCGAACACCGTGCTTTCCTGGTGGAGTTCGGCGAGCAGGAGTTGGGAAGCAGTGACTTTCTTTTTCGCTTATGTCAACCTGACTATGGGGTGATTACCCAATTCAGTTGTGCCGCTCAGGCGGACTTGTTTGCCCATCTCCCGCGAAAGGGCGGGCTTGTCCTGAATAAAGCCGACCGCAAGGCTTTTCGGCCGTGGCTGTCCAATTTGCGGTGCTCACTGGCCTGGTTTGGGAGCACAGCCGACGCCGCAGGCCAGGTTTTCAGCAGGCAGTTGGGCTTTAAGCCGGAGGAATTCGCTGCGGCACTGGGCGGGCTTTTCCGTCATTAGAACCGGATGCGGAGGCGGAAAGAAGCCGGGCGTGGTTAAGGTGGCTGAAAGAACAGGTGGAGTAATAAGTTTTAAGTAAGGAACGGGAACCGGAGCTTGTAAGATAAGATACAGGGGACCGGAAGAGTTGCTTTTGTCGAGACCGAGGGGGGAAGATCGATGCAGAATTACCATGTGGCACTGGTATTGGCAATACTGGTGTATCTTATTAGCGGACCGCTTTTGATTCCCTTTTTACATAAATTAAAATTCGGGCAGCAGATCCGCGAGGACGGACCGAAGGAGCATTTAAAAAAGGCAGGCACGCCCACGATGGGCGGGATTATGTTTCTCTTCAGCCTGGCTGTTTGCCTGTTTTTCCGGGAAGAGCTTTCCTCCCGTTTGGTGGTTTTGCTGCTGGTCACTTTTGGTTTTGGCTTAATCGGTTTTTTTGATGATTTCATTAAGGTGGTCATGAAGCGTTCCTTAGGTTTAAAGGCCAGGGAAAAAATCCTGGGGCAACTGATTCTGGCCGCGGTCTTTACCTATGTTGCGGTAGTGTTTCTGGACCGGGGAACCGGCTTGATTCTTCCCGGCACGGCTTTTAAAATGGAATTAGGCTGGTTGTACTATCCCTTTGCGGTTTTTCTCATGGTGGGAACGGTGAATGCCGTTAATTTAACCGATGGATTGGATGGGTTGTTGGCCGGCGTGATGGTGTTTACGGCCTTGGTTTTTCTTTTGCTGGCTCATGGGTGGGGTCTGACGGATGTAAGGCTCTTTGCGGCGGCATTACTGGGCAGTTGTTTGGGTTTCCTTTTTTTTAACCTGCATCCCGCCAGGATATTTATGGGGGACACCGGCTCCCTGGCTTTAGGCGGAGCCGTCGGGGCTCTGGCCGTATTGACCAAAATGGAACTGCTGCTTCCTTTGCTCGGCGGCGTTTATGTGCTTAACACCCTGGCGGTAATCCTGCAGGTGGTTTACTTTCGCTTGACCGGCGGACGACGGCTTTTTTTGATGAGTCCGTTGCATCATCATTTTGAATTGTTAGGCTGGAGCGAGCAAAAGGTGGTTTGGCTTTTTTGGACTGCGGCAGCGCTCTTTGCGGTGTTAACGGTGATAATTGTCTTGTAAAGCGGTTTTAAATCGGACCAAAAATATAGACAAAAAAGAGGTATGACCTATGAATTGGCGGCAAAAAAAAGTAGTAGTGATTGGCGCGGCCCGCAGCGGATTGGCGGCGGCCAAGTATTTAGCGGAGCGCGGCGCGGAGGTTTGGCTCAATGATTTGAAGGAGCGCAGTGAATTGCCGGCCGAAGCGTTAACGGAATTGGAAGAGCGCGGGGTCCGGTTGGTCTTAGGCCAACATGTCCGGCTGGCTACCCTTTTACCACAACTTGTCATTGTCAGCCCGGGGGTCCCTTTTGAGGCGCCGCCTTTGGTGGAGGCCAGGGAAAAGCAGATTCCCGTTTGGAGCGAAATCGAGCTGGCCGCGAGAGTGACCAGGGCGCCCATCGTGGCGGTCACCGGGACGAACGGCAAAACCACGACCACCTGTTTATTGGAAAAAATCTTTCGCGATGCGGATTATCATACCTTTACCGGCGGTAACATTGGGACTCCTTTTATTAGCAAGGCCGAGGAACTGACGGCACAGGACCTGGCGGTCCTGGAGGTTTCCAGTTTTCAACTGGCGACGACGGAAGAATTTCACCCCCATGTGGCGATTATTCTCAATATCACACCGGACCATCTGGACCGTCATTACAACCTGGAAGGCTATATCGCCGCCAAAGCGAAAATTTTCGCAAAGCAAACGGCGGAAGACTGGTTGATTTTAAACTGGGATGACGAGGAAACGGTGGCTATGGCCGCCCGGGCCAGGACCAATGTTCTATTTTTCAGCCGGATACATATTTTAGATAAGGGCTTTTATGTTGACGACGGGTGGATTATCGCCAAGGTAGAAGACCAAGCCGTCCCCATTGTCCGGGTGGAGGACTTGCAAATTAAGGGGGGGCATAATGTAGAAAACGCCTTGGCGGCTACGGCTGCCGCCTGGGTGATGGGGGTTGCCGCGTCAAACATCGCCGACAGTTTGCGAACCTTTCAGCCGGTGGCCCATCGCCTGGAGCCGGTGCTTACCTACCGGGGCGTTAGGTATATTAATGATTCCAAAGGGACGAATCCTGATGCCGCCATCAAAGCCCTCGATGCCTTTTCGGAAGGGATCGTGCTGATCGCCGGAGGAAAAAGCAAAGGGAGCGACTTTTTACCCTTCGCCTGGAAAATCAAGGAGAAAGTAAAGGCGCTGGTTTTGGTGGGCGAAGCGGCCCCGGAGATTGACGCGGTCGTGCGGAAAGTTGGTTATCAAAATGTTCATTATGCCGAAAGCTTTGTCGATGCGGTCCACCGGGCAAGTGAGTTGGCGGAAAAGGGCGACATCGTGTTATTATCACCAGCCTGTGCCAGCTTTGATATGTTTACGGACTACGAACAGCGGGGCGATGTTTTTAAAGAACTGGTGCGGCAATTAGCAAAATGTTGAACGTTCAGTTCGCGGCAAGTCGAAGAAATCCGGGCAGGGCGTTGTTGAGGTGGTGCTATGCGGTTTAAAAAGAAGGGAAGACCGGACTTATTCATCTTTTTTGTCACGTTGCTCCTTTTGGCGATTGGGGTGATTATGGTTTTCAGCGCCAGTTATTATGATACCCTGGAGGATGACCCTTATTTTTATCTGCGAAAACAAATCACCTGGGCCGGCCTTGGTCTGGTCGCGATGTTGGTCATGACCAAAATTGATTATTTCCGCCTCAAACCATATATCAATCTGGCCTTTGGGGTGGGCATTATTCTGCTCATCTTGGTGCTTTTTTCCGACCCGGTCAAGGGCTCCCGCCGCTGGATCGACCTGGGCTTCACCAGTGTCCAGCCATCGGAAATCATGAAACTTTGCATCGTCTTTTTTGTGGCGAAAAGACTAAGCCGGCCGCGCACCGACATTAAAAAGTTCTTTACCGGGGTATGTCCTTATTTGGGGATCCTGGCTCTGGTGGGTTTTTTGATTATGTTGGAACCGGATTTGGGCACAACCGTCGCCATTGCCGGTACGGTAGGGGTGTTATTAATCGCGGCGGGTTTACGTTTTTTCCATTTCACCGTCCTTTTCTGTTTGGGCGTGGCCGGGGTGGTCCTGTTAATTATCATGGACCCGACCCGGCTCAACCGGATTACCGGCTGGTGGTCTCCCTGGAGCCATGCCGGTAAAGAAGGCTACCAGATCGTTAATTCCCTGTATGCCTTGGGTTCTGGCGGTTTTTTTGGCATGGGTTTAGGTAACAGCAGGCAAAAACTGGATTATTTACCGGAGCAGCACACGGACTTTATTTTTGCTATACTAGGAGAAGAGCTAGGTTTTCTCGGCGCTTTTTTCGTCGTTGTGTTATTTTTCTTGTTTGCCTGGCGGGGCTACCGGATTGCGCTGCGCTGTCCTGATCCCTTCGGTTGTTTGCTCGCTGTGGGAATTACCACCATGATTGTCTTACAGGCCTTTATCAATATGGGGGTTGTCACCGGGCTCTTGCCGGTAACGGGCATCGGGCTTCCTTTTATTAGTTACGGGGGGTCTTCGATGCTGATTACGATGGTGGGCGTGGGTACTTTGTTGAATATTTCACGATATATGCAAAAAACCTAAGACATCTCCTCGTTCCCCTAGGTTTTCCCGCGGGGAGAGGGCTTAATGAGGGAGAGTCATTAATAAGCAAGAAGGAGAAAAAAGTAGTGAGCGAAAGGAAAGTGCGGGTGCTTCTCACCGGGGGAGGCACGGGAGGGCACATTTACCCGGCCGTGGCCATCGGCCAGGCGGTTCGACAGGAATGGCCGGAGGCGGAACTCCTTTATATCGGCACCAAACACGGTTTGGAAAAGAAAATTGTCCCGGAGGCGGGCATCCCGTTGACCTTGCTGGAGATGGAAGGTTGGCAAAGAAAGCTTTCTTGGCAGGCGCTAAAGGCGGGGTGGAAAACCCTCAGGGCTTTTTCCGCGGCCAAAGGGTTAATCAAAGCTTTTGCTCCTCATTTGGTGATTGGCACCGGCGGTTATGTTTGTTTGCCGGTGGTCTGGGCGGCAACTCACCTGGGCATCCCGGCCTTGCTGCACGAACAGAACGCCTTGCCCGGCCTGGCCAACCGCCTCCTGGCAGGGAAAGTAGAGCGGGTGATGCTGACTTTTTCTGCCGCCAAGCGGTATTTTCCGGCGCGGGTTCAGGACAGGCTGCAGGTAACCGGCTTGCCGGTAAGACCGAAGATCTTTCAGGTGACGAGGGAAGACGGACTGGCCTATTTTGGCTTTGCGGCGGATAAACTGACTTTGCTGGTGGTGGGCGGTTCCCGGGGAGCCCAGAAAATTAACCGGGCCATGCTGGCTTTGGTTCGGAAATATGCGGGGGATCCGCGTCTGCAGATGATTCATCTCACCGGACAGACCGGTTACGAGGAGTTTACCCAGGGACTGGCGTCTGCAGGAATAAATTGGAATAATATAGGGAATGTTATAATTAAACCCTATTTGCATGAAATGGAGTATGCTTTAGCCTGTGCGGACTTGTGCGTGGCCAGGTGTGGAGCGGCTTTTTTGGCGGAAATGACCGTGAAAGGGATTCCGGGGATTTTAATCCCGTACCCTTTTGCGGCGGAAAACCATCAGGAATATAACGCCCGGGCTTTGGTGGAACAAGGGGCGGCCGAATTGATTCTCGACCGGGAATTAACCGGCGAACGCTTGCTTGGCACGGTGGAACGCTTGCTTACCCAGGGCGAGGAAAGAAGAAAAATGGCGGAGAGCAGTTTGCGAGCGGGGCAGCCGGAAGCCATGGAAAATATTTTAAAGATCATCAGAAGATTTGTTAGTTAAATAAAAGGTAAATTAAATCAAGCTGATTGGACAAGCAAGAGCTTACTGTCAACCCTTTGGATGCCTAAGGATCACCTTTGTAACACCTTCGGAGCCAGTTGCATATATAGTAAACTACAGAGCAGGAAAAAGGAGGGTTGGGCAGTACTGGAGAGGAGATGGGTCGGTAGATGCAGGATAAAGAATTGTACCATTTTATTGGAATAGGTGGAGCCGGGATGAGTGGCATCGCACGCATCCTGCTGGAACTTGGGTATCGCGTTTCTGGTTCTGATCTTTGCGCATCGGAGATTACCAGACGGTTGGAGTCTTTAGGGGCCACAATTTACCTTGGCCATCAGGCCGATTATGTAAGTGCCGGGACCACCGCCGTGGTCATTAGCTCCGCTATTCCTCCTGAAAATCCGGAGGTGATTAAAGCCAGGGAATTAGGTATTCCTGTCATGCAAAGGGCCGAAATGCTCAGTAGACTGATGAAGCGTCAGCAGAGCATTGCCGTGGCCGGTGCCCACGGGAAAACCACCACTTCTTCGATGGTTTCTTTGCTGTTTGAAAAAAGTGGGTGTGATCCCACCATTGTCCTGGGGGGCGAGTTGAATGATATCGGCGGCAATGCCAAACTGGGACAAGGAAAGTACATAATTGCCGAAGCGGATGAATCGGACGGTTCTTTTCTGAAACTGTATCCGCAAATCAGTGTGGTTACCAATATTGAGGACGACCACTTGGATTTTTACGGAAGCACGGAAAAGATCCGGGAAGCCTTTTATCATTTTATTTTACATACGGCGGCCGACGGATTCGCGGTGTTGTGTTACGACGATCCGGGCGTAAAGGCCATCATCCCCCAACTGGTTGGAAAATTGAGCATTTTTAAATATGGACTAACGCCGGATCCTGCTCTGGATTATCTGGCGCGGGAGATCAGGCCGGACCGGATGACGACGAGTTTTTGGGTGGAAAGACAGGGTGAAAAGCTGGGCGAAATCAAGCTCCGGGTGCCGGGAAGGCATAATGTGGCCAATGCTTTAGCCGCAGTGGCCGTAGCGCTGGAATGCGGCCTGACTTTTCAGGAAGTGGCGGCTAGTTTCGTTGATTTTCGGGGCGTGCACCGGCGTTTTGAGCAAATCGGGGAGGTCGGTGGCGTGAAGATAGTGGATGATTACGCCCATCATCCCTCCGAACTGAAGGCGACCCTGCATGCGGCCCGTACTGTGGAACCGGACCGGATTATCGCGGTTTTCCAGCCCCACCGGTATAGCAGAACCAAGCATTTGCAGCGGGAGTTTGGGACGGCTTTTCAGGAGGCGGATCTCCTCATCGTAACTGATATTTATTCGGCCGGTGAAAAGCCGATTGAAGGCATCAGCAGCAGGTTAATCATTGAGGAGGTCGAAAAACAGACCGGGCAAAAAGTCGAATATATCCCCGATCGAACCATGATCGCCGCAAGGTTGGCCGAGATCGTCCAACCGGGGGACTTGGTATTGACCTTAGGAGCTGGAAACATTTGGTCAACCGGGTTAGAACTGAAGGAATTACTGCAGTAACGGGCCGGGGCTGGCGTGGTGTCCTGAGGGGCGACACATACTCCGAAAGCAGTTTGCTGAAATGATGAAAAATTGGAAGCAAGGCCATGAAAATTAATGAAAAGATATGGAGAGAGCAAGGAGATAAGGGCAGAGATGGAGATGGAAGTGTTTTATCAACAACTGGTGGAGAAGGGTTTTCAACCGCTTTGGAAGGCAGAACCATTGAAAAAATATACTTCGTGGAAAATCGGGGGTCCGGCGGATATCCTCTATGCTCCGCCTGATTACCGTGCCTGTGTGGAAGTCCTGAAAATGGCGCGGCAAGCCGGTGTTCCGGTTACTTTCTTGGGCGCCGGGACCAATGTGTTGGTGGCGGACGAGGGGGTCCGGGGTTTGGTGATTCTGACCACCAACTGGCGGGAAGTGACATGGGATGAGCAGGGGACGAAGGTTACCTCCGGAGCAGGGGTGCCCATCGCTGCATTAAGCCGTCTGGCCGGCGAAAGGGGACTCACGGGGCTGGAGTATGCGGTAGGGATCCCGGGGACTTTAGGGGGTGCCGTCATCATGAATGCCGGAGCCTATGGCTGTGCCCTGGAGCAAGTGCTCACGTCGGTCAAAACGCTGGATGAGGAAGGTAAGCTCAGGGAATACCAAAAGGGCGAGATGGCCTTGGGTTATCGGACCAGTATCTTTCAAGGCAAAAAAGAATTAATCGTGGAAGCAACCCTGGCGCTTCAACCGGGAAAGATTGATGAGATTAGAGCTAAAATGAATGAGTATTTGAAGCTGCGGCGTGAGAAACAGCCTTTGGATTTACCCAGCGCGGGCAGCATTTTTAAAAACACGGAACGGGGCGCGGGTCGCCTGGTGGAAGCAGCGGGCGCCAAAGGCTGGCGGATCGGTGATGCCCAAGTTTCCAAAAAACATGCTAATTTTATTGTCAATTTAGGCGAGGCGAAAGCGGCCGATGTCTTAGCCTTAATCACGGAGGTGCAAAAAGCGGCGCAGCGACAATTTAACGTCGAACTGGAAACGGAAATTGTCCTGCTGGGTTTTCAAGACACCGGGAGGTGAAAGCTTTTGGAGAAATTCGTGATTATCGGCGGGAACAGATTGTCGGGAACGATACGCGTGAGCGGGGGAAAAAATTCTGTTTTGACGATCTTACCCGCTTGTCTTTTGTCTGGCGGGGTTTGTACCCTGCACGATGTGCCGAAATTAAGTGACGTCTATGTGATGAAAAATGTTTTGGAAAGCCTGGGAGCCAAAGTGGATTTTACGGGGAACACCATGGTGGTTGACGCTACCAGTGTCAGTAATGTCGAGTTGCCGGACCGGCTCACCAGAATGATGCGGGCTTCCAATTTGGTGATGGGGCCGCTTTTAGCCCGTTTCCAGTACGTCAAAATGGCCTATCCGGGTGGTTGTTCCATTGGGTCCCGGCCCATGGACCAGCATTTACGGGGGATGAAAACTTTAGGGGCGGAGATTAAGGAAAAACACGGCTTTATTGAAGCCAAAGCGACCCGGCTCGTCGGCAGCGAAATTTGCCTTGATTTTCCCAGCGTGGGGGCCACAGAGAATATTTTACTGGCGGCCACCCTGGCCGAAGGCGTGACCGTCATCCGCAACGCGGCACGGGAACCGGAAGTAGTGGATTTGCAAAACTTTTTAAACCAGATGGGGGCCAAAATCAAGGGAGCGGGGACGGACGTCATCCGGATTGAAGGCGTGAAAAAGCTTAATTCGGTAGAATACACGATTATCCCGGACCGGATTGAGGCGGGCACCTTTATGGTGATGGGGGCGATTACCGGCGGGGAAATCCTGATTAATAACGTCATTCCGGAGCATATTGAAGCGGTGATTTCCAAGCTGCGGGAGGCCGGGGTGGAAATCAACGAAACCGACGAAGGAATTCTGGTGCGGGGCGGGAAAAAAAGACAGGGGGTCGATGTGAAGACGATGCCTTTCCCGGGCTTTCCTACGGATATGCAAGCCCAGATGATGGCTTTGATGGCGGTTTCGGAAGGAACCAGCATTGTCACCGAAACGATTTTCGAAAACCGCTTTAAACATGTGGATGAACTGCGGCGGATGGGCGCGGATATCAAGGTGGAAGGGCGTGTGGCGATCATTAAAGGGGTTAAAAGCTTAAGCGGTGCCTATGTAGAAACTTCCGATTTGCGGGCCGGAGCGGCGCTGGTCACAGCGGGACTGGTGGCCGACGGGGCGACGGTCTTGGATAAAGTGCACCTGATTGACCGGGGCTATGAGAACTTTGAACAGAAATTGCGCGGACTGGGTGCGCAGATTTTGCGGGTAAACGGAAACGGGGGCAAGGATAAGCACTAACCCCCATCAGCAAGCATAAGCAAAGCCGAAGGAAGAAGGTACATATAAAGATCCATAAGTGAAGCTTAAAAAAGACGTTCTTAAGCGAAAAGGGGGCTTGAGAACGTTTAAATTAAAATATTATTGGACAAGAACGACCGATTTGCTATAATTATAGCAGGGAGTGGTCTGTAACGATGGTGCAACCTAATCCAAAGGTTACTTATCTGTACAAGAAAAGAAGAAAAGGCTCCTTTCTGGCTTTAGGGCTTTTTTTATTGTTCTGTCTTTCCTTATCAGGATACTTCTTTTTGAATTCCGCTTTCTTTAATCTTAGGGAAATTCAGGTGAGTGGCTGTCAAACCATCACCGAGGACGAGGTCATTGACTTAAGCGGCTTGGTCTTAGGCACCAATTTGTTTCATCTTGACGCCGGCGAGGTGGTCAAGCGCGTTGAGCTCCATCCGGTGGTCAAAACGGTGCGGGTTTCCCGCAAAATCCCGCATACGGTGCTGATTAAAGTGGAAGAGCGTGTCCCGGTTGCCTTAGTGGTGGGCACGGACAGTTATTTAGCCGTGGACCGGGAAGGTGTTTTTTTAAGGAAGGAAGAGGACTTCTTTAAGGAACTAACTTTTCCGGTGATTACCGGGTTTACGGTGGAAGAGGGGGTTAGTCCCGGGGCGAATCTGAGCACACCAGGTTTATCGGCCGCCCTTAGTTTGCTTGAGAAGATGGATGCCGCTTTTTTAAAGAATGTTGCGGAAATTAAGGCTACTTCTCCCTATAGCCTGACGCTCCAGATGTTAAACGGGGTGGAGGTGCGCTTCGGCGAGCCGGAAAAAATCGAGCGAAAGCTGCAACTGATTGAGGAGCTTTTGTTTGAAAAGGGCGAAGTCATCAATGATCAGACTGTGGAATACATAGATTTGCGCTACAATTCTTTACCGGTCATCAAACAAAAAATTCTTAACTAAAAAAAGGATAACGGAGGACCGTTGTGGAATAAACACATGTTAAGAGATCTTTTTGTGCGGTTTCACTATAGGGCCTTTTAACAATATTAATATTATGGTTATAAGGAAGGAAAGGGGAATAAGTAATGCTGGAGTTTGATATGGATGATCTGCTCAGCCAGTGTGCCCAGATTAAGGTGGTTGGTGTAGGTGGCGGAGGGAGCAACGCAGTAAACCGGATGATCGAAAGCGGTCTTAAAGGGGTCGAGTTTATTGCGATTAATACCGATGCTCAAGCTTTATACACCTCGAAAGCGGAAAACAAAATCCAGATTGGGACAAAGTTGACGCGTGGGTTAGGAGCCGGGGCGAATCCAGAAATCGGTTTTAAAGCAGCCGAGGAAAGCCGCAATGATATTGTGGCGGCGATCAAAGGAGCGGATATGGTTTTTGTGACCGCCGGAATGGGAGGTGGGACCGGAACGGGCGCGGCACCTTTGGTGGCGGAAGTGGCTAAAGAATTAGGTGCGCTGACGGTAGGGGTTGTGACCAAGCCCTTTACCTTTGAAGGCCGCAAACGGTTCAGTCAGGCCGAGGAAGGCATCGTGAAAATCAAGGAAAAAGTCGATACCCTCATTACAATTCCCAATGAGAAGCTATTACAGGTAGTGGATAAAAACACCTCTATTAATGATGCGTTCCGGATTGCCGACGATGTTTTACGGCAAGGGGTGCAAGGCATATCCGACTTGATTGCCGTGCCGGGCTTAATTAACCTGGACTTTGCCGATGTGAAAACCATCATGGAAGATACCGGGGGAGCTTTAATGGGCATCGGCAGCGCCTCCGGCGAGAATCGGGCCAGTGTGGCCGCCAGGACGGCGATATCCAGCCCCTTACTGGAAACTTCCATTGAAGGGGCCAAAGGCGTGCTCTTGAATATTACCGGTGGGTCTAATTTAGGGCTTTTCGAAGTGAATGAAGCCGCGGAGATAATTGCCCAGGCCGCCGATCCGGAAGCGAACATTATCTTTGGCGCGGTGATTGACGAGAACATGGGCGATAATGTGCGGGTTACGGTGATTGCCACCGGTTTCGATAAACCGCGGAAGGAAAGCATCCTGGACACTAGCGGTTCTACAACCAAGCCCTTTAGCATTGATGAACTGGATATTCCGATCTTTTTGAGAAAGAAAAAATAACGGGAGCAAGCAAAAAGCAGGGAAAAATAACGAGCATCAATTGCTTGCCGGCCGACGTGGAAGGTGGAAGCAGCAGCCTGTGGGGAAACGAAAGAGGGTTGCTGCTTTTTCGTGTTCCAAAAAAGAGGATTTTTTCTGTCCGAAGGCGTATATCTATATCATATGCCGGAGGAAGGACCGGACGAAGAAAGAGTCTTTGTGCCGAAAACCAGTAAAAAATCAAGAAAAAGAGAAAGGTGAGAGGAAAACCATGAAATTTGTCGCGATTAACGGAAGCCCGTTTCCAGACGGGAATACGGCATTTTTATTGCAAAAGGGCTTACAACAAATCGAACAGCTTGGCGGCGAGGCGGAAATGATTCATGCCCTGGCCGTTTTAAAAAGCATGCCGGTTCCTTTTTGTACCAGTTGCATGACCCCCTGCACCGGGGCTTGCGCAAAAGGGACACTCATGGAAAAGGCTTTAAACAGTTTGCGGGAAGCCGACGGCTTGTTGGTTGGTTCTCCGGTCTATTTTGGGACGGTGAGTGGGGAATTAAAGGCCTTTTGGGATAAAATGCGTTGTCTGCGGGGTGAAAAGGCGCTTCTTGACGTGCCCGGCGGGGCGGTGGCAGTGGGCGCTTCCCGTTTCGGCGGGCAGGAAGGAACCCTGCGGGCTATCCAGGACATGATGTTGGTGCAGGGCATGACCATAATCGGTGATGGGCAGGGGGAAGCCGACTGTGGCCATTATGGGGTGGCGGCCCAGCGACCAGCCCGGGAGGACGAGTCTGCTCAGGAAAGGATGCTCATCATGGCCAGGCGCCTCTTTGAAGTGAGCAAAGCAACGCAAAACTTGCGTTAAGCTGATGGTCGGCCGAAACGCAAGAAAGGATCAAAGTAGGAAAGTGGAGGTTATTGAATGACCATTCGTGCGGAGTTGGAAAATTTAGAGGAAAAATACCTGGCTCCTTACGCGACTTTTTCTGCCCGGAGCAAAGGCCGGGAGCGGGAGGAGATGCCGGATGCCATTCGCACTTGTTTTATGCGGGATCGGGACCGGATTATTCATTCAAAATCTTTCCGTCGTCTCAAACATAAGACCCAGGTCTATATTTCGCCGGATAACGACCATTACCGGACCCGTTTGACCCATACGCTGGAAGTAAGCCAAATCTCCCGGACCATCGGGAAAGCCTTGGGCTTGAACGTAGATTTGATTGAAGCCATTGCTCTGGGCCATGATGTGGGCCATACGCCATTTTCCCATACCGGAGAGGATGTTTTAAACAGGCTTTTGCCGGGCGGTTTCCGCCACAATGAAAACAGTGTCCGGGTGTTGACGCGCCTGGAACAAGGGCGAAACGGGCCGGGGCTGAATCTTACGTGGGAGACCTTGGCGGGGATCCTGCACCACAGTGGTCTGGAAAAGCCGGCCGAAGAAGAAAAGGATAATACATTAGAAGGGCAAGTGGTCCGTTTTGCGGATAAAATCGCCTATATCCAGCATGACATTGACGACAGCATCAGGGCCGGGGTACTCCAAACAGAGGATTTGCCCCAGGAATACCTGCAAGTCTTGGGTTATGACCATGGAAGCAGAATTACCACCCTGGTGGAGGATATTGTCGAAAACAGCCGCTGGAATATTGAATCCGGCGATTTAAGGATTAATCTCAGCCCCCACGTTAGCGCGGCTATGAAGGGGCTGCGGGCCTTTTTGTTTGAAAACGTCTACAAGGGTCCTTTGTGTATGGCAGAACGGCAAAAAGCGGTTTACGTGGTGGAGTTTTTGTATGATTATTACCTCAAGCACTATGAAATGTTGCCGGAGTTCTACCAGGAGATTGCCCGTGAGGAGGGGATCGAAAGAGGAGTCGTCGACTATATTTCCGGCATGACCGATAATTTCTGCATTGCGACCTTCCGCAAACTGGTGGTTCCCCGTTCGTACGTTCAAACTTAAGCTTTTGGTAAAAAACACGACACAAATTTCAAAAAAAAGCAGGAAGTTTGGAATCCATCACGAATAAATTGTAATTGTGTCCTGATTAATTTTTCTAGCAGGAGAAATGCTCTTTTGTGGCGAAAGAGATAAAAAAACAATAAGGTGTTGAGTTGTGTGCCCGGACAAATCCCTCAAGATTTTATTGATGACCTGCGGAGCCGGGTCGATATCGTGGACGTCATCAAGGATTACGTGCCCCTAAAGAAGCAGGGACAAAACTATAAAGGATTATGCCCTTTCCATTCGGAAAAGACCCCCTCCTTTGTGGTTTCACCTCATAAACAAATCTATCATTGTTTTGGTTGTGGCAAAGGAGGCAATGTTTTCACCTTTCTGATGGACAAAGGGGGCTTTACCTTTGTCGATGCGGTGGCCCATGTGGCCAAGCTCTGCGGGGTGGCTGTCCCGCAGGAAGAGCTGACGCCGGAAAAAGCTAAGCAAAAATCATTAAGGGAAAAATATTTTCATATTAATAAACTGGCGGTTGTTTTTTTTCAGGAGAGGTTAGATAGTCGCCAAGGGAAGGCCGCCGGTCTTTATCTGGCCAAACGCGGTTTGGGGAAAGAGATCATTGCCAAGTTTGCGCTCGGCTATGCTCCGAACGCGTGGGATGAATTAGGCCGTTATTTATTAAGTAAAGAGATTACAGAAGAAGAAATCATTACTTTGGGTCTGGCCACCAAAGGTCAAAGCGGAAAGCTCATCGATCGCTTCCGCAACCGGGTGATTTTTCCGATTTTTGACGACCGGAACCGGGTGATTGGTTTCGGTGGCCGGGTTTTAGATGATTCCCAGCCCAAGTACTTAAATTCCCCGGAAACGCCGCTGTTCAACAAGGGCCGGCAACTTTACGGGCTGAACCTGGCCAAGGCGGCCATCCGGGATGAGGAAAAAGCAATCCTTATGGAAGGCTATATGGATGTCATCGCCGCCCATCAACATGGAATTGGGCAAGCCGTGGGCACCCTGGGGACGGCTTTAACGGCGGAGCACGGCAAGTTATTGATGCGTTACACCTATAACGTAGTCTTGTGTTTTGATGCCGATGCGGCCGGACAGGAAGCGAGCCTGCGGGGGATGGACATCTTGCGGCAGTTAGGCTTAAGGGTTGCGGTAATGACCATCCCCGACGGCAAGGATCCGGATGAGTTTCTGCGCCGGAACGGGCAGGAAGGTTTTAGCCAGTTGGTGAAACAAGCGCCTTCGCTTGTGGAATATAAATTAGCGAAGCAAATGGAAAAATACAATAAAAATACCGTTGCCGGGAAAGTGCAGATTCTCCAAGCTTTAATTCCGGATTTATATCAAGTACAGAGCCCGGTGGAACGGCATGGCTTTATCGAACTGATTGCCCAACGGCTTTCGCTTTCCGAAACGGTCATCTATGCGGAAATGCGAAAGTTCCAAACCAAAACAGGGCCGACGCGTTTCAGCAAACATGAACATGAGGAAACAGCGCCTGTTCCTTCCGGCCCAAGCCTGAATGCTGCCGTCAAAGGGCAACGTTTTTTACTTAAGCTGTTGTTGGAAAAGCCGGAAATGTTACCGGAAGTGGAAGAAGCCGGCGGTAAGGAACTGTTTACGGATCAATTTTACCAGGAAATTTACCAAATTTATTATTTGTTGCGCCGGTCTGGTCATAATATAAAGGCTGAAGACTTAATAACCCATATTGAAAAGGAAGAAACTCGCCAAAAATTAACGGAAATCATCTTAGATGATGAAGTTCCTGCAGATTGGGCAAGAATATATAAAGATTGCTTGCTTACTTTACAAATAGATTGGTTAAAGCAAAAAATAGCCGAGAAAAATGCACTGATGATTGAATATGAAAAAAGCGGTAATGTCACCAAATCCTTAGAAATATTAGCCGAACTTCAGAAAATGATACAAAAACGGCAAAGCTTGGTGTCAACCCTTGTGAAGGTGGGGAATTCTCTTGAGTAACGAAAAGGATCAAGAATTTGAACAACTGAAAGCAACGGGAGTTAAAGAGCTGATTGAAAAAGGAAAAGCCCGCGGCAGCCTCACGTATAATGAGGTAAACAACGCGCTGGAAGGCATTGAATTAACGCCCGACCAAATTGAAGAAGTGTATGAATTAATCGGGTCGATGGGGATTGCCCTTATCCCGGACGCTTCGGAGATTGAGACTTTGGATGATGAAACCGTTCTTGATTTGGAGCAGGAAGAGGAAGCCGAGGAAGTTGATCTGGATTTATCCGTTCCGGAAGGGGTCGGGATCGACGATCCTGTGCGGATGTACCTCAAAGAAATCGGACGGGTTCCGTTGCTTACTGCTGAAGAAGAGATCGAACTGGCAAAGAGGATGGAAAAAGGCGATGAGGAGGCCAAGCGTCGTTTGGCGGAAGCTAACCTGAGGCTGGTGGTTAGTATTGCCAAGCGTTACGTGGGTCGGGGCATGCTGTTTTTGGATTTAATCCAGGAAGGAAACCTGGGTTTAATTAAGGCTGTGGAAAAGTTTGATTTCCGGAAAGGCTTTAAATTCAGTACTTATGCAACCTGGTGGATTAGACAGGCGATTACCAGAGCCATTGCCGACCAGGCGCGGACCATTCGGATTCCGGTGCATATGGTCGAGACGATTAACAAATTAATCCGGGTGTCCCGGCAATTACTGCAGGAGTTAGGGCGCGATCCTCTCCCGGAAGAGATTGCCGAGGAAATGGAAATTCCGGTGGACAGGGTGCGCGAGATTCTCAAAATCGCCCAGGAACCGGTGTCTTTGGAAACGCCGATTGGGGAAGAAGAGGACAGCCATCTGGGTGATTTCATTGAAGATGAAGATGCTCCGGCACCGGCCGAGGCCGCTTCCTTTATCCTGTTGAAAGAACAGTTGGAGGAAGTTTTGGAGTCCTTAACACCGCGGGAAGAGCGAGTCCTGCGTTTGCGCTTTGGCCTCGATGACGGGCGTGCCCGTACTTTGGAAGAGGTCGGGCAGCAATTTGGGGTGACCAGAGAAAGAATCAGACAGATTGAGGCGAAAGCATTGCGGAAATTAAGGCATCCCAGCCGCAGCCGCAAGCTGAAGGATTATTTGGATTAATAAGCAAAAGTTAGCCCTTGACCGCTGCGCCGGATTATTATAAAATAATCAATGTCGCGTTACGGAGTAATGGGCCTATAGCTCAGCGGTAGAGCCACCGGCTCATAACCGGTCGGTCCCTGGTTCGATCCCAGGTGGGCCCACCACATAATATAAAGCAAGATTATAAATGATCATATGGGCGATTAGCTCAGCTGGGAGAGCGCCTGCCTTACAAGCAGGATGTCGGCAGTTCAATCCTGTCATCGCCCACCATTTACTGTTAGATGAATTGTCATATATCAAATATATGACAATTATTTTATCATTAATAATATGTTTTTATTCATTTAGCAGCATGAAAGAAGCAGGAAAAGGAGGCTTAATCAAGAATACATAAAAAAACAGCGTACATGGCGACAAAATTCTGAAAAAAGCAAAAACAAGAGAGCAAAGCGAACAACAAACACCAAAATGTTACAAACGCAGATGAAAGGGGTTAAGTTTTAGTGAAAAGGCAAAGGGCACAATCTGTTTTCCTGTCGCTAGCGCTTACTTTTCTGATAATTCTTTGTGTTCCTGTTTTTTCTGCACAAGCGGAAGAAACTCCTTTATATTCTCTTGCCCAATTGAACGAAGACTCCATTGCAGAAGATCCTTCTTTTGATGATATAGAAGGTCATTGGGCGGAAAAAGTCATCAGAGATTGGCAAGCTCGCCAACTGGTGGCGGGGTATCCTAATGGCTTCTTACGGCCGGATAATCCAATCACCAGAGCAGAATTCATTGCCTTAGTCAACCGTGTTTTTGGTTATCAGGAAGTCGGAGCGTTTTCTTTCAACGATGTTGCGTCAACCGACTGGTTTGCCGGAGAAATTGCCAAGGCAGCAGCGGTAGGTTACATCGGCGGTTATCCTGATGGCTCGGTGAAACCGAATAATCCGATTACCCGGCAGGAAGTGGCGGCAGTTTTAGCAAAGATTCTTTTGTCAAGTGGTGAAGTTGATAATGATGAACAGGAATACATTCAAGTAAAGTTTTTGGATAACGTACAATTCCCTGATTGGAGCCGGTCGTCAATTATGGCAGCGGCAGCGAACGGCTATATGAGTGGTTATCCTGACGGTACCTTTAGGCCTGCTGTATTCATTACGAGGGCCGAGGCAATTTCCACTCTGGATCGTGCGATGATTATAAAAGAAACTTTAGAGGAAGGGCAAAATTTATCCGGGGACAGGATTACTGAAAGCAGAGGGAGAAAAAACAGAGATGCCAGTTTAAGCAGCTTAAGCGTTAACGGAGTGCTGGTAACAGGTTTTGCTCCTGACATATTCTCTTATGAAGTCACATTACCGTATGGTACTACTGAATTGCCGATTGTAACGGCCAAAGTTTCTCATATTAAAGCAAAGGTAACGATCTCCCAAGCAACAACTTTACCTGGGAATGCATTCGTGGTAGTCAGAGCGGAAAACGGGAGGACCCAGACTTATGAAGTAAGCTTTAAGCTTGCTTTAAGTTCATCGAAATCCATCACTAGCTTCGGCTTTGCCACACCTGCAGCCACCGGTGTGATTGACGAAGCTGCGAAGACCATTGCGGTAACAGTGCCGTATGGAACTGATGTGACCAGCTTAACACCGACCCTTGTACATACCGGAGCCAGCATCGTACCTGCTTC
>DGEB01000003.1 GCA_002385735.1 Peptococcaceae bacterium UBA3937
AATTCCCCTTGACAGTTTCCGGAAAAGCGGCTATACTTAATATTACTAAGCTTTGTAAGTTAATATTTAACAGTTATGCGGAAGAAAAGTAGGCCGGTGGAATTTTTCAGGGAGTGGGCGTCGCGACTGGAAGCGCCCATAAAAGGAAGCTGGTTGAAGTTCGCTTCCAAACAACTGCCAGGGTGAATGAGAGTAGTCCTGGCCGGAGACTTCCCCGTTACAAGGAAGAGGGTATCGGAGCAATCCCGTACCTTGCGCTTAAGTGGGCAGTATTGCTGCCAATTAGGGTGGTACCGCGAAACAAAGTTTTTCGTCCCTAGCCGGATGAAAAACTTTTTTTATTCGGTAAAAAGCCCTATTATGCGCAAAAGGTGGGCGCTCCCGTACCTGTAGAGTGGGCAGCGCCGGCTGTCAAGTAGGGTGGTACCGCGGAAAGCCACAGTTTTCGTCCCTAAGGATGGAAGCTGTGGCTTTTTCTATTAAAAAAAACAAATAAAGGGAGGAGATCAAAATGAAAACAGTTGTAAAGGAAAGACAAAGAACGGACGGAAGGAGCTACGAGAGAAAAGTTTCGGACGGCAGGTTAGGGGGGAGCGTGGGAAAGCGTTGGCGGGGAGGTGCTTTTTGCCGCAAGGTCTGGGCCGTTGTGGCCATGGCGGCGCTGGCGTTTGGTTTGGCCGGGTGCTCCCGGGGTGAAGAGGCCGCGGATGCCAGCGGTGAAGCGGCTAGTGAACAAGCCGTGCGGTTGGGGATTATCCAATACGTGGAACATCCTTCGCTGGATATTGCCCGGCAAGGTTTTCTGGATGTCCTGGCGGAAAACGGCTATCCGGAAGGCGACCGGCTCAAAGTCACTTACCGGAATGCGCAGGCCGATATGTCCATCGCCCAGTCCATCGCCCAGCAGTTCGCGGAGGATAAGCCCGATCTGATTCTCGCTATTGCCACGCCCACGGCGATGGCCATGGCCAATGCCACCAGGGAAACCCCTATTCTGATTACGGCGGTTACGGACCCGGTGGATGCCAAACTTATTCAGAGCATGGAGAAACCGGGGACCAATGTTACCGGGACCTCCGACTATATTTCCATTGAGGAACAGATCCGGCTGGTTCAAAGAATCGTGCCGGGGGTGCAAAAACTAGGGCTGATTTACAATAACGGTGAACAAAACTCGGTTGTGCAGGCCCAGGAAGTGAAAAACATTGCCGAAAAGCTGAAAATGCAGGTAGTTGAGGCCACTCCCAATAATTCCAGCGAAGTTTTGCAGGCGGCTCAGTCTTTGGTGGGCAAGGTTGATGCCATTTTCGTTCCGACCGATAACACGGTGGTCTCGGGTTTGGAGGCCGTGATCAAAGTGGCCAATGAAAACAACATCCCGCTGTTTGTGGGCGAAAGCGATTCCGTAAAAAGAGGAGCCCTGGCCACGATTGGGGTGGACTATTATGAGCTTGGCCGTAAAACGGGTGAGAAGGCCCTGCAGGTCTTGGAGGGGGTAAATCCGGCGGCGATTCCGGTGGAAACCCAGTCCGATTATGCCATCAGTATAAACTTGAAGGCGGCGCAGGAAATGGCAGTTCAGGTACCCGACGAGATTATCCGGGCGGCCAAGGAAGTATATAACGAATAGAAAGACGAAAAAGACAGACTTCTTGATTGGGGGTATCAGCAATGTTCATCAATCTCAATTTGCTTCTAGGGGCCACCGAGCTGGGGCTGATTTATGCCATTATGGCGCTTGGGGTCTATCTTACTTTCCGTACCCTCGATTTCCCTGATTTAACCGTTGACGGAAGCTTCACGCTGGGGGCTGCTGTATCGGCGGTGCTGATTGCCGGCGGTCACAGCCCCTGGCTGGGCTTGCTTCTTGCGCCGGTGGCGGGGATATTGGCCGGCCTTGCCACGGGGGTTCTGCATACCAGGTTTAAGATTACCCCGCTACTTGCGGGGATCCTGACCATGACGGCCCTTTATTCCGTAAACTTAAGGGTGATGGGCAAGGCCAATGTGCCTCTTTTGGGCTTGCCCAGCATCTATGACACCCTGGCCAGGAGCGGGATTCCGGAAAAATACGCGGTCTTAGCTTTCGGTGTCGGTTGCGTTGTGCTACTGGTCTTCTTACTTTACTGGCTTTTTCAGACCGAATTGGGTTTGGCCTTGAGGGCGACCGGGGATAACGAAACGATGATCAAAAGCCTGGGGATCAACGGCAACAGCATGAAGCTGCTGGGGCTGGGGCTGGGCAATGGTTTAGTCGCTTTATCCGGCGCGGCCATTGCCCAGTTTCAGGGTTTTGCCGATATGAGCATGGGGATCGGGATGATTATCGCGGGGCTGGCCTCGGTAATTATCGGCGAGGTTTTACTGGGCTCCCGCTCCCTGCTAAGGGTGCTCATCGCCGTGGTCGGCGGTTCCGTTGTTTACAGGGTAATTATCGCTATTGTCTTAAGGCTGGGTTTTCAGGCTACCGACATGAAACTGTTTACCGCGGCGCTCGTGGTGCTGGCCTTAACCGTGCCGCAATTCAGGGGCAAACAGGAATATGATTCTTTGCGGAGGTGATGGAGATGGCGGAACTGGTGATCAAGGAAGTGACGAAAGCGTTTAATAAAGGCACGATTAATGAAAAAACGGCCCTGGATGATTTGAGCCTCACTTTGGAAAAAGGGGATTTTGTAACGGTGATTGGCAGTAACGGCGCCGGTAAGTCCAGCCTGCTGAATGCCATCGCCGGTCTGTGGCCGGTGGACAAGGGGAGGATCTGGCTTGCCGGGCAGGACCTGACCGGTCTTCCCGACTATCAAAGAGCCGCCTTGATCGGCCGGGTCTTCCAGGATCCGATGTTGGGGACAGCCGCCTCGATGACGATTGAAGAAAACCTGGCCCTAGCCGCTAAAAGAGGGATGCGGCGCGGCTTGAAAAAAGCCCTGACTTATCAGCGCAGGAAGCAAATGAAGGAGGAATTAGCCAAGCTCGGGCTCGGGCTGGAAAACCGCCTGATTACGCCGGTGGGGCTATTGTCGGGGGGACAGCGGCAGGCTTTGACCTTGTTGATGGCGATTTATCAAGAGCCGCAGCTCCTGCTTTTGGATGAGCATACGGCGGCGCTTGACCCCAAAACCGGGGAGGTAGTGCTCAAGCTGACCAAAAATATCGTGGAAAGCCTTAAACTTACCACGATTATGGTGACGCACAATATTAAGGATGCACTGAAAATAGGCAACCGCACGATTATGATGCACGAAGGGCGGATTGTCCTGGACATTTCCGGCCCCCAAAGGGAGCAGATGACTACAGAGGATATCTTAAGACTATTTGCCGAAACCAGCGGCAGTCAATTCAGCAATGACCGGATGCTGCTGGTGCAATAAATAATATGATGCAGCCCCCAAAATTTGGTGTATAGCAAGTGTTAATGTTGACATTTCCTGCAAAAAGGAATAAACTGGTTTTATCTTAATTCTTTATGAAGAAACAGCAACGAGCATAATTTAATAATACAGTACAAATGCCATGCAAGAATATTTACTTTACAAAACTGCATGGCTTTTTACATTAAAGAAAAACAAATTTATGAAAGGGAGAGTGGTATGGTCCATGAAAAAGCTAATCGGTAAAATAGGAATTATTACCCAACTCATCTTCCTTGTGCTGTTGGTTACTCCTGCTTTAGCCGCCGATCCACCAGCGGAACCAGGGATTCAGGTTTATGTTGATGATGCTTTACTTTCGTTGGATGTTGCCCCGGTGCTCCAGCAAAACAGGACATTGGTTCCCCTGCGCGGGATTTTCGAGGCGTTGGGAGCACAAGTCGAGTGGAATGGCCAGGAAAAGAGCGTTTCGGCCACCAAAGGGGACCTTGCGATATGGCTCCAGATTGGGAACACCCAGGCCAAAAAGAATGGGCAGAACGTACAGCTTGATGTGCCGGCCAGCCTGCTCAACAACCGGACGATGGTTCCCTTGCGCTTTGTAGGGGAGGCTCTGGGCGCGGAAGTAAACTGGGATGGAGCAACGCGGACCGTGAGGATCAATTCCCAGGGACAAGGCTCCACGGTTCCTGGTGCGGAGGGAAATGATCCCGCCGGCAATACTGAGGCCCCGCTAACTCCGCAGTTTGCCTCGCAGGTGAGCTTTAAAACGGAGAATTTCGTCACTTTGTCGAATGGAGCTCGGGCCATCCGACTGAAAAACGGCGAAACATACCCTCTCCTTAAGCTGGAGGAACAGAATCGCTTGAGAGAGATGGTCCCCCAGGAGAATTTAACGAGGGGAGATTCCCTGAAAGTACTGGATTTATACCGGGAAATAAAAAAGACTACTCCGAAACCCAATGTGGATCTGCGAAAGTGGCAGACGCCCATCAAGCGTCAGGCGGGACGGAATACATGCGTATCCTTTGCCTTAATCGCCGGGATGGAGGCTTTTTATCACCGCCTGGATCCGGCGAAATATGCCCAGCTTGACTTATCGGAGCAGTATCTCCACCATGTTCAAAAAATGGCGACTCTGGAAAGGAAAGCGCCGATAAATACGGCTTTACGGGAGAATTGTCATGCGGCCTGGGGCTATAGCGATATCTACTATTCCGCCTCCTTGATGCTAAGGCATTACGGCATTCCCACCGAGGAGAAGCTGCCCTATATCCCGGGCTATAGCTATGAAGACACCAACGAGCCTGGCGATGTACCCAGGATTAACTGGGAGGATCCAAAAGTACTCCAATCCGACATTAATGACTTCAATCTTGATCCTGACCGCTTGCCTGTTAGCGCGATTAAAGATGCCGGTTACAGGATTACCGCCTATATGGGCTCTACCGATCCCAATATGTTGGCGGACGTGGATTATTACAAGGCGATCCTGAATGCGGGCCATGAAGTGGTTTTTGCCATGGAAGTGTGGTCGGATGACCCCAATCCCGACAACAACATTTGGGAGCCCGGCACCAGAAAGAAGGAGGGGGGCCACGCCATGCTGATGGTGGGCTATGATGACTTGCGCCGGGTCTTTATTGTCAAGAACTCCTGGGGCCCCGATATTCCGGAAGAAAACGGTTTTACTCTGGTCAGCTATGACTATATTACCGCAGGCCATGTCAAAGAGGCTCTCTATATCACGGGTGTTTCCAACCCACCCAATCCTCAGGAGACCTCGGAACAATTCTTCCTGGGTCGCTGGAGAGTAAATTACAACGACCGGCAGGGCGGGCTCCTTGAGATTTATAAGTTGCCGGGGCTCCATTCGGCCAGTTCGTTAGAGGGACAAAACGACTATCGCATCGGAACATTTTTCGAGGCGGGTACTTATTATCGGGTCAATGGTACGGTTAACGGCAATAAACTGGAGTTCTATATTGATTTTCAAAAACCGGGCGTGAACTATGGTGAATTGCGGGGCAATAAATTTACCGCGTATCTCTTTAAGGATGATCTTAATTTCATGGCCGGTGAAATGGAAGATACCAACCATGAGAAATTCGGTTTTTATGCCACCAGGGGTAACTACCTTGAATATAGTACTCCCGCCCTTGACGAATTAACTTATGCTACTTTTGTAGGCTCATGGAAGATCGATTATGGTGACGGTGAGGGTGATCTGCAGATTAAAGCTCCTGTTTCCGGTACGGGGAATTTCACCGGCACCTATACGGACAGCAGCGGTCATACCAGTGCCGTCACCGGCAAGGTGCAGGATAATCGCCGCGGCGTGAGCTTTTCCATTACCACGGCCGCCGGAGGAACACAAACATTCACCGGAAATTTGCATACGTGGAAAAAGGGGATAATCTCCGGTTATACTACGCTCAATAACCGCAAATATGGTTTTGTGGCAACCCGGTATACCCCTAAGGTGGATCTTGGGGACATTATCACGCCCGGCAAATTTCAGGCTGGGGGCAGTAAACTGTCCTTACACTGACCTGGCAGGACAATTCTTCGGATGGACCCCAAACATGAAAACACCTCGTTCCTCATTCTCTGAGGAGCGAGGTGTTTATTTTATGCATGGTATTCACCCGACAAATATTCACTCGCAAATGAATAGACGTTCATTATAGACCGCCAAGTGAATTTAGATAACTATTCATATATGGATGAATAGGGCGGAATTTAATTTTTCAATATAAGATAAGTTAACAATTGCGCGAAATAATTTGGTAATATTGACATCACTATGGAAAAGCAATAAACTGATATCGTCTCAGTTAATTACGAAATAACATCAACTGTAAAACCAAGGGCCGTCGCATTGCCCATCACTTCAACAGTACTGCCTTCCCCAAAAGCATAGGTAGCATATGCGTAGTAACCGGAAGCCCTGGCTTCACCCCGGACAACGCACTTTCCTCCGTTCATCGCAAGGACCGGTTTATGGATAAAGAATTAATCTCGCCTTATGCGGTGAATAGTGTTGCTGCTCTGGTTAAGGAAGGGTTAATTGTCGGCAGCGGCGATCAACTCAATCCGCTGGGCAACACTACCAGGGCAGAAGCAGCCGCCTTTTTGCACAAGATATATGATAAGTACGCAAAGTAGACTTCGCCGAATTAACCAGGGTGGTAGTTGCCTCCGGGCGTCATTACCGTTACAATGTAGTTGTTACCGTGATTATGAAAGGTAATGTGAAGTGTATCAAAAAGAGAGGCTACCGTTAATGAGTAAGGTTTATGCTTTGATTAAACCACGGGCGGAGGCAGTGGCGTATCTTCGGGAACTGCTGACAGGTCATGGGATGGAATGGCTGGGCGAAGAAACAGTGAATCAGGGCTATGGGATGAAAATCAGCGGCGAGGATCAGGTTGCCGCTTTTTCCGGTGTGCTCTATTTTGACAAAAAGGGCTTCTCTTCCCGACTGGTGATGAATAAGGGGAGTGAAGGCCTTTTTCAACTGCTGGAGGAAAACCTTGCTCATCCCGGGGCGCAAAATGCGGCGGAGGCTGATCGGGCGGCCATTACACCGGCTACGGACAAGACCATGGCCGATGAACCGGTCATTCTAGAGCAGCTAGCTTCCAGGGCCCATATTGGCACGGATGAATCAGGGAAAGGTGACTATTTCGGGCCCCTGGTTGTGGCAGGTGTCTTTATCCAACCGCAGGATGTGGCGGTCTTGCGGGAAATGGGGGTTGCAGACAGCAAAACCCTTGCCGCAAAAAAAATAAAAAGCCTGGCCGAAAGCTTACGGGAGTTGTTGCAGGGCAGATTTAACGTGGTCTATATCGGACCGGAAAAATACAATGAGCTTTATGCGAAGATGGGTAATCTCAATAAAATGCTGGCCTGGGCCCATGCGCGGGTTATGGAGAATCTTCTGGAGAGGCTGGAGATGCTGGAAAAGTCGGGGAGGCTGGATTGCCAATATGCCCTGACTGATAAATTTGGGCATGAAAGTCTTATTCAACGGGCTTTAATGCAAAAAGGCCGTCAAATCCGCCTGGTGCAAATCCCGCGGGGAGAGCGGGACCCGGCGGTAGCGGCAGCGTCAGTCATCGCCCGTGATGTTTTCGTACATAAAATGGACGAGCTTGCCCAAAAATATGGAATCGTACTACCTAAAGGCTGCAATGAACAGGTGCGGAAAACGGCACAGCAATTTGTGGCGAAATACGGGCAGGATGAGTTGGGTAAAGTGGCGAAGCTTCATTTTAAAACCACGCAGGAGTTAAGGCAAAACTAAATGGTTCAACATTTCGCATAATTGTTGTATCTAAGACAGATGGCGATAATGTATAATTATGGTATAATGATTCCGTTAAAAAGGCGGGAGGATTCATGGATAAGGTTATTGAACAAATAAAACACATGGCGCAACAATATAAAATCAAGAAGATTGTCTTGTTTGGTTCCCGCGCAAGAGGAGATTATGGGATTGCCAGTGATTATGATCTCGCCGTTTTTGCGGATGGCTTGTCCCCGGGAAGCTTTTGCATAAAAGCTTATTTCTGATGAAGAGGTGTGGCTGTTCATGATAAAAGACCGGAATATGACGTCTCATCTTTATCAGGAACAAATGGCCCAGGAAATTGCTGAGAGAATAAAAGTAAAGTATGTACAGGAATTCGAAGTGTTATACCGGCAGTTGTCCAAAGGTAGGTAGGGCTGTAAATGTACATTTTGTCTGAAACGTTGGTGATAGATCATGGATTTGGAAGTAATTAAGAATTATCTTATCGAAAAAACTGCGGCCTTTATCATTATTCTGTTTGGCTCGGCCGCTGCGGCAAGGCTGCGGGATGACAGCGATATCGATGTAGCTTTTTTGTCCGAAAAAAGTCTGGATGAATATGAAGTATTTCTCCTTGCTCAGGAATTGGCTGCTAAAATAGGTAGAGATGTGGATTTGATCGACTTGAGCAAAGCTTCCACAGTTTTTAAAGCCAATATTTTAGGAACAGGGAAGATTATCTATTCCGCTGATGAGCAGCGCAAAAATGAATTCCAAATAAGAACCTTTAAGGAGTATGCCTTGCTCAACGAAGAACGAAAAGAAGTTCTAAATAAAGCCCAGGAAAGGGGCCATGTCTATGAGAAGTGACGTAATTTTGAACAAGATCGCAATAATAGAAAGATGTATCAAACGAATCCATGATGAATATGCAGGGAATCCGGAGAATCTTGCCAATTTCACAAAACAAGATTCCATTATATTAAACATCCAAAGGGCAGTGGAAGCAAGCATTGATCTGGCGATGCACATTGTGGCCGAAAAAGCGCTTGGGATTCCGCAAAACAGCAGAGATGCCTTTGACCTGCTGCATGAAAACGGCATTATTACAAGCGATCTAAACAGCCGCCTGAAAGCGATGGTGGGTTTCAGGAATATTGCTGTTCATGATTATCAGGCGATCAACCTGGCTATTGTCCAAAAAATCATTGAGCTTCATTTGGGTGATCTGAAGGAATTTGCCAATCAAATATTAAAAAGAGATTGAGTTAAGGCAAAACTATAAGGAAAAAACTAATAAGGCAAAGCTAAAGAACCCAGAGCATTTCGCCCTGGGTTCTTTAGTAACCTTACTATCGTTACTACCGCTACTATTGCTGTGTGTTGTTGAGTGTGTTGAGTGCGTTCAGTGTCGTCATTTAGTGTGTCATTAATTATTTGGTTGCGTTATATCTCCCTAAAATTTCATATGCGGTCAAAGCTCGTTCGTAAACGCATACTTCATCAATTACCCCTACGAAATGGACATTAGCGAGAGAATCTCCGCCAATCCACAAAGCGCCAAAATTATTATTGATTCTTCCGGTTAAGGGGAATGCGTTAACCAATTGCCCGTTTAAATAGAGGCACAGTTTTGTTCCGTCGTAAGTACCGACCACATGGGTCCATTGATTCAAGGGAATGGGCGTGGTTGAATAGGCGGTTTGCGCTACATCACCCATTTTAACCGAGAAACCGATTCGATTATCCTTTCGGGCAATAATACTATAATCAGTTTTCGTGCCTGAGTTCTTGCAGATGATTTTTTGCCAATCCTTCATGGGAGCGGTTGGTTTAATCCATGCTTCTACCGTGACTGATCTACCCGGATTTAAAGCACCTGCCCAATCACGAGCACTGGTTTGCACAAAGTCATTGCCGTCAAAGTAAAGCGCTGACCCTATTTTGCCGGTTGTCCAGGTGGCTCCAACAATTGAACCGTGAAACTCCAGACCGCCCGAGTCTTCTGTGCTCTCTCCTTCACCTTCGTCAAAGCTCCATTTGGCTACCAAAGACATTTCCCCCGGGTCTGGCAATTCTGCCTCGTACCGGTTTAATACTTCCGCTGCCGAAAGTGCCCGCGGATAAATATTTACTTCATCAATGGCACCATAGAAATTGGCATTAACCGTATCGCCGCCGATGCGCAACACCCCTTTATGGTCATTGATACAACCGGTTACGGCAAAGGAATTTTCCAGTTTTCCGTTGATATAGATGCATAATTTTTTTCCGTCATAAGTACCAACCACATGAGTTGCGTAATGCAAAGAAATGGGATATTTAGAATAAGCGGTTTGAGCTACATTGCCTATTTTGATGGAAAACCCGACGCGATTATCACTTCTGCCAATGATACTGTAATCAGTATCTTTCCCTGTGGATTTGCAGATTATTTTCTGCCAATCCTGCATGAGGGCTTCCGGTCTGATCCACGCCTCTACCGTGAGGGCGGTTCTGGGGTTCAACGCATTATGATGAGGAACCTCAACATAATCCTTGCCGTCAAAGAAGAGTTCATGCCCTTCTTCTGGTTCAAAACCTTCTCGTACCCAATTGGCTCCATGGATTATACCGTCGAAGCCGTTTCCGCTGGTATCTACGGCTATTGTGCCCTCTCCTTCGTCGAACTTCCATTGGGCAACCGGTTGTACCGAATTGCCGGCAGCACTTGCGATCAATGGCATACATTGCAAAAGAAGTCCCATGACTAACACAAGACTAATAACAGTGCGTTTTCTCATTCCCCTTAACAACATTAATTTACCTCCTCAAAATTAATTTTTTCTTTACAATTGTCTTTTTGTGAACATTATTAATGTCGCAAGACAATTATGTTCTTAATTACCTCCTTTCTCCCTTTTGTGGGGTGTCCACAAAAACCAAATTATTACATATAATTATATATGTTTTTTTTTGGGGGGCAAGAATTTAATACACCAGGATGTGTTTATTCTATGATAATG
>DGEB01000008.1:0-3502 GCA_002385735.1 Peptococcaceae bacterium UBA3937
GAGTAAATCTTGGCAATATCCAGCCCCCGGAGCTCATTGCCCTGGAAGCCTTAAGAGGCGGCTTGCGCAACGATACCTTATGCTTAACCGAACAAATCAGCGCCGGAAGCCTTTGTTCGTAAGCAGAAACTTTAAAAAGGGAGGGATTCAAAAGACATGATCAAAGAGCTGACCATCTTGCCAGGCAAAGATAAAAACGCCAACCGGGAAAACTTTGATCAAATCACCATCCAGGCGGGAGAAACCATTTCAATTGTTGGGCCAACCGGAAGCGGGAAAACCGCTTTCATCACCGATATTGAGCTGTTAGCCCAGGGTGATACCGCTACCAAAAGGCGGATTTTAATCAACGGAAAAATCCCCCGGGAGGAAGTCCGCTACGACCCCGCACAAAAACCCATCGCCATGATTACCCAAAATACCAAGTGTTTCGCCGACCTGTCGGTGGAGGATTTTTTGAGCGTCCATGCGCGGGCCAGAAAAATCCGCAGTAAAAAAATCATTAATGATACCATCGAACTGGCCAACAAATTCACCGGCGAAAAAATCAAACCCCACTACAAAGTGACCGTCCTTTCCGGAGGGCAGACCAGGTCCCTTTTAATCGCCGATGCCCTCTTAATCGGCGCTGCCCCGATAATTCTCCTGGATGAAATCGAAAACGCCGGCATTTTCAAACAGGAGGTTATCGAAATTATCCAAAATACCTCTAAAATTATCATTTTTGTCACCCATGATCCGGTCATTGCCCTGCTCACGAAAAAACGCCTGATCATGGGTACCGGCGCGGTGAAGAAAATCCTCTGCCAGAACGAATCCGAAACCGGTGCCGCCCAAAACCTGTTAGAGCTCGACCGGAAAATGGGCGTAATCCGCGAGAACCTGCGGGCCGGGTTCGAAATTACCAATGAACTGCTGAACGTCAGTTTTGCCTAAACGCAGTTTTACCTAAATCATTGAAGGTGGTGTTGCTTCCTTGAAACTGGTGATTATTGCCGGCCCTCCCTCCGCAGGGAAAACCTCCCTGACCAAACAGATTGTGAAAGCCTTTCACCCGGACTTGAAAATCGCCTATTTGAAAATTGACGTGGTGAAAGCTTATGAAGATATTGAGCTGCAGAAAGAATTCCAAGTTTTAACCAAAAAAATCTATTCCGGCGATCTGTGCCCCGATCATGCCGAAGTAATGGTCATGGGTGAAGCCATCCAATGGGCGGAAAACAATCACGCCGACCTGTTTATCGTGGAAAGCGCGGGGCTTTGTCTCCGCTGTTCCCCTTACCTGAATCAGGGGCTGGGCATTGTGGTCCTAAGCTCCATTGCCGGAATCCACGCCCCGGAAAAAATGGGCGCCATGGTCGCCTTAGCCGATATCGCTGTAGTAACCAAAATCGACCTGGTGAGCCAGGCCGAACGAGAAGTCCTGATTCAAAAAATTAAGGATGTGCATCCGGGAATTATCCTGCTCGAAACCAATGCCCTGCAAGGCACTTCCCTCAACCGGCTTTATGAACTGATTAAAAATTCACCCCCCATTGACCAAAAGACACTGATGCTAAAAGGTAACCCCCCACTGGGCACCTGCACCATCTGTGTGGGCAAAAAGGAGATTGGCTGGAAATATCATTTCGGCATTGTTAAAAAACTGGACGGCCTCGCCGCCGAATATTTATACCGGGGGGAATAGCCAATGAGTCCGGTTAAACACTGGCTGCCGCCGGGCAAAAACTGCGGCCTGTGCGGCGCCGAAAACTGCAAGCAGTTTCTGCGCCTGGTCCACGGCGGGAAGAAAAGCTACGCCGACTGCCCCTACTATCAAAAAAGGAAAAAACGCAACCGCCATGGAGAAGGGTTTAAGGAGGAAGGACTAAATGATGAAGGGTCGGTTCAGGAGGTGTTGGAAGCTCATTACCTCCCCTACGACATTTTGGGCAACCCCTATGACTTTATCCTTAACCCCCTTCCCGGCGAAGTTTCCGCCCGCAAAATTATCCTTCCTTTTCGCGCCGATCTGGTGGAAAAAATGGGTATTGCCGAAGGGGATTACGTCCTGGGCCGCCCCATGGGGGCAGGTTGTCCCATTCCCCACGTTTTGAAAGTAATCAAAGCCGAACCGGTGACCGGGCTGCTCTACACCTGGGTCGTCGGCCCCAGGTTTTCCCGGTCCCCCAGGCAGGAAATCAAGGATGTGGTCGCTTATCACATGATCGGTTTTGAAGGAATGGCCACGGCAGTACGAAAAGAACCTGCTTTCGGCTGCCGCATGACCTTTCTGCCCGGTTTTTGCATGATGAACCTGAACCACACCGGGCTGGTCAACATGGTCCTGCAAAAGGCGGAAGGCTATCAGGTCCGGCTGGAGGATATCCGCATCCTGGCGGGAAAATAATCATTGCTCTAACAAAGTCTTGAGCCCTGTTCCCTCCACGAACCAGCGCTCTTCACGGAGCAGGTCTTTAACCACGGCAAGCTGTCCTTTTTTATCCCGCCGGACAGTTCCGTCCGGATATTGCAGGGTCAGCGTTATTTCATAAATTCTTCTGTTCGGATTATCCTGCGCCATCTGCTCAGTCGTGTTAATTTTGCCGGACGGATTATGCTTTTCCGGCTCCTTTTCCGTCCCCCTGGCCTCCCCGGTCGGTTTTACCGGGGTCAGCCTTTTTAGCGTGATGGAGGGCAAACGGTCCTGCCACACTTGGGTGGCCAGCCAAAGGTCCTCCCCAAAAGGGCAAACCAAGCCCAGGGAGGCCAAGGCCACATCCTTCTGGTTCAGGGCGATCAAAACCAGGTTGATTGTTTCCTCCGGTCCCGCTTCGAGAAAAGGCTTTTCCGGACATCCGGCCGCTTTCCACACCATCATCTGGTGCGCCGGATCAACCTTCCTGCTTTGGTGAACCCGGCTCCCGAGAAAATGAATACAAAAATGACCCGGAAAGTCATTGTTTAGCTTGCCCGCACCATGGGGCATTCCATTGATCGAAGCCGCCAGCCGTTTTAAACCGATTTCTGCTACAACCGCCCGCCGCCGCCAACTCCAGCTTCCCCCGTATATTTCTTTCAATACCGTCGTATCGGCTTTGGTGACCGGCTGAATGTCCGCATGATACGTTCCGCCCCGGCGCTCCACCTCCAATTGCTTGCCCGTCTCCAGGTCGGTCAGCAAGATCGTGGTGTATTTAGGGAAAATTTTATTCACTTGTTCCCAGGACAGCGGCTCCCCGTAAAGAACCTTCCCCTGATAGCGACGGGACTCTTTTCCCTTCTGCTCCTCCCTCGACCCTTTGTTCCCCCCTCCGGACAAGCCGACCCCTTCTTCCTTCCGGTTTCCGCCGTTTGCGGATAAACCGGCGCTATTTAGGGGCAAGCCCTTTTCCTCTGCCGGTAAATTAAGGTAATCCCCCATTCCTTGGCAGGTCAACACCAGCAAACCGATTAATAAAAGCAACCGCCAGCTCATTTCCCCCTCCTGTGTTCCTATCACCGCTACTCTCTGAAAACAATG
>DGEB01000008.1:3692-13359 GCA_002385735.1 Peptococcaceae bacterium UBA3937
TATGTCTTCTGCAGATTATGCTTCCTGAAAATGCTTCCTGAAAAAAAGATGCCTCTCCTCAAAAAATATGCTTCTCCTCCTTTCTTATGCCTTATGAAACTTGGGAGCATCCAACGACCTAAGTTTTTGTTCCCTCTTGACGAACGCGTGTTCGGGTGTTATACTGGACCTATGAAAAGGACTGTTCTATTAGCCGACATGAATGCCTTTTACGCCAGTGTAACACAGGTGTTGGAGCCGGAACTGAAGGGCAAGCCGCTGCTTATCGCGGGGGACCCGGAAAAACGCCACGGGATTATCCTTACGGCCAGCTACGAAGCAAAAAAAAGGGGCGTGAAAACCGGTATGCCCATCTGGGAAGCCAAGATGCATTGTCCCCAAGCGATTTTACGTCCCCCCAACTTCGCTGCCTTCATGGACTTTTCCAACCGGGTTTTCGCCATTTTGCGCGATTTCAGCCCGCTGGTGGAACCCTTCAGCATTGACGAAGCCTTTGTGGAACTAACCGGCACAGAAAAGCTTTGGGGCAGCCCCCTGCAAGCAGCGCAAGCCATTAAAAAACGGATTAAGGAGGAGGTGGGGATCCTTTGTTCGGTGGGGATCGGCCCTTCCAAAGTCGTCGCCAAAATGGCGGCCGGTTTGCAAAAACCCGACGGTCTTACCTTGCTTACCGAAGCCGACATCCCTCGCCGTCTCTGGCCCCTCCCCATCGGGGAACTCTTTGGGGTAGGCAAAAGAATGGAACAACACCTGCTGAACATGGGCATCCGGACCATCGGGGATTTGGCGCAGACTCCGCCCAAACTTCTCCGGCAGCGTTTTGGGGTGGTCGGAGTCACTTTACGGGAATTGGCCCGGGGGCAGGACAGCAGCCCGGTCAACCCCTCCTCCCTTGACACCGTGAAAAGTGTCGGCCACCAAATCACCCTGCCTAAAGATTACTCCCTGCTTAAGGAAATTAAGGTGGTCCTGCTGGAACTGGCGGAAGCCGTAAGCCGGAGAGCCCGACTGGGTAATTACCTGGGGAAAACGGTCTCCCTTTCGGTGAGAGGAAGCGATTTTTCAGGAATCCACCGCTCCCTGACCCTCAAGGAAGCCACCGCCTATCCCTCGGTCATCTACGAAACCGCCCTGAAGCTCTTTCAACAGCATTGGCCCCAAGAGCTCCCGGTCCGTCTGCTCGGGGTCTCTTTAGGCAACCTGGTCCGCGCCGAGGGCCAACAATTATCCCTTTTTGAACCGGAGCCACAGCTTTACCAGGCGATCGACCGGATTAAAAACAAATTCGGCGAAAAAAGCCTGCTCCGCGGCAGTTTTCTCTTGGAAGAAGGGGTTTTTTATGAAGCAGGAAAAAAACAAGATGTGGGAAGGTCACCGCATTATCTATCCTAATTTGCGGGAAAGATTCCTGCAAAGCAAAAACGAGCCTTTCCCCAGACCCTATTGGGATGAACAAAGGCTCGAATACCTGGAAAGCGTCCTGGCCCAAGCATTAAATAATTCCCTAATGGTTAAGCTCACTCTTTGGCACGTGGACGGCCCAAGAGAAAAAGAAATTATTCCCATTCAACAAAGAGGCCGGTTTCTGGAGGCTTTAGACCAACAGGGGCAGCGCCTGTATATCCGCCTGGCCGATATCCTGGACATTAATTAGACTAATCTCATATGATAAAACGACCAAAGAATTTTTAGCCCAACTGAGAGTAAAGGAGGATATGAAAAATGAACGGATGGATTTGGTCGGCCCGTAACCCACTTAACGCGGGAAAGGCCTGCAAAGCCCCTTTAAAAGAACAATGGATCTTCTGTTACAGCAAAAAGAGCAAGCCAAAAACGGCCCAAAACGCACCGGAGCAACAATTCACCGAACAGGACAACACAGAGCCAACGCAGGAAATAACAGATTAAGGCACAACCAAAGCAGGGCAAAACAGAGTACAAGACCAATACAACAAAGATGAGCATGAAGACAAAAGGGAAAGCTGGAACAACCAGCGGAGAAGAATAAGAAAAAGCGGGAATAATAAGCAGGACATCTAGTGGCGCGGAAAAAGCAAAACCGCGCCACTAATGAAAATAGGCATTAAAAAAGTACTCTTCCTGTGATATCATGGAGTTAATTTAAAACCGACTTGACCTGACGTCAAGACGAGGAAAAGATTAAACCGAGGTGAAAAATTTGATTCCTTTGCGCGATAGCACCTATTCCCATAGCTTTCCCATCGTGACCATCAGTATCATTGTTGTTAACTTATTCATCTTTTTTTTGCAAATAACCAGCCCTTACGCGTTTACAGAGCAGTTAATCTACAATTATGCCTTTTTTCCTTCTGTACTTACGGAACGCTTGCAAACATATTCGGTCTTCGGACTTTTTTATCTTCCGTTAATAAGCTCCATCTTTTTGCACGGGGGCTGGTTTCATGTGCTTTTTAACATGCTTTACCTCTGGATTTTTGGGGATAACATCGAGGATCGCTTAGGACACCTGCGTTTTCTCCTTTTCTACCTGGCCATGGGGGCGGGCGCCAATCTGATTTACTACATGACCGCGGCCCATTCGACCATCCCTTTAATCGGAGCCAGCGGCGCGATTGCCGGCATGTTGGGAGCCTATATTATCACATTCCCGCGGGCCAAAATCACTACCCTCATTATTATCTTTATTTTTATCACGATTCGTAAAATCCCGGCCGTGTATTTCCTGCTCTTCTGGTTTCTGATCCAGGTCTTTAACGCCAGCACCAACGCCGGTTTAACCGATAGCTCGGTGGCCTGGTGGGCGCATATCGGCGGTTTTCTACTGGGCTTTTTATGCATGCCCCTGCTCTCCAGGAAAAACCAATCGCTCGTCTGATGGCGAGCGATTTTTAAATCTCCCAGCTATGTAATTCACAGGTTCTAGCAATCAATCCCTTTGCGGGCAGGTACCCCTTGGGTGTAATAATGCTTTACCTCGCGCATTTCAGTTACCAGGTCTGCTTTCGCCAGCAATTCCGGAGGAGCTCCCCGGCCGGTGAAGACCAGTTCCACCTGTTCACCCTTCGCCGCAAGCAGTTCCTCTACTTGGGGCCAGGTAACCAGTTCAAAATGTAAAGCGACATTTAACTCATCAAGAATAACCACATCGTATTGCTTCCCGCTGACCGCCGCTTGGGCCCGCGCCAACCCTCCGGCGATTTGTTCTAAATATTCCCGGGGCGGCTGCCCCGGCGGGAAAACCACCGCTTGTTTCTTCCATTTTTCCAATTCCTCTTGGGGCATACTGCCTTCTTTAATCACAAAAAAAGGTTCGCCAACACATTCTAAGGTTAAATTTGGCGAAATGGTGGAAAGAACTTTATGTTCGCTATATACGGGGGTTTTCATAAACTGGAAAAACATGACCCGTTTTCCGGCGCCTAAAGCCCGGACAGCCAGCCCAATGGCCGCCGTGGTCTTTCCTTTGCCGTTTCCTGTGTATACATGGATTAATCCTTGACCTGACACGCTGCTCCTCTCCTTTGCTGCATAAGTTTTTACCACTCCTGTGATGACTACATCGAAGACTCCTACCGTTATTATACTACAAAAAGATTTTCTGTTTTTAGTTTTCTAAGAGGTCCCCGTCTCCATCAGCTTGGCGCTATCTTCCTTCTGCACTCCTAAAAGGGGCGTCTTTTCTAATTTTTTCCCCTCGTCCATTATCTCCATCTGATGGCAAATATATTCTAAATTGTAAAAGGCCAAATCCATATTATGATCCAGCTCTAACGCATTCATAAAATACTGGGCTGCCAATTGCAAACAGCATTCTCCTTCTTCCTTCTTCTTTTTCTTAAGCAAATTCATGCCCAGTTCACTATAGGCCAAACCCAAATTAAAATGGCTTTCCGAGCGGTCGGGATCAAGAAGAATCGCTGCCTGGAAAATCCAAATCGCCTTTTCCAGCTTGTTCGCGCTAGCGCTTTCCACTCCATCGAAGATTAATTCATCCACAATGAAGGGATTATACCGTTTCAGCCAATAAATGTACGCTGGCACTTGAACGTGATCCGGCTGATGTCCCATTACATAAATCATTGCCCCAGCAACAGCTTTCCAAAAAGGCTCACCTTTTAACCCTTTGTTGATCGCCTCGAGAAAAACAGGATAAGTGAAATTACAGCCCATTTCCACTGGCGCATTGGACTGGTAGGGAAGTAAAACGTGAATAATTTCGTACTGCCATGAATCGTTCCACGGATAATAGTCTTTCATCTTCCCGTCCCCCCTTTTTAATTATGTAAGAAACACTTGGACCATTGGCAACCAAACATTTGACCAAAATTTCCTGCAATTTAAAACTTTCTTTCTTCTTAAGACACACTTCACCTACCATTACCACATCTTTACTATAAGTATTCGCCATCCATGCGCTATTTCCTTTTTTTCTCCGGGCTTTTTTCCGAAAAATTCTTTCAACTTTGCCAGAAAAATATCCTGCTTTTTTCCCAATAAAATGCACAATATAACGGCCTCATTAAAAGGGGAAGATCAACTTAAGGCTGATTTCCCCTTTTTAATGCAAAAACGTATCATAACTTAAATAATTCTGTGCTTAAATAGCGCTCACCCGTATCCGGCAAGAGAACCACAACCATTTTGTCCCTGTTTTCCTCACGTCGCGCTATTTCCAGCGCCCCTTGCACCGCAGCGCCGGAAGAAATCCCTACCAACAGCCCTTCCGTCCGGGCCAAAAGCCGGCTGATGGCGAAAGCGTCTTCATCCTTTACCCTAACGATTTCATCAATCAGTTCTTTCCGTAAAATCTCCGGCACAAATCCGGCCCCAATCCCTTGTAACTTATGTGCTCCCGGCGGCCCGCCGGAAAGAACCGGCGAACCGAAAGGTTCCACCGCCACAATTTTCACGGAGGGTTTCCTGCTCTTTAAGACCTCCGCCACCCCCGTCAGCGTCCCGCCGGTACCCACCGCGGACACAAAGAGATCAACTTGCCCCTCCGTATCCCGCCAGATTTCTTCGCCTGTGGTTGCACGGTGCATGGCGGGATTGGCCGGGTTTTGAAACTGTTGCAGGATGAGGGCGCCCTCGATTTTTTGGGCCAACTCCTCTGCTTTTTTGATGGCCCCGGTCATGCCTTCCTGCCCCGGGGTTAATACAATTTCCGCCCCCAAAGCAGCCAAAAGCTTCCTTCTTTCCATGCTCATGGTCTCCGGCATCGTCAGGATCAGCCGGTAGCCTTTCACCGCCGCCACCATCGCCAGGCCAATCCCGGTATTCCCGCTGGTGGGTTCAATCAGCACCGCCTTTTCCCCGATTAACCCTTGCTCCTCCGCTGCCTTGATCATCCCATAGCCCACCCGGTCCTTGACACTACCGGCCGGGTTAAAGTATTCCAGCTTGGCAATCAGCGGCCTCGCCAAAGCTTGTGCTCTGCTGAAATTAGCTAGCTCCACCAAGGGAGTATTCCCGATTAAATCAATTAAGTTTTTCGCAATTTTCATTTTTGGCCACGCTCCCGTTTTTCCTGGACTATCTATCCTGGACTATATATTATATTAAAAAACTAAAAATTGCCCTTGAGAAACGCCGGAGCAAAAGGTATACTTGAAAAAACGCCCTTACAACCTGGCAATCATCCCTTCCGCAAAAGCTGACAAATTTGAGGTGATAACTGATATGGAAGCATTGAAAAGCATCTTTGTCCTAATCGTCTTACTCTTTATGGTCAGAAAGCGTCTCCATTTAGGGCACGCTTTTCTCTTGGCCACCGGCTTATTCGGGCTGTTGCACCAAATCAGCCCTAAAGAAATGGCCCTCATCGCCCTGGAGACCGTGCTGGACTCCTCCACTTTAATTGTGTTGGGGTCCCTTTACTTAATCAGGATCATGGAAAAAATCATTAACGATACCGGTGTGCAATCCCGCTTGGTGGCCAGTATCAAAAGCCTTACCGGGAACCCCCGCGCCGCGATGATCATCCTGCCCGGCTTGATCGGTTTACTGCCCAACCCCGGCGGGGCCAGGTTCTCTGCACCCATGGTTAAAGAAGCTTCCCGTGAATTAACGATTTCGCCGGAACAAAGCGCCGCCATCAATTATTATTTCCGTCATATCTGGGAGTTTTTCCTCCCCCTTTATCCGGCCAACCTGATCGCCGCCCAAATCATCGGTGTGCCGATCAGCCAGTTTTTGTTAATGATGTTCCCTTTTACGCCGATCACGATTCTGATTGGCTTAATCCTGTTCCGCAACATCCCCGGCCTCGCCGAAGCCAGGGAAAAACCGGAGGAGAAAGAAAAAGCCTCCTCTCAACTATGGTTACACCTTAGCGAAGGGCTTCTCCCTATCCTCGCCATTTTGCTCCTCGTCATCGGCTTTAAAATCTCCATTCTGCCGTCCCTCGTAATGGTAATCGGGACAATGCTCCTCTTTTATCGCGTTGGTTTCGTCAAATGCCTGAAGATGATGAAAGAATCCCTGGCGCCCGGCATTTTTTACATGACCTTTGCTGCCATCTACCTCAGTGAGGTCCTGCAAAAAAGCGGCAGCATCGAAGCGCTGCTTTCCTCAGTGGTCGCCAGTGGGCTCAATCCGCTCCTCATTACGATTTTCTTTCCCTTCCTCATCGGCTTGTTTAGCGGAATAACCCTGCCCGGCATTACCATCGCGCTGCCGATTATCCTTACCATAGCCGGGCCGGAGCAAACCCTCACCCTGGCCTGCCTGGCTTTTATGAGCAATTATGTCGGCGTAATGCTTTCGCCGACCCACCTTTGTTTGCTAATGTCCACGGAATATTTTGGCGCCAATCTGGCGCGCACGTACCGGTATTTATATCTTCCGGAAACAACCTTACTGGTTTTCAGTTTGCTCTATGCCTTTTGCCTCTTTTAACGGTCAGAAACGGGGCTTTCCAGGGAAAGCACTTCCAACAGGGCGTTTTCCGCACTTTCAATATGTTCCCGGGCGGCCTGTTTCGCTGCTTCAACATTACGGGCGGCAATGGCCTCCACTATTTTCCGGTGCTCCGCCAAAGCAAACTTCAGCCGGCCTGGCGCCGTCAAACTTTTGGTCCTGATACGCTGGACCTGGTCGCGCAGTTCTTTCAACATGTTTTGCAAACGCTTGTTTTTAGCGGCCTGATAGATCAACTCATGAAAGCGCGTGTCCACGTCAATGGTTTTGACTAAATCGCTGCTCTCGTAATGAGCCGCCTCCAGCACCAGATTCCTTTCCATTTCTTCGATTTCTTCCGGAGTGGCTCTCGCTGCGGCCAGCCCCGCCGCTAATGCTTCCAAGGCGCCGCGCATTTCAAATACATTGCAAAAATCCTTGATGGATAAGCCCGCCACATAGGCTCCTTTACGCGGAACCAGCACTATATAGCCCTCCTGTTCCAGTTTCCGGAGGGCCTCCCGCACCGGAGTGCGGCTTACGCCCATTTCTTCCGCCAATTCTTGTTCCATCAGCCTTTCGCCGGGCTTTAACACTTGCTGAAGAATCGCCTCGCGCAAGGTGTTATAGACCACTTTGCCCAAAGGCTGGTAATTGTCCAGTTCGATCCGTAAGTTTTTCTTTTCCATCATCATCCTGGCTCCTGTCTTGTTCAAGCTTTCCCTAATCAGTGCCCAAGCTTATAGCTATACCGTAGAAAGTCCAGTGAATTCCTGGAAAAGGTAGAGGAATTTCTTCCAGCCTGATGTTTCCCGGTATTCTTCAAAGTCTACGGTATAAAACGCATCTTCGTTACTCCATATTTTGGTAAAGTAGTTTTCCACATCCTTCACGATTTTACTGTCATTGGTCGCCATGATCTTGAGATCCGTTTCCAAATTGTAGTCGGCGAGGTTCCTTCTCGTCAAATTCGCGGAACCGCCAAAAATCACACTATGGGCGCGTCCTTTCAGGAATACTAATTTGGCATGGTATTGCTCCCCATGGGTCTTGTACCATCGAATCTTGATTTTCCCCTGGGACTTTTCATGGAGTTCATTGGCTACCGGTTTATTGGGAATCCCGTTTTTCTCCAGCCCAAAGGCATCTTTATTGGCATCCAGGACCAGGCGGACCTCCACCCCACGTTCCGCGGCTTGCAGCAACCGGTGGATGACGGAACGGTCCGACAGGTAAAACATCCCGATCCAGATCTGGTCACCTGCGCCGAGCGCATCCAACTCGTTCAGCAGGTGCTTTTTTATTTTCCCCTCGGTCAGAAGGCAAACCGTCACATTGGAGGGAGCCACATTCTCCCCGGAGGCCGGGTTTTCCGCAAGGGCGGTTTGCACCGGCTCTTTTAAAAGGGCATACATTTCGGCCACCTGTTCTTCTTCCCTGACCTGATAATCGATGGCCAACTCCTGCTTGCTCATTGCTGCGACCGCCCCTTCCGAAACCAGAAGGTCCTCAATAATCTTTCCTTCGACCACAAAAGCGATATTGGAATGATAAGCGCTGGCATCATGGGGATTAGCGGAAGAAATCAGCGCTTTTTGCTCGGTAACCAGCACCTTGCGGTGATTAGCTTTAAAATTCAGCATCTTCAGATAGGAACGCAGGGTCACCTTGGGCCCCTCTTTCCCGAAAATATTCGGAAGCCAGCCCTTCCCTTCCGTGCCCCACCAACGAAAAAGGGTATTCCAGATCCCCGAATAGAGCGGATTGGAGTCTCTTAAGGAGTTTAAGTCGGTGAAAATGACCGTAATGTCGTTTTCTTGCATCAAGCGGAAATTTTCCGGCACATAAGAACCATAAAAATTATTGATCTCGTCCGTTATTACCACGATGTCAACAGCCGGGTTCTTTTGCTTTTTCTCCACCAAATGTTGGGTTAAAGTATCCGTAAGTGCCGGATAGTCTGCTTCCGGCTGGGTGTGCAATTTATTAAACAAAAACATGTCGAGGACGATAAATTCCTGGGCCTGGTCCATAATCTCCAAAACTTTCGCAAAAATGTTTTGCTGGTGGACAATCATCCCATCCTGTTCGTAGGTTAAGTCGTAAAGAAACTCCACGCGCGAATTATGATACGGTTGACCGTCCAAAGTCAAGCCTTCTTCCAAGGGTTTGTAAATGCCGTATATCGCCACGATAACAATTACTCCCAAAAGAGCCCACAGAATGAACCTGAGCAATTTTTTCACCAAAACCCCCTCCAGAAGTAGATGGCATTTTCATTATTATACCACAAACTATCGGCGGCGGGTAATTCCCCTCAGAAACAGGACGTTTACGCCTACCAGCACTAAGAACAGCCCCAAAAGGTCCAAACCGTCCCGCAAAGCGTTTAACTGGGGAAAAAGCACCAGCAATAGGAGCGCCCCGAGCAACTGGAGCAGCAAAAACAGCCCCATGGTTTTTGTTCGCCACCCCAACTGCCCCGCGCTTTTATTCAGTTTAGAACCAAATTGCCCGGCGCTTCTCCCCTGTTCGGCCCCAGGCTGCCCGGCGCTATTGGCCTGTTGTGATGCAGACGGCCAGGCTATTTTCCCCTTCACTTTAAACACCGGGCGCCCTTCCCTTGCCCTTGCCCCCCGCTCTGGGGCCCGCAAGGCGGAACCGCTTAATTGGAAGGGCTTTTCCTTCGGCCCCCTTAAGGTTTCTTTTTTGCGCACCGCAAAGTAGACCTCTTCAAGCCGTTCCCGGAAATCCTTCAGTTGAAAATCCTGGTCCTGGCATAAAGAAA
>DGEB01000008.1:13616-13951 GCA_002385735.1 Peptococcaceae bacterium UBA3937
ACATCATCGGAATAAACAAAACCGGAAAGGTCCTTTAAGGGGACATAGATTAAAGACACCCCATCACAGGACAAATCAAGATAAATATATTCCGGCTTGAGCAAAAAATGGGCCGGGTGCAATAACAAATTTTTGCTCTCCAGTAAGACTGTAAGCAACTGGTCCAGGATTTCCACAATTTTGGAGGTCTGAACCTTTTCATCCTGCAAATATTGTTCCAGAGGCACCCTGGAATCCAACTGATAGCGCAATTTTACCCCGTTATTGTCCCTTTGCGCCGTAAAAGGAATAAGCCCCGGATGAGGGTTTTGGCTAATCATCTCCACTTGAAAAGC
>DGEB01000008.1:14225-70484 GCA_002385735.1 Peptococcaceae bacterium UBA3937
GCTAAAAACCTCCTTTCAGAACTACCTTTACTTAAAACGATGCGGACAACCTTGATGAGGACGTTTGCCTCTTTGCTCGGCCTCTTTTTTCGTCATGATGATAATCTGGCTGCCTAAATAGTCACAATGCCGCAAGGTATGATATACCGGGGTATCGGATTTGCACACATATACTTCCTGGTCTTCCTCCTCCCTGTCTTTCCCCTTCCCACTGCCCTTTCCTTTATCCTCAGGGTCTTTAAACAAAGTCAGGTCTACTTTTTCCTCGCTCCTGGCGGCGGTATAGATGCCATTACTTCCCTTGAGCCAGGCTTTTTCCACCGCCGTATGCCGCAAAAACAACTCCTGCTGGCCGAAAAAAGGCAAAGGGATGGAAAAAGCATACTCTACCTGCACGATTGCGTCCTGATGGTCGAAATCCTGATCCGCTTGCAAGCCGGTCCGGTCATAATAGCCCTGTGCTTTCTTGAACTGGTATTCGGCCTTGCCTTGCGGCAATTCCACCAGCTTAAGCTGCAGCTTGTCGCGATTAATCGTACTTCCGGCCAGCTTCTTTTCCAACATTTCCTGAACCAAAAGATATTGCCCCGCGCTTTTTAGCTCCACCAGCGCCGGCAAAAAATGATTCACAATCATCCCCTGGAAGCCTTTTTCCAGGTCGCTTTGGATAGTCTTGCCGATGTCTTGCCAACACTTTTCCAAATCAGGCTCGGCAGCCTCGCCGGTCAAAATCATCGTAATTAGCGATTCTTTGGCAAGCTGGTTCGCTTTCCCTTTGGCTTTGTCCGCTTCCTTGGGAATGAAGTTTTCCAGGATTTTGGACTGAGCCGTTTGGCTATCCAGATAATCATTGGCAAAACGGAGAGGATAAGCCGACGCCGCCAACTGCCGCGCCGTGTCTTTGACGGCGTGGTCCAACTCAATGTTGATACAGGCAATTTTCACAAAGAAAAGCAGCAGGAAAAAGAAGCATAGAAAAACCGGCAGCGCCAGGCAGGCTTCCACCGTAAGCGAGCCTTGATTCTTTTTCCGCAAGCTGTTCAACTTTGGCCCCAAAAAACTCTTGCCCATGGTGCGCTCCTTTCCCCGGCTAGTATTGGGCCAGCGCGGTTTTTTTGATGATGTATCTGTTGCCTTGCACCTGCGGAAGGCCAAACTTGTCTAACTGTAAAAGCGAGGCAAACCACAAATCAATACTGATTTCCGCCGTGGCTTCCACCCTGGTCCCATAATCCTTTAAGAGGAAGGCCTCCTTCGTTTGCCGGATGTTAATCTGCATCAGTTGCCTGATCCGGTCCAGTTGCTCCTTTTCACTCCGCATTAATAACAGCAGGCGCAGGTGGTCGGAATAAGACAGTCTGGTGGGCAGGGTCTTCAAGCTGTCACAGAGGGGCGCCCCCCTGCCGGCGTACATATTCGTCAGGTCATTGGTGGCACAGATAAAACCTTCGACCAGAGCCGTCCCCAAGCGGGACAAAAAGGTAGGCGCGGGATTGGTGAAGAAACTGTCCACCACATTAACCGCAAAGCGCAACTGCCAAATGGATAAAAAGGCCAGGAAGATATTGTCCCGTTCAGCGGGTCTTCCGAAAAGGATGTATTCCACCTCGCCTTTGTTGAAATAGTGACCTCTTTGGGTCGGCGAGGTGATAAAAGTATGTTTGTCCATGATGTATTCGGTAAGATAGATTTTTTCCACTCCGCCAATGGCGATTTGTTGCAGGGTGGCGGTTAATTCCTTCAGATAAGTGAAAACATTTTCCTCCAGTTCCCCCGCAGCCTTTTCATTCCATTGCGCCATTTTTTCGTCATAAGCAAACATCCCCTGCTCCTGCGCCGGCGGCTGGGATGCACCACGGTTGTTGGCCGCCCGGAACTCCTCGTCCGTAATCAGCCGGGTCACCGGATTGCCGGCGCTGATTTTTCGTCCGAGGAAGGCCTCCACTTGTTCGCGCAAGAACTCCTTGGCTTTTTTTTCCGTTTTTTCCAAAGCAGGCGGCAACTTATTCTGGATGGACAAATCACTGATTTGCGGCAAGGGCTTTAACTGCTGGTTGAGCGCTTTGATTTCAGCGCGCAGCTGCTTTCTTTTTTCCCGGGCCGCCTGGGTAGATTCTCCCGCCTGCGCTAAGGCGGCAATCTCCTCCGTTAAGGCTTGCTCTTCCTCTTCCAGTTCGGCAATTTGCTCTAAAAGCGCACGGTTATGTTTAATAATTCCCGGCAGTTCCTGCAATTCTTTTTTTAAGGTTTGCAGGTCCGGGGGCAGAGTAAACTTGCCCCCTTGCGCCTTTACCGCGGGAGTATTGCCGGCATTGCCCTCACCGCCCGGAGCGCCGGTGCCGCTTTCCTCATCGCTGTCTGCGCGCCAAGCCTCCGTAACAGCCGTTTCTATTTCCTGCACTTGCCGGTTATTCGCCTGCAGTTGCTTTTCGTATTCCTTCATCAGGGCCGCCAAATCTTTTTGCGCCTGCTCGATGGTTTCCAGGTCCAGCAACTGGTCCAGCGCTTTTTTCGCACTGTTCCGCGTGGCATTTTTAAGCGCTTTTTTCAGGTCCACCTGCGTAATTAAAATACTGTCCAGGGTTTTTCCCGAAGGCTGGGCGCTTTCCAGCAAATCGGCTTTCTTCCCGAAGGCTCCTTTTAAAAAAATGTCCAGCACATTCTGGGTGACCATCACCGGAGCCTTGTATTTCATGTATTCCATGATTTGTTCCTGAAAAGCCCCGTCATTCAAAAGGCTTTTTTCAACTTTCCCCGTTATTTTCAAATCATCCTGGTTAAACCGCAGGAAATGAAAAGTCTCCTCTTTTTCTATCAAATTAACCAGAAAGTACCTTTGCAGGTCCTCGGCCTGCCGGGTCGTGTAAGGGACACCATAAATCCCGTACTGCCCCACCAACTCCTCGTCATAGTCAGCTAAAACCGAACGGACAGCCGTGTTCAAGGCAGTCTGCACCTTACGCTCGGCCACCATGACCCGGCTGATATCCACGACCAGCCCGGCCAGCATCAGCATACCGAGAAAAATCAGAAGCAGAAAAACCGAAACCGCCCCTTGTTCTGTTTTGAAAAAGCTCCTTCCTCCTCTTTGCACTGCCATCCCCACTTTTTAGCCCATTTATGCCCCGTTTTATTGCTTTTGCTCTTTAGGCGTTGCCGCTTTTTGCACTTTGCCCATTAAGGCGGAAAAATCGAATTTTTCCTTGGCCTTGCTGGCGTATTCGATGGCCAGGTCCACGTTCCGGATCATTTCCGCCGGTTCGGTAATCACGGCGCTGCTTTCAGCGTAGAGCGTCGCCGTGGCTTTGCCGTCAAAAAGCTTTTTCCACCGGCCAAAGGGAATCCGTACTTCCTGCGTAATCTCCACCTGGATTTTCCGCAGGATTAAACCGCCCTGGTAGGATACTTTGACCGTGGTCTTTTCCGGTTCCCTGAGCCAGCGCACCAGTTGGGGAAAAGTGTTTTTCAAAACTACCGCCAGCTTTTGTTCTACGCCCTCCGGCGTTATCTGCGCCTCCGGGAAAGCCCCCTGGAGCTTCTTTTGGTCAATAGCGCCGGCAATGGTTTTTTCCACGGCCTTTTCCCCGCCGATTATTTCAAAAACCCGGTAATAGGGGTTGTTTTCTCTTGTCCAGTCATTTGCCGCCAACTCCGCAATTTCGGCCGCGGCTTTCGTTAAAAGCACCCGGTGGTACATGAGCATAAAGGAAAAACAAAGTAAAAAGAGCGCAAACAGTACCGCCGACATCAGCAAGACCGCTTCTACCGTGAAGCTTCCCTGCTGGTTAACACCCATTCGTTGAAACTTCATCCAGGCTTCCTCCCGTAAAAGTCCGATTTCACTCCTGTCCGGCCAGGCTTTCAGCCCCCGGGCAGGAGTGAAATCCGCCCCAACAGGGCGCATGCCAACAAACAAACAAGCAAATAAGTTGAAAATAATGAACAGCCAACTTAAAAAAGATCAGAAATACAGGATTCCGGTTTTAAGAGGCAAGGCTTAAGGAGTACTTGTGCCTCCCCCGGTACTTGGCGCAATGGATTCATCAATAATTTTCGTATCAAATACTTTGGCGGTAGCCGCGCTTACAAAATTGGTGATTTGTCCTCGGAAAAGCAAGGCGACGCCAACCAAAACAGCGATAATAATCACGATTTCTACTGTGCCCATTCCCTCTTCTTTTTTCCAGATGTTTTGCCAAAAACGTCTCATTCTGTCCACCTCCCTTCAAAAAGATGCGGGTGTATATATGAAAAGCCAAAGCTGACTAAAGCTGGCTATAGCCCCGGCATGACCGACACCGCAGGCAGGACCACAATTAGATTCCCTGCATGGCCAACACCGCCGGCATGGCCACAATCAGCAGAATCGCGATAAACATCAGCATCATCGGAAAAAGCAGTTTCGTCGAAGCTTCTTCCCCCAGGCGTTTGGCGGCATTCTTCCGCATTTCCCAGCATTCCGCCGCCTGCAGCCTTAAAACCGGGACCAGTTCCGCACTGCCCTTTTTCTGATTTTGCAGCACCACCGCGGTGAACCTGGATATTTCCGGCACCCGGAGCCGCCGGGCAAAGTCTTCGTACGCCTGGGATTCCGGTTTCCCGCTGTTGATCTCATAAATGACCCGCTCCACTTCCCGGTACAGGAAAGTGTCTTTCTGCTTGGCCCTGGCAATCCGTTCCCAGGCGTTTTGTAGCGTCAAACCGGCGTTGATTAACAAAATGAGTTTGTTCAAAAAGTCCGGAAAATCCAACTGGACGGTCAGCCGGCGCTGGATGGCCTTCTTTTTTAAATCATAATCGGGAGCCAGGAAAAGCGCCCCTAAAAGGCAAAGGGAAAAGACCCCCAGCACGGCATCTACTGCGCCGAGCGCCGCCAGGAAAAAAGAAACTAGCAAGACCCCTAACAACAGGTAAGCCAGCTTGTTCGCCCAGAAAACCTGTAAAAAATAGCGGGCGTTAGTGGAGCCATAAAGCTCTAACAAGTGCTTATGCAGTCCCTGGTCATAGGGCGTGGAGTATTTATAGCGAACCGCCTGCAAAAGCGCATGGCCCATCGCCAGGAGGCTTTGGGGCAGCGGAAATTCTTCTTTATCCAGCGCGGCAAAAAAGGAAAGATACTGCCGGGCGTGCCGGTAAAGCACAAAAAAGGCAATTAAGACAAGCAAAAAAACAACCTGAACATAGGAAAAACCCGCTGCGCTCATGCTTACACCTCAATTCTCATAATCTTCCCGGAAATGTAGAAAGCAAGACCCAACAGGAACACCGCCACCGTCATGGCCATCCGGCCGGCAGCCGTTTCAAAGACCGGCACCATGTAATCCCCGGTGGACCAACTGAGCAGGAGAATCATGGCAATGGGCATAATATTCAGGATCTTGCGCTCAAACTTCCTTTCCGCAAGGATGGTGTCAATTTCCTGTTTAATCTGCAGCTTGTCGCCGATAATGGCCGACGTATTCTTGATAATCTCCACAATATTGCCGCCGGTCCTTTTGCTGATCACAAACACATCCACAAAATTGTCAATGTCCTCGATGTGGGCCCGCCGGGCGAAATCCGCCAGGGCATCCTCAATCGTCTCGTTCATTTCCAGGCGGCGGACAATGTAACTTAATTCCTTGATAATCGGGGTGTCGGGCGACGGATAGACCACGGTCAGGTCCTTTAAGGCCTCTTTAAAGGCCGCCTCTACCGAGCGCCCGGCGGACAGGGAAGAAGAAAGAGCATACAAGGCTTCCTTAAACTGCATCGTTAATTCCCGTTTTCGCTCCGCAATAATCTCTTTCGTCTTGTACCGGGGGTAAAAAAAGGCCAGGGGCGTAACCAGGACCGCCAGGAAAAGACTCCGGTAAAAGACATAGGCCAGGAAAAAGCAAAAGGCAGCGGCCAGTCCGAAGTAAAACAACCATTCCTGCTTCCTCATTTGATAAACACCATAATCCGGTAACAGCTCTTTCTTAGGCTGGACCGTCGGTTGAGATAAATTGGCCACGGCGCTGGGTTCATTTCCCGGGCAATAGGTTCCTTCATCCTGTGCCGGGTCCTCCTGGCATTGTTCCGGCCGGACACGATTGTGCAGAACCCTTTTGAGCAAGGCCGGTCCCTGCGGGGTATTTTTATCCGCAAACAGTATTTTTGCGCATAAACCCACGGACAAAAGGCTTGCCGCCACAACAATAAGCAAAAAATACATCCTCTTTCCTCCCTTGTACGCTCAACAGCTAAAACATTTAGTCCTGTAGTTACCAATGCTGACCTTTAGGCCTTTTACACCTCTTCCGGAAGTCCGGCCATTTTCAGCTTGTAGGTACGCAAAAACCGGTTCGGGGTCCTCTCCAGGGTCCCTTCAACCTTGCCCGGATCCTGCGCTTTAGGCCCTTCCGCTTCCCGGAAAACAAAGAGGGGGTTAAGCTTGATTTCGCCGTTCTGGTAGCCGACTACCTCGCTGATTTCCAGGACGCGCCGGGATTTGTCCCTTAGCCGACCCAAATGAATAATCAGGTCGATGGCCGAGGCGATCTGCTGCCGGATGGCTTCCAAAGGAAGGGCGGCCGCCATCAGGACCATGGTTTCCAGGCGGCTGAACATATCTTTCGTGGAATTGGCGTGGCCGGTGGATAAGGAACCGTCATGGCCGGTGTTCATGGCCTGCAGCATATCCAAAGCCTCCTCGCCCCTCACCTCGCCCACAATAATCCGGTCCGGACGCATCCGTAAAGAGGTTTTGATTAAATCCCGCATGGTAATCTGCCCTTTTCCTTCCGTATTGGCATTCCTGGTTTCCAGGCGCACAATATTTTTCACGTTGGTAATCTGCAATTCTGCCGAATCCTCAATGGTCACAATCCGTTCATCGGCCGGGATAAAATTGGAAAGCACATTTAAAAAAGTGGTTTTCCCGGAACTGGTGCCGCCGGAAATGAAAATGTTGTATTTGGCCTTCACCAGGCGTTCCAATACCGCCGCGGCCTGCTCACTAACAGTGCCCAAAGCAATAAACTGCTCCATGGTCATCGGCTTGTCCGGGAACTTCCGGATGGTCAAAATCGGCCCGTTTAAGGCAATAGGCGTCAAGACCACGCTGACCCGGGACCCGTCCGCCAGGCGGGCGTCCACAATCGGGGAAGCCTCATTAACCGTGCGGTTCACTTTCGAAACAATGGACTGGATGACGTCCTCCAGCTTTTCCCGGTCCGCAAAAGCCAGGGGAAGCTGGCTGATTTCACCCTCTCTTTCCACAAAGATATGCTCCGGTCCGTTGACCATAATCTCCGTCACCGCCGGATCGTCCAGGAGCGGTTGAATAATATCCAGCCGGCGCATGGAATTAAAAATATAGCTGATTAAGTACTGCTTTTCCTCCACACTGATGTAAGTTTCCCTGGCTTTTTCGAAAACAGCCCTGGTGATGATTTCTTCGATCTCTTCATCACCCAACTCTTTTTGTAAATCAAGGTTCTCGTTGATGATTCTTTTAATGTCCTGAATTAATCCCGGTTCCACCTGAAAATTCATGCCTTTCCCTCCACTAAACTACTCTGCCGAAGCACTCCCTACTGACTAACGCTCTGCCGAACCGCCTCCACCGAATAAGCCTCCTCCGAATAACTCCTCCGCCTCATCACGTTTGCGCTTAAAATTCCTCCCCTGCCCAACAGCGCCGCTTTTTGTTGAACAGACCGGTCAATCCTCGCAGGCTTGCAACAGACTATACAGCGCTTTTCCAAATTCGCTGTTCAAATCAAGCCGGTAGCCCCCGTTTTGCAGCAGGGCCAATCCTTGCACCAGGGGAATTTTGAAAAATGTTCCTTTACTGAGGCCGGACCAGGCTTCCTGGACGTATTGCCTTTCCGGGTCTTCGGGAAGGCCTTTGGCCACCTTATTCAGCACAAAAACAAATTTATCTCTGATGTCCCAGCCTTCGCGGGAACTTAACAAGTCCAGTTCCCGGAACAACTGTTGCAGTTTGACCAGGGAGGTCATGTTGGGTTCCGCGACCAGGATAATCCGGTCACAGGCCTGCAACACGGCCAGATTATTCCGGTTGACCTCGGTGGACAGATCCACAAAAATGCGGTCATACTGGCCACTGCCGCTTAATTCCCGCAAGAGCAGCCGGAGCTCCGTCGCGATATCCTCCTTGAAATCAATGACGTTGTCCGGGGGCTGGTAGTAGGCAATTTTCGTAAGAGGATCAATACACTTGGCCTTTTCCAGGTGTATTGACAGGTTTTTTCTATTGTTTTTTAGATAATACAGAATTCCAGAAAGATTCTCACGCTGTTCCCCAAAAAAATATAAGGGTACGGAAGTCATATTCTCCAGATTGAGGTAAAAACAGCTTTTCCCTTCCCAGGCCGTCTGCATGCTGGCCCCTACCGCCAGGGTGGTTTTACCGGCGCCTCCCACCGGTGAAAAAACCCCGATGGTTTTTGTTTTCCTGGGCTGAGGCGTAAAAGCGTACTCCGCAGCCGCTTCGGCCGCAAAAAGCTCTAAAAGCGCTGCCACAATGCGCTCCCCACACTGGTATTTGTAGAGCTCCTTCTTTGACCTGGCGTTTTCATCGTTCTTTTCATCCTTTATTTCGCAAGTCAGCGCAATGACCAAAGCCTTCTTTTCCGCGGCCATCTCCTTGCAGGCGGATGCAAACACCGGCCCCGCCAGGATGATTTCCGGAAGAACTTCTTCCTGCCAATAGCGCCGTAAGGAAGCCTCCTCCGTAAAGGTGGTGACTTCAAACTTATCCCCGTGATAGAGCATGAGATACTCGGCCAGACAGTTCACAAAGTCCTGATCATCATCCGCAATCACCAAGCTAATCCTTTTCATGGACCTCCCCGCTTCATTCCTGCTATTATTGACACATATTGCTAATATTATACTATATTTTGACTACTTTGGGAATATAGTTCTTTCTTGAGCAAAAAAAGCGCAGAATTTCTTCTGCTGAATTTTTTCTGCTTATTTTTTAAAAAAGGCGTGCAGTACCTGATCCGCCAGGTGCTCATCTGCGCCTTCGATAATCAGGTTAAACTTTTCTCCCTGGGCAATTCCCGCCGAGAGTACCGAAACAATACTTTTCGCGTTATAGCGGGTGTCTTCTTTTTCGAGATAGATGGTCGAACAAAACTTTGAGGCCAGATCAACCAACAAAAGAGCCGGGCGAGCGTGCAGCCCGGCTTCTTTTGTCAGGATGAATTGTCTGATGATCATGTTGGTTATTTCCGGTCAAAGTAAATGTTTTTGCCCGTCGCGGAAACAGGGACCCCAACCACCAGTTCTCCTTCAATGAGACCCATCTTTTTCGCCACGGCGCCGATCCGGTACATGATGCGGTTGTCCAGGTTAAATATGCTTGCCGTTTTGGCCGCCGACCCTAAAGCCACCCCCAGGTCCAGCACTCGCCAGGCGCAAAGCGGCCCGTCAAATTCCGCCCCCTCGACGGTCTTGAGGTCGGCGCAACGGTCCTGGCCACAAGCTCCGCAGTTTAAGCCGGCCGGGCTTGCTTGATTAAGGGACAGCAACAAAACGGCACTGGAACGGCGGACGTTTTCCCCGTCCCGGTCGTAATTCCTGCGCTGAGTTTCCTTCCCATACTGCACCATGGCATCCGCCAGCCTGGCGACCCCTTCTCCGCTGACAATTTCAATGCCCACAAAATCGTCACCCCGGGCCTTGGGCGCTGTTTTCGCCGCAAGCGCCATAAATTCCACTACCTTAAGAATAGCCTCGTCTAAATCAGGCATCTTGCCAACCTCCTTTCCTTATCGCCGGACCGAATGCCTTTCTTTTTTGATTACTCCTTATTCATTCTCCTTGGGCGCTGCCTTTTCCTCTGTAGCTTTGCCTTTTTTTTCATCCACCACTTCTTCTACTTCCCTGACGATCCGGTAAGGCTTGGTGATGATGCGGACGGGCAAGGTTAAGATGGCGTGGCGCAAATCCTGCTTCAATTCCTCGTTTAAACGTTTCGGTTTCGTGAGGATCCGTTTTACCATATCTTTGGCATAGAGCTTTAACAGGGCTTCTTCGTGAAAAGGGACTTCCCGCCCGCAATTTTGACATTCGGAGCGAATCAGTACATCATTGCTGTAAACCAAAAAGTGGGGCCCCTCCTGATGACAACCGTTACAATAAAAGTCACATTCGATGCGTTTCAGGCTCGTCATTGTTTACTCTCCAAAATTACTCTCAATTAACTCCACCAGGGCTTTTTCCGCTTCCTGTTCATCTTCCCCGTCAATCACCAGCGTAATCTTCGTTCCCTGGCCAATCCCGCCGGAGAGAACGGAGATAATGCTCTTGGCATTGATGGTTTTGTCCTCTTTTTCAATCGTCACCGAGGACTTGAATTTACCGGCCGTTTGCACAAACATGGAAGCCGGACGTGCGTGCAGGCCTGTTTTGTTGGTAATGGTAATTTCTCTTTTAATCATTTGTTACTGCCTCCCCATCTTTGTACTTTGTTAAAATCCTTAAGACTTCCTCTGCGTCATGTGCTTTTTTTATCGCTTTCGCAATTTCGGTATTCTTGATGATTTTATAAACGCGCCGGAAGGCGCTTTGGGCATCTTCATTAAGCGCCAGCAGAAAAACCAGCGACACCTTTTCTCCCTCTCCCCAGTCCACCGGCTCCTTTAAAACCAGGACCCCAATCACGGGAACAATGATTTCCTCGCTATAACCGTGGGGGATGGCCAATTCATTACCGACAAAGGTGGAAGCCAGCTTTTCCCTTTCCAAAACCCCTTGGAGATAATGTGCGGTGACATAGCCCCGCTTGACTAATAAATCCGTGATTATATGCAAAGCTTCGTTTTTGTCTTTAGCTTGCGCATTTACCAGAATTAAATCCTTCCGAAACAAGGAATCCCCATGCTTAAAAAAGGAGGCGCCTCCTTTCCACAAAGCCAGGTGATCATTAACTAAGCGGATTAATTTGGCCATGCCGGCTCCTTTCAGGATTTCCGCCGAAGAGATAAAGGGTAGGTCGGGGTGTTTGGGATTAACCGTGCCCACAATGGCTAAAATATGCATGTTCCGCCTGATTTTTTCGATTTGTTCCAGAATGTCGTTTTCATCCAGGATCCCTAAGGTCACAATTTTGACCTCCGGATTGATTTCCTTGATTCGATCGGCGATTTTCCGCTGGAGCAGTTTCGCGGTCCCGTCCCCCGTCAGGCAGAGACTGATGATGGCGCTTTCCTTTGGACCGAAAGAGGATAAATTGGCGATTTCCTGAGCCGTCCCCCATTCGCTGCTTTTTTCCTTGATTAACGAATCCGCCACATAATCCAGATCCGCATCCGGGAGGAGAACCTTGCGGACCGCTTCGATCACCATGACGGTGTCCACCCGCCCGACGGTGCGGGTCCTGATACCGGTCATTTGGGTGATCTGCTGGCCAAAACCCAGGGGCGAGCCCATATCCACCAAAAGCAAGACCCCTTTTTGCCGGTTGACCTGCCGCACTTTTTCCAAGGTCCTTTTTAAGGCTGCTTCCGGCTTTTCGTCCAAGGTCATCTCCACCGTCTTCACCAGATTGACCCCTAATAAGCGGTTGGCAACGGCGGCCATCCCTTCCGCCACGTGGCCGTGGGAGATGACAATAAGGCCGATGGTATCCTGCGGGTGCACTTCCTTCTTGGAGAGTGTCCGCAAATACATGGCAATAAAGCCGATTTCCTCTTCCGGCAGTTCGATTCCTAAATAGTAGTGGGTCAGGGACGCCATTTCCGTAGCAAGCTTAAACTCTTTGGCGTAATCCTCCTTCACCTTTTCCAGGTGGGGATTCGTAATCGCTTTTCCCGATTTGATCCTTTCCACGGAGGCATTCAGGTGGGTGGCCAGACAATAAAAGAGGGTTTCATCAAGTTCGCCCAGACCGGATTCCGCAATTTTAATCATTTCCTCGACCAATTCCACGATTTTTGGACCTACAATCAGCTTTAAATCGTCTTTAATGTACTTGTTTTTGTTTTTTTGCACCTGCTTGATAATATTTTTAACCTTGATTTCCAGATCATCGCCAATTAGTTTGTTAATCACCGCATTGGAAAAACCCAGCTCCTGCAGCTTCTGGTAGTTTTCCTCAATGTTCCGGTAGATTTCGGCAGGCAGGTTATAGAGATTGTCGCCGCCGGTGTTGTTATTGTTGTTTTCCAGGGACACCCCGTCCCCCGCGGCCTGGTAAGGATAAAAGACGAGGTCGCCGGTGATAAACTGTTCAATCTCCATCCGGTTCCAACTGGCATTAATCATCCCTTTGGCCACATGGGAAGGCAAAGCCCCTAAATCCACATAGATCCCCGCGTCCTCTTGATTTCCTTTAATCTGCATCTCGGCCATATAGGTCAGAAAGCCACGGGCGCAGGCCACCTGGATATCCGAACGGAGTTGTCCGATGTTGCCGAGGCACTCGTAAACCAAAAGAGCCTTTAAGGCATTGTAGGACACGGTAATCCGGTTATGAATGCGGGCAGCTTCCTTTCGGAAAAACATTTTTATAATTTCAAACCTTTCTTCCGCAGGCCGGCCCGCTAAGGGCGGTAGTTCAATAATCATCGGAATCCGGCGGCGGAAAGTCCCCAGGAGGCTTGTTTCAATATCTTCCGTGGTAGCCGCGATAATCATGACATGGGCCGACAAGGTGGAAGATGTTTCCCCGAGCCTCCGGTATTTGCCCTTGTCAATCAGTTGAAACAAAATCTCCTGCCCATCAGGCGGGAGACGGTGCACTTCGTCCAAAAAGAGAATCCCGCCGTCGGCTTTGGCCACCAGGCCGTCCCGGTCCGTATCCGCCCCGGTAAAAGCTCCTTTTTTGTAACCAAATAATTGGGCCAGCAAAAGCTGGGGGTTTTCGGCATAATCGGCGCAGTTAAAAACTACAAAAGGAAATTGTTGCGCTTTCAGTTTTTTGACCTGTAAAGCATATTTATACATGGCCTCCGCCATTTCACTTTTGCCCACACCGGTCATCCCCACAATCAAGGTGTGCAAACCATGGGGAGGATAAAGCACCGCCGCCTTGGCCTGTTCCACCTTGACCCGCAGGCTCTTGTCCCAGCCAATCATGGCCGAAAAGGGGTCCACGCCCTGGAAAACAAAGCCCTGCCGCGTTTCCTCTTCCCTTCCGCTGACCGGTCCTTGCTCTCTTGGCATGCCCTTTTCTTTTGCGGCCGGGTTTTTCCCGGCTGCGTCCGGCTTTGACGGCGCGCCTGGTAAAGTCCCCTCCTGGGCCATCTCGCTTAGGATTTTCGAGATACTGTACCTGGAAACAGCAAAGCCCCGGTTGTTAATCTCCGTGGTGAGCATTCGCTCCGAGATGCCGGGCGAAGCCGTTAAAATCGCTTTGATTTCTTTGATTAACAAAGGCTTTCTTCTTTCCCGGGAATCGGCGATATTGGCCGCCTGCCTCAGTTGGGTCACCTCGCTGCGGTTCATGTAAAGCCGTTTGGCTAATTCCTCATCGGTAAAAGGATTCTTTTTATCTTCTTGCTCGATCAGGTGCAACAATTTTTCCTTCATCAGCTATCCTCCTACATCCCGCGGGTCACCAAGGAGCAATCCTGCCCAAGAGAATCCCTCCCGGGCAAAACTCTTCCCTAAGCATAAGTACGACCACCATCGAGGATAATAACCTGCCCATTGATAAAACTGCCTAAATCCGAGGCAAGAAAGGCGGCCAGATAAGCCACGTCTTCCGGGTACCCCAATCTTCTCAAGGGCACCTGCAAAATCAGTTTGTGCTGGTCCTCCGGACTGGGATAAAGACTTTTCAGAAAATCCGTCACGATTAAAGTTGGCGCCAGCACATTAGTCCTGATTCCTTTAGGTCCTAAAGAACGGGCCAGGTTTCTCGTAAAACCAATCAGCGCCGATTTGGAAGCAGCGTAATGCGGGCCACCCCCACCGCCGGTATAGGCCCCGGTGGAAGCGATATTAATGATGACGCCGCTCTGGGTAGGCAACATAAAAGGCAATACTTCCTTCACACTATAAAACGCGCCCAGCAGGTTTACTTGCATGGTCTTTTCGAGCTCCCCGTAAGCCAGCTCTTCGATCCCCTTCCGTGAGGTTATGCCCGCGTTATTGACCAGAATATCGATTTTGCCATATTTCTGCCCCACCTGCTCGCAGATTCTCCTGACCTCGGCCGGTTCACTGACACTGCCCTGCACAGGAAAAGCCTCGCCCCCCAGCGTCTCAATCTCCTGGACTAAGGACCGGGCATCCGCTTCACTCTGCGCATAGTTTACCGCCACTTTGGCCCCGCATTGGGCAAAAGTGAGGGCAATACTCCGTCCGATTCCTCTGGAGGCACCGGTAATTAAAGCAACTTTAGAAGCTAAATCGATGGCCAGCATCCTGCACACGCCCCCTTCTGCCACTTTCTTTCCGCTTGCGTTTTTTCATTCATCTGCCCTTTGCTTTTTTACCCCTGGGCTTTTCATTGGCCCTTTTTACTGTTTATTTTACTTCGCTGTCCTTACTTTCTCCCGTTTCCCGGGTCCGGGTTGTTGCGCTTTTTCGGGGTGTAACCGTTGTTGCCAGTAGGTCAGTTTCTGCATCAACTCATCGCCGTTGCTCATTTCTTTGGGGAAAAACCAGTACCGGCCCCGCATGAAATTATTCCGGCCAATCCGCAGAAGCACCTTGCTGGTTAGGGGAAACCGGCGGACGTTCAGGTAATCCAAATCGGCCCACCGGAATTCATGGGCCCGACCAAAGCCGTGAAAGCGGATTTTTTCCCCATCATCCGTGATTTTGGCCGGATTATTTAAACCAACCACTTCAAAAAACAGGACGACGGACACGAGAATGATTATATACTGGTAAAAGAGATTGTCGGGATTCTGGATAAAGTTGACGATGGCACCGGCCAGGATCACCGTCATCAAGATAACCGGGCCCAGGGAAGCAAAAAGATATTTGGAGGTGGTATACTTATACACCCTTACTCCCTGTGGCCATGTGGGAACGGCGTTTTCTCCCGCAAGCCCCTGCTTCTCTTTGGTCAAATCCGCTTTCGCTTTAGCCGTAGCAGCCGCATTTTCGTTCATCGCGGTATTTTTCACTCTTGCTGCATGCTCATCCACTGGCGGTCCCCCTTTAGGTCCCTTTTCCCCTTTTATAGCCCCTAGGGGATAGACAATTCCCTTCATTTTATTAATGCAAAAAAGGTGCCCAAAACCGGCATATACTGTTGTTTAAAAAATGTGGGTGGTGGCCGCCTTTACTTTTGCCCGTAGCGCTCCACAATCCACTGCCGCAAAACCTGGCATTCGTCCGGATCCATTTCTTTCAGGCGGCCCAGCATTTTGGCGTAAAAGGTGATTTTGGCCGCTTCTTCCACGATCACCGCATTGGCAAAAGCAGTCTTAATATCGGGTCCTACGGTTAACAGGCCGTGGTTGGACATCAACACCGCAGATTTGTCTTCTAAAGTCTCCGCAACAGTTTCCGCCAGTTCCACCGAACCCATCCGCCGGTAAGGGGCTGTTTTCACAGGTTCAGCCACTAAAGCTGCCAGTTCCGCGGCAACCAGCGTAAACTCCACATCACAGGAGGCCCAGGCCGTCGCAAAGACGGAATGGGTATGCACGACCCCGCCCACATCCTTTCTTTTCCGGTAAACAGTGGTGTGCAGCGGCGTTTCGATGGAGGGCTTCCGGTCTCCCTCGATGGTTTTCCCCTGCTCATCCACAACCACAATATCAGCCGGTTCAAGTTCCTCATAATCCATTCCGCTGGGCGTGATACAAATATGGCCGGTGGCAGGGTCCCGCAAGCTGAAATTACCAAAAGTTAAGGAAATTAACCCCATTTGCTGAGCTTTCAGCGCAATTTTGATGACCATTTCCCGTTCCTTTTTTAATAGCATTGATCCAACACTCCCTTCTGTTCTCGCTTTTTATTATGCAACTTGACCCCTGTTTTTATGTAAACAAGCCCTGTTCTCGCGTTAGGGTTTCCCTAAGGGCAGTGATAGTAATTCAGAGCTGGAGCAATTGCCGACCAGCTCTGAATCATTCGTTATACTATTATGTGTGTGTTGAAGCTCTTCTGAGGATGGTCACACTTAGCTAAACAACTCACCAAAATTAATTCTTTTTGAGATCGTAGATGTCTTTCTCACCGTAAATACCCCAGGCATCGATGGCTGCTTTCAGTTCCTTGTTGGCCGGATCCTGACAAGCTTCTCTCAAGCTTTGTCCCTTCATAACAGCGTCAATACCTTGTCTGAAGGCTTTTCCACCGGCAACAGTGCCCATCGGATGGCCAATGACCGCACCACCGGCAGCGATTATAACATCCTTGCCAAACTTGTGGATTAATTCTTCAATGTGGCCCTGTGTGGTTCCGCCACCAGGCATCAGCATCATGGGTTTAATATTCTTCCACGGGCTGGCCATCGCATAGGAGGTGTTAAGGAAGGCATCCATGCTGAAGGGGAACTTACCGTATGGGCTTAACAATATCGCCATGTCCATACCGGCTAAACGAGGTAATTTCGCATTGGCCAGCAAGACGGAGATTCCGGAGGAGTCGGATACCGACAAAGCGCCTTGCAGGTCAGGATGGGAGAGAATCGGCACATTGATTTCCGGATCTTCGGCCAACATTCTCGCGGCATCCAAACCAATAGTCCAGGTGTTGACCATTAAACCATTGGCACCGGCTTCGATAGCCCGTAAAGCGTTGTCTCTGAGTTTTTCGGTCCTGTCCGTAATGTTGAAGGTGAAAATGGTCTTTTCGCCCTTTTCCTCATCAGCAGCTTTCAGAGCCTTCATGACCTCTTTAACTCTTTCTTCCAAGGGGCAATAGGGTTGATCGGCTGTTAATTCATCGTCTTTAATGATATCAACGCCGCCTAAAGCAACTTCATAAGCCAGTTCGGCAGTTTGTTTCGGATTCAAACCGGTGCAGGGTTTAATCATGTTGTTGATGAGCGGTCTGTCATAAACGCCTAACACTTCGCGGATCCCCTGGGTACCGAATTTCGGCCCTTGGAACTGAGCCAGGTAACTTTCCGGGAACTCAACGTCCATTAATTTTAACTTGCCCATGAAAGAAATGTTACCTACTAATACGGTTAATATCATCGAGAAAGCGGTGCCAACATTAACCACCGGGAAAGCAACTCTGAGGATGTATTGTCTTTCGAGAACATCATCAGGCAGGGCGCCGATATAGGCCGGGATTTCATAAAGGCCCACCACACGGCCTAAATGCTTTTGTCTTAATTCCGGGGTTTCACCGGGAACAGGCGTCCAGGTGCCGGAAGTTTGTTCAACAGCGATGGCGGCAGCATATTTTACTGATTCCACATCACGGTTGGTTTGAATGTAGTAAGTAGCGATAATAAAGTCTTCTTTTTCAATTCCATCCGGGAATTGCATAAATAAGGGATCTACATACATTTTCTCTGACCTCCTGTTTTTAGTATGATTTTGTTAGATGTTTTGTTGGATCTATCTCAACTTTTTGGCGGGCCCGGCCAAAAAGTTAAACATGATTTAAGAGGGATTCACCCAAGGCATAGTCTACAATTAAAACATTAGTCAAATTACCTTTGATGGCCGCATGAACAATCTCCGTCTTTACTTTGCCGGAGGCCACCGTAACTTTGGTCGGGATGTTTCTGAAAGTCTCCAAATCAATGGCGATGATACGTTCTTTTAAATCGGTGTCGCACTCTTGCCCCTGCCGGTCAATAAAGCGTAGGGCCAGGTCCCCAACCACTTCTTTCTTTTTTAATTCGGCAATCTCATGGGGATTTAAATATTCCGGACTAGAAAGCAGGGAGGTCGGATGGGGACAAAACGCGCCCACCCCGTTTAAGGCAATGGTGATTTTATCAAACATCGAAATTACTCGTTCAATATTCTTCTCTTTTTTCAGCGTCGCGGTCAGGTCCTTATGGCTCAGCAAGCCTTCGGTCAGCAAAGAATAGTTGCGGCCGCCAAAGGTCATCGACATTCTGGAAACCAGGCTCCGGACGTCCAGTTCGTTACTGATAAAGGAAATACTGCCGTGCATGGTGACAAAAGCTGCATTAATCTTTTGACATGGATTGAGGTAATGGATTAAATGATAGATGGTCTTGCCCCAGGTGACACCTAAGACATCCCTTTCGGTAATAATGCGCTGAATATAGCGGGCACCTTCCAGGGCAACCAGCTTCTTCACATTATCCGTGGCATCCATCTCTTCCGCTTGGTCGATACTGTTTTGTTGGTGATGAATGTTCGTCGCCGGAGCGACAATGACATCCTTCAATTGATATTTATTCTTCAACTTTTGTTCAAGTTCTATACATTGAAGGTAGGGATCGCGAATCACAAACTCGACGATTTTCTCATCCTTCGCTTTTTTAATCAAGCGAGAAACTGTGGGAACTGATATATTCAGGAGCGAAGCAATTTCATTCTGCGATTTATCTTCCAGGTAATAAAGATAAGCCGCTTTTAAGATTATAAATGTGGACTGGTTGTAAACTTCTGCTTCCAATTCCCTCACCTCATCTTTAGCATAAGGTATTGTCTAACATCTATCAATAAAGAAAATATTTTCATCAAAGATGAAAATATTTTCTTTAAAATGGTACACTTGTACCCCGCTCCATAAAATCCCCCCGGGTCTCCATAAGGTCCCCCAAAGATAACAGATTTACGGAGCGTTGAAGCATGTTTTATCTTTTCAGTTAGCCAAAGACTCCTCTTCCGTCTTGAGCAAGCGGCGGATTTCCTCCGCGCTCTCAGCGGCCAGCGCCTTTTGGGCAATTTCTTGCGCCTCGGCCCAGGTCAAGCCACGGATGACTTTTTTCACCCGGGGAATCGAAACGGCGCTCATGGAAAACTCATCTAAACCCAGCCCCAGTAAAATGGGCGCTGCGGCCACATCACCCGCCATTTCTCCGCACATCCCGGTCCATTTCCCGGCACGGTGGGAAGCATCAATGACGTTCTTCACCAGGCGTAAAACCGCCGGGTGTAAGGGCTCATAAAGATAGGAAATGTGTTCATTCATCCGGTCAACAGCGATCGTGTACTGGATTAAATCGTTGGTGCCGATACTGAAAAAATCCACTTCCTTGATTAACAAATCAGCGATTACCGCCGCCGCCGGAATTTCCACCATGATCCCAACCTGGAGATTGCGATCATAGGGGATTCCTTCCCGGTCCAAATCGGCTTTCACCTCAGCCAGGATGGCATTGGCTTTTCGAATCTCGTCCGCGTTGGAAACCATCGGGTACATGATGCGCAAGGTTCCGTATGCGCTGGCGCGCATAATCGCCCGCAGTTGCGTGCGCAAAATCTCTTCCCGATCCAAACACATCCGGATGGCCCGCCAGCCCAAGAAGGGATTCATTTCTTCCGGCATGTCCAGATAAGGCAGTTTCTTATCGCCGCCAATGTCCAAAGTGCGGATGATCACCGGCCGGCCTTTCATTTCTTCAGCCACCGCTTTATAGGCCACAAACTGTTCGTCTTCGCCGGGCAGAGCCGCACGGTCCATGTAGAGAAACTCGGTCCGGTATAAACCGATTCCTTCCGCCCCGTTAGCCAAAGCGCCGGCACAATCCTTCGGGGTACCGATGTTGGCGACGAGCTCGACCCGCCGTGCCTGGTCATTCGTTTCCGCCGGCAGGTCCTTGAGTTCCTTCAACTCCTGGATATAGCGGGCATATTCTTCCTGTGCTTTCCGGTACTGCTCCAAAGTGTCCTGATCAGGGTTAAGAAACACTAAACCCTTGTTGCCGTCGACAATGACCAGGTCACCGTTTTGGACTTCCGCAAGCAAGCCCACACAACCAACCACGGCCGGAATTTCCAGGGAACGGGCCATAATGGCGGTATGGGAAGTCCGCCCGCCCATTTCCGTAGCAAAAGCCATTACGCACTCTTTGTTCATCTGGGCCGTATCGGAAGGAGTTAAATCCCGGGCGATAATGACCACCTCTTCCGCAAGGTCGGCCAGACTCTGCATTGGTATATTCAGCAGGTTTTTGACCAAACGGTCGCTCACATCCTGAATGTCGGCCGCCCTTTCCTTTAAATATTCATCCTCCATGTTCTGAAACATTTCGGTATAGGCAGCCACCACCAAGGTCAGCGCGTATTCGGCACGGAGGGATTCGCTTTTAATTTTCTCCCGGATTTCGCCGAGAAAGACTTCGTCTTCCAGCATCATCAGGTGAGCACCAAAGATCTCCGCCTTGTCGGCCCCCATTTCTTTTTTTGCTTTGTCCCTGATTATTTCTAATTGGCTCTTTGCTTTAACCAGGGCTTCTTCGAATTTTTGCAGTTCTGCTTCAACCTGTTCCGCAGCAATGGGCTGTTGATCAATGTGGATCGGATATTCCTTTAACACATGAGCCTGGCCGATGACGATTCCCGGGGATGCTGCGACTCCTTTCATCATGGTTCACCCCCTTGAGCTTTTTACTCTTTCTCTAATTCTCCCAGGGCTTCAGGACAACTTTAATGCCCAGACCCTTTTTAATGATATCAATACCTTCTTTGATTTCCTTTAACGGTAACACATGGGTCACAAATTTCTTGGCCGGAAGTTTGCCGTTTTCGATGTAATCCATGGCTTCCTGGAATTCCTTCTGGGTGTAAGCATAAGCGCCGAAAATGGCAATTTCCCGGTAGTGCACATCATTGCTGTCTACAGTGATATGGCAATTATCCTTGGGCAGACCGCCGAAGAAAATGATTTTCCCTCTGGCTCTGACCAAAGAAAAGGCTTCTTCCTGAGTTTTGCCGACCGGATTAGCACAAATCACCACATCTACTCCTAAACCGTCGGTTTCTCTCAAGATGGCTTCTTTTAGGTTCTCTTTGGTGGGATTCACGAAAACATCAATGGCATCAAAGTTCCGCGCAATATCCAGCCGTGAATCGTTGATTTCCGACATGATGACCTTCTTGGCCCCTCTGATTTTGGCCACTTCCGTATGCAGGCAGCCAATAGGACCAGAACCAACCACTAAAACGGTATCCCCTTCCTGTACGTTGGCGTATTTCTGGGCGGCGATTACCGAAGCGGCGGTTTCAGCCAAAGGCGCATACTCAAAGGGCAAATCATCACTGAGTTTTAAAACACAGTCATTCTTGATGGCCAGCCGCGGAACAGCCACGTATTGGGCGTACCCGCCGGGGATTTGGGTTCCAACCACCGTAATGTTGCTGCATTGGTTGCCCAGACCCATCTTGCAATATGCGCAATCGCCACAGGGAATAATCGGGTTGATTAACACGCGATCCCCTACTTTAAACTCGGTGGTCTTTGCACCTGCTTCGTCTACAATTCCTGTTACTTCGTGGCCAATGATATGAGGAAGGGTCACTTTGGGGTGGCCAAAGCCGAAAGTACGGACATCAGAACCGCACAGCCCAACCGCCATGACCTTGACGACAAAACCATCCTCGGGGCAAGCCGGTTTTTGCACGTCTTCAACCTCAAATTCATTGGGAGCTCTTAATACTACTGCATCCATGTGATCATCTCCTAGCTTTTTTTAAAATAATGATAAAAAATAAGGGTGCACCCTGAAACAACGAAGCTTAATCCAAAAATCGCCTGTTAAATCGTCATAAGTTGTTGCTTTTCATACTCCAACACGGGATACACCCTTATTAAGCTAAATTAATGAAGTATAACTGAACAAATTTCTTAACACACTAAACTAACCGCTGGACTGTACCCCTTGACAGCTCTTACATGGGCACATAATTGAAGAGCACGGCAAAGGGTTTCCAGATCAACCACGGAATCTGCAAGGTTCCACCATACAAGCTACTGATAATGTTGGCTCCTTCTGGGAAGTCAAAGCCTGCGGCATGACCCATTACGGTATGAACCGGACCAAAGTCGGTGGCAATCAGTAAGCAGAGTGCTACGATCGGGAGACTGATAATTAATGATCTAAAGATATTTCCGTTACATACTGCCACAACGAAGGACAGAATAAAGGTTAACATGACTAAGTCCGTGAAGGGAAGCAACCGGTTGCCAGGCAGTACGACTGCCAACAGAACGGCAACAGGGATCATCACAATAGCAGTGGCAATTACGGCCGGATGACCAATAACAACAGCGGTATCCAAACCAATATAGAATTCGCGATCCGGGAATCTCTGTTTTAAGAATTCCCTGGCACCTTCCGAAAGCGGAATTAAACCTTCCATCAGAATGGCAACCATCCTCGGCAGAAGAACCATACAAGCACCAAGCGTTATCGCAGTGGTTAAGGTATTGGCCAGATCATATTTTGCTAATAATGCTAACACAGCACCGAGTACGATCCCAATCGTTAACGGTTCCCCAACCATGCCAAATTTGGATTGAATTTTCTCCTGGTCAAGCTGGATATTGTTAATTCCAGGAATCTTGTCTAAGATTTTGTTACAGACCACTGCCACCGGATACCAACCGACGGTACCAACGTGCGGCAGGGAGATTCCGGGCATGCCGAAGAATTTCTGAATGGTTGACGCCGAAATATCAGCCAGGACAAGGGTTAGCGCCGTACAAATAATGGTCGCCACAATCGTCCACAACCAGTTGTTGCCGGTGGTATGATAAACGATTGAAGCGCAGAAAAGAATCTGCCAGTAGTTCCATACGTCAACGTTAGCGGTTTTGGTCCAGTTGAATGCTAACATAATTACGTTGATAATCAGGATGGCCGGCATGACGACCGGAACAACAACTGAACCGAAGCTAACGGCTGCGGAAATCGGCCAACCCACATCCATGATGTCCAGGGATACACCCATGTTTTTAACCATGGCTTGGGTTACAGGACCTAAGGTACCTGTTAAAAGTCCGATGATTGTATTAATACCAACAAACCCAACCCCAATTATTAAACCGGCGCGGAAAGATTTAACGAAATTCTGGCGAAGAGCCAGACCAAGAATGGTGATAATGATTGGCATCATAACAGAAGGACCCAAGTCGAGGATAAAGTTAATGACGTTTAATACAGCATCCATTTGTTTTCCTCCATCTCTCAGATTATTTTGTATCTGTTAAGCCGTGGTTGTTTCAAAACAGCTTTCTCTATTTATTTTTTATCTTTTAAAACTTCGAGGACATCTTGTTCCAGTTTTTCAATGCCCACACCGGTTAACAAAGGAATCCCGGAAACAATCGGAACCGAAGTCTTCGCGGAAATCGGTGTGGTTGAAATAATGATATCCGGTTTGAAGGTCCCTACTTGTGACGCTACTTCTAAAGCTTTGCATTGAATAATGTCAAAATCGATCCCGTTTTTTTTGCAGATTTTTTCAATGCCGTCATGAGCTACCGTTGAAGTTGCAATACCAGTACCACAAACACACATAATTCTTACTTTTGCCATTTTCCTTCCTCCATTTGCTAATTTTAGTTAGTGTTCAAGCCAATACCAAGTGTTTCCCATCCTAACATGATTAATGACGACACCGTTTCTTCGTAACCACCTCCTTTTATTAACCACATTCTGGCCGGAATCAGGACAAAAACGCTTTGCCGGCTTCCGGCTTATAAGCAGGGTTTCGCTTAAGAAAACTTAAGCGACCCCTTCTTTTTCCCTGGCATATTGTTCCGTTGCTTCAACCAACTCATCCACGCTTTTGGCTTGTACCATTTTTTCCAGCAGAACGCCGTCCTGGATGATTTCCATAATGTCCTGAAGCAACTTTAACTGCATATGGGGCTCCTTGATGGCTAACATAAACAGGATGCGCACATCCACCTGATTATTTGGATCCACATCGCCCATCAGGTTGAACTTGATCGGCTTTTGTAAAATACCGAGGGCAATCGCGGGTTTGTTCACGTGTTCCACATCCGTATGGGGGATCGCCACCCCATGACCTTCCGTAGGCAATCCGGTCGGGAATACTTTTTCCCTTTCCAAAATCGCTTGCGCATAAGTATCCTTAACATACCCCTTTTCGCAGAGCCGTTGCGCCAATTTTTCCAGCGCTTCCTTCTGCGTGTCCGCTTCAATGTTCAGCATCACCAAATCCCGGTCCAAGAGTTTTAGGTCTAACATACTTCTCCTCCCTGTCTGTTTTATAAAGAATTTCACACAAGTTTTCACACTATTTTTCACACCATTTTATTAATGCAAGTGCTGTGCCAAAAACGCGGTTGTAATTGTTTCTTTAAAGGACGGCGCCTAGCTCAGCCAGGGACGGAAAGACGTAATCCGCCCGGTAGGTGGGATCGGTGTCCGCCTTTAATAATTTTTGCCAGTCGGCGGGACGGGTTTCGCCGGATAGAACCAAAACAGCCGTAATCCCGTTCTTTTTACCAAAAGCAATATCGGTATAAAGCCGGTCCCCCACAATAACCATTTCCGCCGGTTGATAACCAGTGACCCGGACCAGGAAATCCAACGTGGTCGCATAGGGTTTCCCCAGATACAACGGTTTTTTCCCGGTGGCGGCCGTCAGCATGGCACAGATTGAGCCACAGTCGGGCAAAAAGCCCTGCTCGGTAGGACAGTTCAAATCAGGATTGGTCGCTAAGAAAACCGCCCCCCGCCGCAGATAAGCACAGGCCCTTTCCACCTTGTGATATTCCAAGGTGGTGTCAAAACCGGCGACCACCAGGTCTACCCCGGCTCCGGCCGGAAGCTCTTCATCATTGGCTAAGACAATGTCCTGTTGCCGCAAGGTTTCTTCCAGGCTGCTTGTCCCTACTAAATACACCCTTTTTCCCGGATAATGCTTTTGCAGGTAATAAACAAGCACGTCTCCCGAGGTATAAATAGGCACTTCGCCGGACTCAAGGCCCATCTGCCCGATTTTCCGCCGGTAAAAGGCGGCCGATTGCGAAGAATTATTGGTGAAAAAAAGAGCTGTTTTGCCCTTTTGTTCCAGCGCACGGATCAATTCCAGCGAACCGGAAATCAGTTGATTGCCAAGATAAAAAGTCCCATCCATATCCAACACAAATACTTTTTTGCTGCGTAATTCATCCAACTCGTCATGGCTTAACAATCTGCTTTGACCTAACCTTTCCTAAAATGTTCTTTAAAATGCGCTTTAGGTCTAAAATCCCTTTCTTGCCTAAAAGGTTTCTCTTCAGTTAGCCTTTCACAAAACAGGACATTTCATTACTCCTCCGGCCTGGTGTCGGACCCAGGGGTCGACGCGGCATCAGACGCGGCAGCGGGCACACTGCCAGGGACGGCGCCGGGCGCGGCCTTTTCTTTTTCGGCCGTTTGGGCCTTCCAGGCCGCTTTGAGTGCTTCCACCACTTCGTAGGTGTTATTCTTCACATCGCCTAAGCTGACGTTGGGCTTAAAAAAGCCATGATAATCGCTGCCACAGGTATAAATCAGCCCCTGCTTTTGACAATAATCCAGATAGAAGTTCTCGTCTTCCTCTGTATGGTGACTGGTGAAGACCTCTAAGCCAACCAGACCCATCTCCACCAACTCACCGAGAATAGCCGTATCTCCTTTTTTTAGATTAACCGCCGGATGGGCCAGAACGGCCACCCCGCCGCTTTCCTGAATAACGCTTAACACCTGCTCCGAGGACGGGATATACTGGGGGATATAATATTTTTTGCCCATACACATATAGTCACGGCAAAACTCAATAAGCCCCATTTCCATCTGCCGGTATTTTTTGATAATGGGATTATCCTTATTCCTTTCGTCCTCAAAAATCGCTTCGGCATAATTCGAATACAACGGGGCGTTATGGGAGCACTGCGCCAGGACTTTTTCCTTTTCCAAATAAAAACCGCCTTCCCGCAGTACCGCGATCTGCCGGTCAATCCTGCTCAAGCTATCCTCGGCCGCTTTGGCACACAAACCTTGGATCCCCGGATGAAGCGGATCGATGTAATAACCGAGAATGTGCAAAAATTTCCCTTTGTATTGGGAAAACAACTCACACCCGGGAATAACCTCCAACTTGTACCGCTGTCCCCACATCATGCCCGCTTCAACATTCTCCACAGAATCATGATCAGTGATGGAAATCGTCTCTAACCCGGCTACAAGGGCCATCTCCACCAACTCGCGGGCCGAAAACTCCCCATCACTGCTGGCATTACTGTGAACATGCAAATCGATTGCCATCTGCATCTTTACCCCCAATTTTGCTTAATACTGTAATTTCCACGCTTTTCTTTCTCTAACTAACCTTTTTCCTCCTTTACATCCTTCAATCCCTAATCATTAATCATGCAATTTTTATGCCGACAATTTCAGCCGCTTAATAAAAAAGCGAGGCAGCCTTAAACTGTCTCGCTATAAAAGTCTAACTTTGGGGGGTCACCTCATACCCTCCCCCGGCTTCCTTTTTGTTCCATAGTCGTCAGAACGCCATCAGCCTCTTGAATTCCTATTTCGCGTCAGCATCCGCTTCTTTTTCGTCTTCCGGGGAAAAATCTAACGGGCTTTCGTCCCGGAAACTGTAAAAGAAAAAGGGAACGACAAAAGGAAAGACCACGCTGAGTACCGTATAAACCGCCATGTTATCCGGCCGGTATAAAGAATAAAGGCGATAATATCCAACCGCGTAAAGAACCAGCAGACACAAAAATACTAAGGTGTTTATTATATTGATATTATGGAACAAAGCATAAACAAAAGGAGCCACCGGCAATACAATTTCCGCACGCGGAATTACATAATCGCTGATCCTGATTTCTTTAATGATTTTCCCCCAGATATAGGCATTGACCACCGGAATAAAAGCCACCCAACGAGGAGTCACCCCAGCCTGATTCGCCATCCCGTAAAGGCCTACCGCCTGTAAAACATATAAAGCAAGGACCGCCAACAGCACAAGCAAATTTAGATAAATAAAGGTGGATAGCCCGATGGCCCATAAATTGTCCACCCCTTTTCACTCCCTTCCATAAAGACTTTATATCACTATATAGAATGGTAGTCGTAATTATGAATGCTTTGCCTTGTACCCCGCCATTGTAATTTCTGCCAATTCCCTGCGGGAAAAAACAGCCAAAAAAGTACGCCTTGGAGGGCGTACTCTTTTGGCTGTATCGATGTGGGCGTACCACGTCTTTGCCTTTATTCTTCTGCCTGATATTTGAGCACATAATCATCATTTTCGATGGTATAAAGCTTCTCCACATCCTCGGTAATCAACATTTTTATTCCGCCATGGTAACGGAAAGCACACGCGATGCCACAACCGGAACTCAGCTTCCTGGGCACCGGTTTCAGCTCTCCCCGCACACCAAGCGACTCCAAATAACGATGGTATTTCAAGGCGCCTGATTGAGTGAAAAACAGGGCGATATATTGCATGGCTTATCGCCTTACTCTCAAAAGGAGGGCACCATCAGCTGTCTCCTCACCATCCACCTGGTAGCCCGACAGCTTGACAAAGCGCTCAATATTGTTCTTCGCGGTAACACTATCGACCAGGATATCCACTCCCTCCGGACTTTCGTTTAAGGCTTGCTGGGTGTCAATTACCGGCTGGGGACAAGCTAAACCTCTTACGTCAATTTGCTTCAACCTTCATTTCTCCTTTCTTCTGTATCTTCACATTTTCAATATTAAGATATGCAATGACCAGGACAATGACCAATCCGATTACTACAGCAATTTTCCCGTTCGCCGCAGGACCCGCGGCACTAGCGGCCAGACCAAAATTATGGGAAAACGCCGCCCCCACCAACATTCCTAATACGGCTATGGCCGAATCACTGCTACCTTCACCGGCCATGATTAATTGTCTTAAGGGACAGCCCCCCAAAAGAATGGAAGCCCAACCGACCAACGTCATCCCAAGGAAATTCCACAAACCATCATTATGGGCAATCGGCTGGTCCATAAAGCCCAATTGATATGTACCAACAGCTAAATTGCCAATAGTGACCGTAAGAAAGATCGCGATAAAGCCCCAGAGCAGATGACTGTCCTTAAACAGAATCAAGTCACGAATTCCACCAACCATACATAATCTTGTCTTTTGCGCAAAGATCCCCACCAGGAGCCCTGCCAACAAGGCAAGCCATACCGCGGCATGCATCGATCCCGGTCCTTCTGCACTGAAGAAGATAAAGGCAGGAGCCGCCAGGAGAAGCACCAACAAACCGATAATAATTAACGGGAAAGCAAGCCCTTCCAAGGCCGGTAAACTATAATTGCGTTTTAAACTGAATCCTTTCTTCAGGAAATAAATGCCGATCATAATTCCAAACACAAAACCGGCCAAGCCAAGCAAAGCATTAAGGTCACCGCCGCCTAAACGTAACACCATCCGTAAGGGGCACCCCAAAAACATTAAAGCCCCCACCATCACAAAAAACCCTAACACAAAACGGGTCAGCGGGGAGGAACCGCCTTTGGAGCCAAATTCTTTACTGCCCAGCGCCATCAAAGCTGCACCCAGGACAATCCCAATGATCTCCGGTCTTATGTACTGGGCCACGGCCGCTCGATGCAATCCTAGCGCTCCGGCAATATCCCGGATAAAGCAGGCAATACACATGCCCATATTTTTCGGATTTCCTGACTGCACCAATAAAACAGCTAATACGCCTACCACAATGCCCGCCAAAATAATGCCTTTTTTCCCTTCAAAAAAACTTTTCGACATCGCTTAACCTCCCTTGTTGAATATTCGCAATATTTTTTACTTATTAATATTATAACAGATTTAACGAAATTGCTGGTTTTAGATTATCAATGATGATAGGGATAAACTATTTTCTTTATCGATAAAACCAAACTATTCAGGATCTTTGCGCTATCCCCTTATCAAGATTATCGGCATAAGATATAATTGGATTGGGGGTGAAGACACCGATGACCGATTACTATTTTGATAATGCGGCCACATCTTATCCGAAGCCAACGGAAGTAATTGAACAGATTAATCATTTTCTGGTCAATGTAGGCACCAATATCAACCGGGGCTTATATGCCAGTTCATACACGGCGGCAGATACCGTGCTGGAAACCAGAGAACTGCTGTGCACCTTTTTTCGTTTCAATAACCCTGACAACGTCATCTTCACCAAAAACATCACCGAAAGCTTAAATGTGGTCATGAAAGGGCTTTTGCAACCGGGGGACCACGTCCTGATCTCTTCCCTGGAACACAATGCGGTAATGAGACCTCTTCATTCGCTCCAAAGCAAAGGGGTAGCTTATTCCGTTGTCCCTTGCACCCCGGAAGGAGACCTGGACCTGCTGTCCCTGCCCATTCTGGTGCAGACCAATACGAAAGCCGTGATCATGACTCATGCTTCCAATGTTTCCGGAACCATCCTCCCTTTGGAAAAAGTCGGTCGGTTTTGCCGTGAAAATAAGCTTTTCTTCATCATCGACACCGCTCAAACAGCCGGTTTCTTAAAACTCGACTTTGAGGAATTAGGCGCGGACGCCCTGACCTTTACGGGGCATAAAGGATTAATGGGCCCTATGGGGATCGGGGGTTTTCTGGTGACCGACCAACTTGCCGCCAAACTATCTTCTTTAATTGAAGGCGGCACCGGCAGCTTTTCCGATGAAATAGTCCATCCTTCCCACCTGCCGGACAAATTCGAAGCTGGAACCATGAATATCCCGGGGATTTACGGTTTAAACGCCGCCCTGAAGTATTTAGGGAAAAAGGGGATTCCGTACATCCGTGAATTTGAGCTCGACCTGACCCAACGCTTCATCGAGGGCGTCAAAAACATCGAGGGCATTGCCATAATCGGTTACGATACCATTGAAAACCGGGCCCCCATTGTTTCGCTGGATTTTCCGGACAGGGACAATGCGGAGATCGCCTTCCGGCTGGCCAAAGAATACCAAATCTTAACCCGATGCGGAATCCATTGCTCCCCCTTGGCTCACCAAACACTGGGTACTTTCCCCCAGGGCACGGTTCGCTTCAGTTTCAGCCATTTTAACCGGAAAGAAGAAATCGATTATGCCCTCTGGGCGATCAATAAAATCCTCAATGAATAATCCGTAAAACATAATAATTCATTTCAAACGACCATGAACCGCCAACCAGATACAGGGCGGTTCTTTTGATGTCCAATCTACCCTGTGCCGTTCATGAGCGGGGATGAAGAGCCAATCCCCGGCTTTCAGCCCCACCATGCGCCCGTCAGGGTACGCCAGGCGCGCCTCGCCCTGGATGAGGACCACCCATTCGTCCCTTTCCTGGTCATACCAGAAATCCTGAGGCGAAGCTTGTCCGGTGGAAATAATCCGTTCGATCAACACCCCATGGTCGGGAAGGAGGGCTTCCATATGCTCCTCCCTTATTTCTTCCCCGGCACCCAGGGCCGCCGCTAGTTCCGGCGGCAGCTCAAAAAGATTCTGCCGGTGGCTTGCCATCTTCTTGCACCCCCTCTTTGCCTGGCCTGTTTTATAATGCTGTGCTGTCCCCTTTGGAGAGCTTTAGTCCGGCGTATCAAGGTCGTCCGGGTCTTTGCCGTACCAGAACCGAAAGCTTTTCCGCCGGATTTCTTCTTTGGTCAATTCCCGGGGCCAAAACTGCATGGGACGCCCTTCCCGCATCGCCACCGCCAAATAAGTAAAGACATGAGGGTTTTTCTTTTGCAAATCCCGGATCAACTGTTTGATCTCTGCTCTTTTCGTATACCCATCGAGCGAACAGGGACTGGGCACCGGTTGAATCCCCCTTTTTTTGATGAAGCTTCTGATCTCGCTTTCCCGCAAGTAAACCAAGGGCCTGATCACGGTGATCCCCGTCCTCTCCAGGTACGTTTTGGGGAGAAAGGTGGTTAGCTGGCCCGAATATAAAATGCTCATCAAAAAGGTTTCGACCGCATCATCATAATGATGGGCAAAGGCCACTTTGTTAAAGCCATGACTTTGGGCATAATTGTGCATAACGGCGCGGCGAAAATAAGCGCATCTGGCGCAGGGGGTTTGCTCAGGATGATGAAGGATATCATCAGCCAATTCCACCCGTTGAACTTGATAGGGAACTTGTAACCGCTCGCAAAGCTCTTCCAGCGGCCGCCAGTCCATTTCTTCCGGCTTTTTAAAGCCTAAGTCTACCGTCATTGCTTCCAACTGCACAGGAAAGGAGAGATGCCGCGTAAAAACGGTCAGGGCGTATAACAAAAAAATGCTGTCCTTTCCACCGGAAAGCCCTACTAACACCTTATCCCCTTTTTCCAAAAGATCAAATTCAATCACGGCCCGCTGTACGGCCTTAATCATCCTTTTTGGTAAAGCGATGCGCATCCTTCTTCTTCCTTCTCCTTTAGCGAAAAATGTTTTCTTATGCTTCCTTTATGTTAAAAGGCCAACCGCCAACCGGGCGGATAGTGGTTTTTCAAATAATCACCGGTCTGTTTCGCCCAGCCCAATGGAAATTCCTCCAAACAAACCAGGGTCCAGCCTTTTTCCCCTTCCCGCAGCAAGGTTTCCCCTTTTAAATACTTCTCCACTTCCGGCTCGGCAAGGGAAAAACTGATTGCCCGCCGGACATCACTCTTTTTTAAACCCATCGCCAGGGCTTGGGACGGGGTAAAACGCCCTTTTTCCAAAGCGCCCACAAACCAGCCGTGCCGGACGACCTTTAAGCCCGCTAGGGAAGGAAGACCCGTGGGCAGGCGGTATAAATACTGCCCTTGTAACCGAAATGCTCCTTCCAACGGCCTAAGCAGACTGTCCTCCATAAAAGCGATTAATGCTTCCGGTGGCTGGGTGCCTCCCGCTTCCGGCAGAGCAGCTTCCCCCTGCTCCGGCGGCAAAGTCGCCCCTGGCTCATCTCCGCTTCCTTGCTTTTTCCGTTCCAGCAAGGCCAAAAAGTGCCCTTCGCCCTGCACTTTATGGGGCCACAGGCGGCGGGTCCGCTCCATAGCCGCTCCGCCCACCGGAAAACCCCGGGCCCAGCCATCAGCCAGTGGTAAATCGTCCCCTAAGGCAAAATCGGGATGCTGCGCTAAAAAGGCGGCAATTACCTCCTCATTTTCTCTTAAAGAGAAGGTGCAGGTCGAATAAATGAGGCGCCCACCCGGTTTCAGCATTACGGCCGCCTGCGCCAGGATCTCCTTTTGCCAGGCGGAACAAAGCTCACTGTTATACGTGCTCCAGTTCTTAATAGCGCGCTGGTCCTTGCGGAACATGCCTTCCCCGGAACAGGGGGCATCGACCAGAATTTTATCAAAAAAAGCCGGGAAAACCTGGGCCAGCCGGGACGGTTCCTCGTTGGTAACCACGGCATTGGTTACGCCCCAGTGCTCCAGATTCCAGACCAGTGCTTTCACCCGCTCCGCGTTATGATCATTACTCACCAGCAGCCCTTTTCCCTGTAAGAAAGCTGCAAGCTGAGTAGATTTTCCGCCCGGCGCGGCACAAAGATCCAGCACTTTATCCCCCGCTTCGATCCCTAAGCACGCCGCCGGGCTCATGGCGCTCGGCTCCTGCAGATAATATAGGCCGGCCTGGTAATAAGGATGCTTGGCCGGTCGAGCATCGCCCAGCAGATAAAACCCATCCTTCGTCCACGGGACCGGCTTCAGTTGAAAATCCGTTCTTGCCAAAAAATCCGCGGGCGAAATTTTGAGACTGTTCACCCGCAGTCCCTGGTAAGGAACTTCCCCGGTCCAGGCAGCGAGAAACTGCTCCCACTCGTCGGGTAGTAACGCCTTGATTTCGGCCACAAATTTTGCAGGTAAAGCCATTTGCCACACCACACTTCCAATAAAATTAGCATTAAGCTATATTCATCGGACCGCATATCTCCATTAATCGGAGGGCGCGTCCTCCGGAACGTGTGTTTTCCGTACGGCCGGCAAAGCCTCACAACGACAAATCGGGTAACCCTGCGCGGCAAACTTGCTTTCATATTCCGTCCGCACATTGCCGGTAAAACCGGAATGGTGCAGATCATAAGTAATCCGGCGGAGGGAATACCCGGCCTCCACAAATTGGAGCAGGGAGTATTCGAAAAAGTCCACATTGTCCGTTTTGAAGTGAATTTCCCCCCGGGGACTTAAGAGTTTATTATATATATTCAGAAAAAAGGGGCTGGTCAAGCGCCTTTTGGCATGGCGCTTTTTGGGCCAGGGATCGCTGAAATTGAGGTATAGCCGGTCGATTTCTTCCGGGGCAAAATACTGTTCCAAAACCGAACCGTCGATATTCAAAAAGCGCAAATTGGGCAAACCATGATAATCCAACTTCATCGCTTTGACCATCACCGCCGAAATCCGGTCGATCCCAATAAAATTAATCTTGGGATAAAGCGTCGCCATGGTCGTGATAAATCTCCCCTTGCCCATTCCCAACTCCACATGCAGAGGGTTGCTGTTGCCAAAATACGCCTCCCACTTGCCCCGCAGTAGCTCCGGCTCCTCAATTATAAGCCCGGGCATCTCTTCAATTTTTTGCTTGGCCGCACGCGTATTGCGTAAACGCATTTTTTCCGCTTCCTCCTTGTGTCTGACCTACCACGGGCTAAGCCCTCGAGCTTGACCCACTATGGTTGTGATTACTCACAAGTAGATATTAAAGTTTTTTGGCTCCCTTGGCAAGAGGTAACCGGAAGATTAAGTCCCTTGTTTACACGAGCAACCGATCCAGGACCTTATGAATTCTTTCAAAAATCAAGCCGGCAACGAACCAGACCGGGAAGTAATCAAGCCGGATCAAGCCGGTAATATGGTAGGGAGTGGCATCCCGGTAATCCCAGGGGCATGCTCCTAAAATGCTGCGTAACAGCCAGCCGCTCAAATATTCAATCGCCAGGATTAAAACAGCATAAATGAAACCCCGCACATACCATGGACGTTCCGCAATGCTGTCATGAACGCGCTCTAAAAAAACAGCGAGCCCATAAATGGGGAACATCCATAAGTAGGTGCTGCTTGACAGCATAAGGTCCCCTTTCATTAATGAACCTAAACCTGTCCAAAATACTTCCATGGTCCAGCCGATTAACCCGTAGATCAAAAAACGCTTTTCCATAAAATTAGTTTTAGTAATTTTTAAAAAAATATTTACCTAAAAAAAATGTTTTCTTAAATTTGGTTAAAATTAATTGAAAAATTTTTTTATTCAGTGTATAATAATTTTAACAGAAGCCTGCTAATTGATTGAAAGAGTGGGTTAGATTAGATGAATCGATCAACTAAGCAGGAAATCTAACTCAGGAGGTTTAAACCAAAACATGGAAGACAAAACAATTGTTTGTAGGGATTGTGGCAAAGAGTTCATCTTCAGCGCACAGGAACAGGAATTCTTCGCAGAAAAAGGCTTTCAGAACGAACCGGCCCGTTGTCTGCCCTGCCGAAGACTACGGAAACAACAGGCCAATAAAGGGGAACGACAGTTCCACACGGTATTCTGCTCCAACTGCGGGGTCGAAACACAAGTCCCTTTTAAGCCTACGGGCATCAAACCGGTTTATTGCCGGGACTGCTTTCAAAAAATGAAATAAGACATCAGCTTACTGCCTAAAAAGAGCTGCCCTGTCCTCAACTGTGAGGATAGACAGCTCTTCTTTGATTTTTTCTGTCCTTTTTCAACTCTGTGCATTGACGAAGCGCAACAGAAACTGCCGCGCCACATTCTGAAAAGAAGGACTTTTTAACATTTCCAAAAAATCATTGATTTGTTGTTCATTCATTTGCTGTAAGACAGCAGCATCGCCATCCATCTCTTTTATTTCCAATTCCCGTGCGTGGATATTCCTGATAATTTTCAAAACTGCGTCCAGCTTCGACGAACCTTCGTCCAAAAGGGTTCGAAAATACATACAGCGCTCTTTAAGCACCTTTACCTCATTGGACATCAGGTCGAGCTCCTCGACGGAAAACATCCTTCCACCTCCTCGTTCATTTTTCATCCTCTTTGGCTTTTTTTAGTTTATTTATAATATGAAAACAAAAAGGAACAGTGCATTTATGATATAATTAAAGTAAGCACCGCTTAAGGGAGGAGTGAAAAATGAAGAAAAAAAGTGCCTTGTTGTTGTTCACACTGTTCCTGAGTGCCTGCTTAACGGTCAGTTGCGGCAATGAGAGCAACAGTTCCGTGTTACCATTCAATACAACCAATATCTATGGCCAGCAAGTCACCCAAAAAATCCTTGAGGATTACGATTTGACAATGATTAATGTTTGGGGCACATGGTGCCACTCCTGTATCGAGGAACTGCCCGATCTGGCCACGGCCCACAGCATGTTACCGAAAAACGTCAATCTAATCAGCATCTGTGAAGATGCCGGTCAAGACGAGGAAACCCTTGCCGCGGCGAAAGAAATTGCCCGCACTAATAATGTTTCCTTTCAGGTGCTGATCCCTGATGAAGACTTGACCGAGAGCATTGTATCCACGGTCATCACCTTCCCGACAACAATTTTTGTCGACAGCAACGGTAATGAAGTCGGTCAGCGGATCATCGGCGTGCCGAACACGGAGAGTATAGCGGATTACTACCTTTTACAGGTTCACACCAGGCTGGAAATGATGGGGAAATAAGATGAACAAGGCCAAATATTTTTTCCTCATACTTTCCCTGGCTTTGATCGGTCTTGGTTTAACGAGAAATGAACAGCTCACCGTGTTAAGAAAAGCCATCCGCATTTGTCTCGAGTGTATTGGGATAGGATAACAGGAGTGGGTTAAAAGGTGAAAAGAGGAATTGTGCAAAGCATCGCAACGCTTGTTGCCAACAGCTACTTGCCCGGTTTTTGGAAAGGCACTATTTATTCCGGGAAAATCAAATACCTGTGTTTCCCCGGCCTGAATTGTTATTCTTGCCCGGGAGCACTCGGTTCTTGTCCGCTGGGTTCGTTGCAGGCCGTCATCGGCAGCCTCAAATATTCGGTGTCCTTTTATGTTTTAGGGTTGCTCAGCTTCTTCGGAACCACACTGGGCAGACTCATCTGTGGCTGGCTTTGTCCTTTTGGTTTTTTGCAGGACTTGCTTCATAAAATCAAAACGAAAAAGGTCAACCTTCCTCGCTCGATTGATCGACCTTTACGAACGCTCAAGTACTTTCTGCTTCTTTTTTTTGTGCTTTTTTTCCCAATGTTTCTTAATAACCAGTATGGCACAGCGCCCCCCTATTTTTGCCAGTGGATTTGTCCGGCCGGCACCCTGGAAGGCGGCATACCCCTGGTCTTGTATCATGCCAGCCTCCGGGATATGGTTGGTTTTTTATTTGGCTGGAAACTCTTCTTGCTCCTGGTCATCCTTACCGGCGCTTTGTTCATCTACCGCTTTTTTTGCAAATACCTTTGCCCCCTGGGTGCTTTTTACGGCTTTTTTAATAGAATAAGCTTTGTCCGCTTGCACGTTGATCCGCATCAATGCACGGGCTGCAATCAATGTGCTAAAAGCTGCCCCATGCAGGTCCCGCTTCCTTCCCAGCCTAATCATCATGAATGCATCCGGTGCGGGGCTTGCCAAAAAAGCTGCCCCGGGCAGGCGATCAGTTTGCAGTGGAACTGGAACTGCCGAAACGAAACAAAGGAACTGCCCAGGGAAACAGTGTCCAAAGAAGCATAGCGAAAAGCATAACGAAAAGAGCATCTACATCATCAAAGAAAGATGGCAAAAGGACTGCTGCAGCAGTCCTTTATTTACGCTACTTTAATATCCGAAGCCACCAAAAAAGCTGGGGAAAAGTAACAGAATCAGGATGATTAAAAAAAGAATCGCAAAGTTGTTTCTTACCGGAAAGCAACCACCCGGGGCATTTGTTTCAACCATAATAAAACCTCCTTTTGATAATGACGATATTTTTTCATACTTCATAGTATGCTTTTGTTTCTTTATTGGTGCCTGCTCATTACAGCTTCATTTCAGCTCTTGTTAAAACACAAAGGAGTTGCAAAGACACGGGATAATGCAGAGAATTAAGAGAAAAATAAAGATAATCCAAATCCAGTTGCACCCGCCAAAGAAACTAGCAATTTCGGTTTGATTTTCGTACATTTTGGCTACCTCCTTCCTGTATGATCTTGTTATCGCGTCTTGTTTTCTTTGGGATCTCCCTTCTTGCGGTCTGTCGTCGCGCTTTTGTCACTAACAGAAGAGCTTGATACTCCTATCCCTGGGAAAAATAAAAGGAGAAAGATAATTAAAAAGGCTATCCCAAAAGCCTTTGCGTAAGACATCTTTATCCCGAACAAGGAAACCGGTTCCGTAGCCTTTTTTCCCGTCTGCCCCTGTTGCTGCCCTTTTCTTTGTCCTGTTTTTCCCAACTTCCCGGTTTCCTCCCCTTGTTTTTCCAAATACGGCTTCAATTCTTCCCGCTTCTTTTTGCTGTCGGCAGGGTAGAAGAAAAACTCTTCCCCCATCGCGTTCGCCATCCAAGCATCCCCCCTTCTCCGTCGATTGAATAACAACACGCGCCCGCTGCCTGCTGCGCTCCTGCTTTATCCTATGTAGGTCGCCCCAAATTCGTTCCTCGGCCGTACCTGTCCCCCACGAAAATTTGGACGAAAAATTGCCGCAAAAGCTTTTGGAAAACCGGTCCCTGTAATAATTCCAAAAATTCATCGATGGAATCCTTGGAGGTTTTATAAGAAACCGCTTGCGCTTCCGCAAGGCTTGCGCTTTTTACCTCGTTGGCCCGGACAATCTCCATTATTTTGCTGATACTGTCCATTTTAAAGAGCAGTTCATCCAGGATTACTTTGGCAAAATCGATCCTTTCCTTAATCCTGACCAGGTGTTCTTCCGTATTGGCCAAGTGCTGGATCAATATTGCACTGACCTCGGCGAATTGTTCAGGGGGCACCTGATGCTGTCCCGGATCCTGAGCGTGGGCTTTGGCCTGGTGAGCTTCGGCTTTGGTTTGGTGCGCCTGCGCTTCCTCATGAAAAGACTTGTTTTGTTCCGGCGAGTTCAGCTTGGGCACTTGAGAAACCTGCTTGGACGCTTCCGCTTCCGTGGCCTTTTCATGCGGCGGCCCCTGGTCCAGCCCAGTACTGGGGGATAATACTGTTTCCGGAGGGCGGGTATTCTCCGGCGTGGGGATGTTCTCCGGTGTCCGGACCTCCCCCGGCGCTTGTCCGTTCGACAATAGACGCCCCTCCTCCGGCACATGGACATACGCCGGCAAAAAAGTCTCCGCAGGCGGTGGAACTTGCTCCGGTGTACCGGGCGCCTCTGGTATTTGGACCTGCTGATAGCTATGTCGATACCGAGGCATAAAAAAACACATCTTCTTTTGCTCGGGTCTTCTAAAGCCGTCATATCTAAACTGCATGCTGGCCATCCTTTTCACCTCTTTCCAAAACTATACTCCTCCACGAAACTACTACATATTATGAGCTTCTTTCCTTTTCGTGCGTGTTCCGGCTATAATTGAAGTAAATCAGCCATCTGAAGCTCATTGATTTCCAGGGCCTGCAGCAACAACTCCTGCGCCGCCTCCTGTTCCTCTTTGGTTAAAGGCTCCCCTTTTTGAAAACGATTCAGGATCTTTAAAGCATTCTCTCTTTCCGCCCCTTGTAAACCCAACTTGTTCACAAAATCCTGTTTTTCTTCCTCGTTCATTTTCTTTAGTCCGTCCACGATCTGGGGAAGATAATTCAGAGCCTGAAGGAATTGATCCATGCTCATCCGCTTTTCGCCGCCTTTCTCTTTTTCGCTTTGTTTTTCTAAATTTTATGTCAACCCAGGAAAATACGTGCCTGTATAAGGAGATGAATTCTTTTGCCGAAGTTTAATCAGCAATCACGCGTACAGCAATTACAGCTACATAGCCGGATCTTCCTTGCCTTTTTTAAAATTGGCGCTTTTGTTATTGGAGGCGGTTTCGCCATGATTCCCGTGATTCAACGGGAAATAGTCACCAATAAGCAATGGGTGTCCGAGGAAGAATTCCTGGACTTAATCGCCGTCACCCAATCCGCGCCAGGACCGGTGGCGGTTAATACCGCCGTTTTCATCGGTTATAAATTGCAGGGCCTTTCCGGCGCGACGGTCGCGCTTTTGGGTTCCGTCCTGCCTTCTTTCCTGATTATCCTGACCCTTGCGCTTTTCTTGTCTTCTTTGGAAAACAACCTTATCCTCACCAGGTTTTTGGCCGGCGTCCGACCGGCGGTGGCCGCCTTAATCCTTGGGGTCGGCTTGAAAATGGGCTTTAAAGCGCTCCGCTCCCCCTTTGCCCTCCTTTTAAGTATTTTGGCTTTCGGCCTATTGTTCTTTGCGCAACTGCATCCTTTTCTTCTCATCGTCCTCGGCGCACCGGCGGGGATAGCTTACTGGTGGTTCACCGGAAAACAAACGGATCCCACCGATTCGAAGGAGGTTTCTTAAGCAATGTTGTGGTTACTCTTTAAAAGCTTTTTCCTGATCGGGGCCTTGGGTTTTGGGGGCGGTTATGCGATGCTTTCGTTAATCCAAAAAGAAGTGGTAACCAAACACGCCTGGCTCACCATGCTACAATTCGCCGATATCCTGGCGGTAGCGGAAATGACCCCGGGTCCGGTAGCCATTAATACGGCCACCTATGTGGGCTATCAAACGGCGGGTATTGTCGGCGCGGCCGTGGCCACGTGCGGGGTGGTCCTCCCTTCTTTCCTGCTCATCTCCATTTTAACGGGCCTTTTACTACAAAATAAAAACAGCCCCTACTTTAAAGGGGCCTTTCTCGGTTTGCGACCGATCGTGGTTGCCCTCATCGTAGACGCTGCTTTGCTTTTAAGCCGGGATGTAACGGCAAATCTTTACGGTTTTTTATTGTTTCTGTTTGTTTTAGGGCTGAGCTTATGGACAAAGCTCCACCCGATCCTCCTCATCCTGGGCGCGGGCCTGCTTTCCGTCCTATTTCCAGTATTTTAAACGGTCAAGGGGCCAGTACGTGAACAAAGCCTTGCCCTTTACGTCATCAATGTTCGCAAAAATACAATCCCACTCGTGGGAATCATAAGAAAAATTGCGGTTATCACCCAGTACGAAAATTTTCCCCTCGGGAACCGTTACCGCGGGAAAGTCGTAAGCAATCGCTTCTGCAAGATAAGGCTCGTCCTGGAGTTGATTGTTAACATAAAGCCTGCCATCCCTTACTTCCACCGTATCACCGGGAAGCCCGATTAATCTTTTGATTAAATCGTCCCTCATGCCTAACTCGTCAGGGGCTTCAAAGACAATCACGTCGCCCCGCTCCAAGCCCCAAAAACGATGGGTGATTTTCTCAACCACCAGCCGATCGCCAATTTGAATTGTCGGTACCATCGAGGCAGAAGGAACCATGCGCACATCGGCAACAAAAATACCAATTATGATAAACAGTACCACAGCTTCCAGAAAGGTAATGGTCCATTCCTGTATTTCTTTTCTCAGCTCTCCCACACTATTACCCCGCTTTTCGGCAAACTCTTAACCGTCATACAAAAACAATCAGTTATTTCCAATGCTTGATACGATCTAAAGGCCAATAAGTAATCCATGCCTTGCCCTTCACCGCGTCAAGATCGGCAAAGCCCCAAACATGGGAGTCATTAGAGTTGTTCCGGTTATCCCCTAAGACATAGATCTTGCCTTCCGGGACGGTGACCGGAGGAAATTCATATAGAATCGGTTCGGCTAAATATGGTTCATCTTGTGGTTCATTATTCACATAGAGCACGCCGTCTTTCATTTCCAGCGTATCACCGGGCAAACCTACTACCCGCTTAATCAAATCATCGTATAACCTTGACTCGGCCGGCGGTTCAAATACGATTACGTCGCCCCGCTCCAAGCCCTGGAAACGATGGGTGATTTTCTCGACGAACAGCCGATCGCCAATTTGAATTGTCGGTACCATCGAGGCAGAAGGAACTATTCTGCTATCCATGATAAATGCCCGGATAATAATTACTAAAACGATCGCAATGAGAATAGTAACAATCCATTCTTTTAATTCCTGTTTCATATCGATATCCGCCAAGCTAACATCACTTCCCCGTGTTCATTTTAACTCCGCTATCTTTATTCCACTTTGATTGCTTACTTCCCTGCCGGAATTCATTTTTCCAGGCCGGCAATTTAAGATAATAAATCATTTATTTGCCGGATCACCTGCTCCAACTCCTGCTGCGCCTGCCCAAAACCGGCCCAATCAGCAGCCCGTAGCTTTTCTTTGCTGCTGTTTTCTAATTCCAGCAAGCGGGTAAACAGGGAACGCAGCTCTCTTTCTTCCTCCGCAGTAAGGCGAGCGACCATTCCTTCGTCTCTGTCGCCCGGTGCGGTTTCATCTCCCGGCTCCTTTCCTGGGGCACCGCTCTCTGGTGTACCCGGGCCGCCCTGTTCGGTCCCCGTGCCTTTCGGCGTACCCTCTGCGCCCACCTTTTCCCCGAACAGCTTGACCAAAGCTTGCTCCAGGGTATCCTCCATCACAACCGTATCTTTATAATAAACGAGCACTTTTTTCAACTGGGGATATTTGGTCTGCTCGGCCTCGATGTATAATGGCTCCACATACAGCAAGGAACCGGCAATGGGATAAACCAGGAGATTGCCCCGTAATACTCTACTGCCGCCCCGTTCCCACAAGGATAACTGGGCGGAGATCTCCGGATCCTGGTCGATTTGGGACTCGACCTGAGCCGTCCCCGGCACCTGCACTCCTTTCGGGAACCGGTACAAAAGCAATTTTCCGTAATGATCCCCATCGGAACGGGCCGCCAACCAGGAGACCATGTTCTTCTTGGTGGCAGGCGTAAAGACACGCATCAGGACATATTCTTCCTTTTCCTCTCCGGGGAGGCGGATGATGCTATAAAAGGCTTCCTGCGGCTGGGTTTTGTCCCAGTATACTTCTTCGCCGATTTCCCACCGGTCCTCCCGGGTAAAGAACACGGTCGGATTCGCCATATGATATTCCCGTAAGATCAGGGACTGCACATTAAACAGATCCTCCGGGTAACGCACATGCTCGCGTAAATCATCGGGCATCATTTCTTTGCTCTTAAAGAGCTGGGGGAAAATATTGCGGAAAACCTTGATTAACGGATCCTGCTCGTCAAAAATGTAAAAATCAATCGCTCCGGAATAAGCGTTCACCACGATTTTGACACTGTTGCGGATATAGTTGAAAGTACCCTGTTTATTGGCGGCTTGCGCATAAGGATATTTATTGGTCATCGTGTAGGCATCCAGCATGTAGAAAAGATTCCCGTTCTTATCCATCACCACATAAGGATCCTGGTCGTAAGAGAGAAAAGGAGCAATCCTTTGCGCCCGGTTCACTATATTACGCGTCTCTAAATACAGGCTGTCTTCCGTAATGTAATCGGAAAAGAGATAGCGGTACTGCATATCGCGCAAGGCCAGCAACAGCTTGTTGGTAAAGGTCATCGGAATGCCTAGATTCTCCTCGTAATAATACTCCATGTTGTCTTCCCCGAAGGGATAGTCATATTCGTTTAAAGTCGTTTTGACTATCACGTTGTCGTTGGTGGCTTCCCCGAAATAGACCCGCGGTTGTTTCACCTCGCCCACCGTGGAACGCGGGGGAATATCCTTGATCAAATAGGCAGGCAAACCGGTTTTATCGACGGTATTGGCCGGGCTCATCACGATCCCGAAACCGTGGGTGTATTTGAACAAGAGATTAGTAAAAGCACCCCTGTTTTCGGCGATCGCCGGCTTGTTAAGCTCACGCGCCGACAGGAAAACCTGGGTTGGTTTGCCGTTAATCAGATAACGGTCTACATCCACATCCACAAATTGGTAATAGAAGCGGTTTTCCTGCTGTTGAGCATAGATATTCAAGGTCGCCCGGTGGTCCAACAGCCGGATATTGTCGATAATATCCCTGTTCTCGTTAATTTTATCCGCCGTAAGCTCTCCCACGGGGTATTCTTCCTCGGTGATCTTATCCAAGCCGTAGGCCTTCGTCGTATAATCCAAATTATATTTAATATATTTCATTTCCCGGTTGATTTCATCAGGATCAATTACGAAGCGCTGGTAGACGGTGGGGAAAACACCGGTCAGCAAGGCGGCCGCAATAAAATAGGACACTACCGATAAAACGGCCCAGCGCATTCTTTTCCGCAGTGTGAAAAAGACAAAAATACCCACCAGTAATGACAGCACCAGCATTATCTGAAAAGCCGGAAGCCTGGCCTCAATATCGGTGGCTCCGGCTCCAATCACCGAGCCACCCTGGGAATAGAGCAACTCATAAGCGGCCAGTTTGTACTGGACGGCCTGCCAGGCTAAAAACACCGCTACCAATAAGCCCGTGTGCGTCCAGGCTTTTTTCCCTTCTCCGGCTAAGGCGCTGTTCATCATGGACCAGGAGGAAAAACTCATCCTGCCCAATATTAAAAACAAATAGAGCGGGATCGTCAACAACAGGTTTACGACTAAAAGCATATTAACCAGGCGGTAAACCAGCCAAAACACCGGTAAATGGAAAACATAAAAACCGATATCCCGGTTGAAAATGGGATCCGTAAGTTGGAAGGGCTCGGCATGAGCATATTGTAAAATCTGCATCCATAACTGACTTCCGTTACTCGCCGCCATTAAACCGACCAGAAAGGCGGAAATTAACGCAATGAAGGCTCGAAACGGCTTTTTGGCGATTTTATAAATTAAAAATACATTGAGATAGGTAACCAAAAAAGCGACGGCAAAAAGACCTAAGGTTACCAGAATCTTTCCGCTCAGGGTGCGCCAGAAGACGGATTCATAACCCAACACACTAAACCAGGTCCAGTCCAGTTTATAGGCCACAAAAAAACGTAAAAACAAATAGAGCAGCACTAACCCGCCAAACAAAACCCATTTCCGAACACGTCCCTTGGGCTTGTGTTTATACTGATCTTTTCCCGGGGGATAATCATAGATTTCAGCCAAGACCGGTCACCTCCGATTATTTTGCTATTTTACCTCCATATGGAAAGAAGTCTCCCTCTGCTATGCTGCCACAATAATTACATTATAGAACTATTTTTCTACGATTTCAAATTAATGTATGATTAATAAAAAGCCGCTTCCATATTAACAGAAACAGCTTTTTTTAGCGTGTGATTTCACTTTACACTGTTTTGGCTGAACCGGTTTTTTTCTTATCCTCTTTTCTCTCTTCTTTTTTCTCTTCAGCGGCTTTGTTGTCCGCCGTCTTTTTAGCGGCGCCGGTTTTCTTTGCCGGTGCTTTTTCTTCTTCGCCCTCTCGATTATCGTCATTTAATTTCTGCAGAGCCGCTTCGATTTCCTGCTCCGTCATGCCGGCTTTCTTTAAATGATAAATAATGGCATCATTCCAGAATTTCATTTTTTCCTGGAACTTGCGGTATTTTTTCATCTCCGGCCCTTTCCTTCTGGCACGGGCTTCACTGTTACTCTCGATAATTGAGGTAATAAATTTGGCCTTGATTTTTTCGTCCTGGCTCATCTTATCAAAATGCGTGTTCAAATAGTTTAAAACCGTGCGATAGTACCCCTCAAACTCCTTAAAGGATATTTCCGTATCCATTTGTAAATATTCCCGCATTTCTTGATACAGCTTTTCCATTTTTACCACCCCTTAAATCAGCATGTCAAAATTTTAATCTTAAATCCTCTTTCGGGTTAAGACTCCCGTTTCCACCAACCAGCGCGCATGCTCCCTTTTCCGGAAAGAGACGGGCATCGTCGCCGGATTTTCCCTAAAATCCGTTTGGCAAAGGGAAGTGTTTCACCTTTTCCTTCTGTTAAAATCATTTTTATTGGGTTCGTTTTGGCCGGCTCTTTTTTTCCGGTACTGCACATTAAAGAGCCTGTTTCGTTCGGCATCAAGGCCTTTTTCCTCGAAAACGATTTTGAGGTCACGCCCGATATTATAAAAATGAAACTTCTGCTGTTCCGAAACCAAACTCATCGCCGTCCCATCCTTCCCGGCCCGCCCGGTCCGCCCGGCCCGGTGCAGGTATTGCTTGGTATCCCGCGGCAAATCATAGTTGAAAATATAATCGACCCCCTCCACATCCATCCCGCGGGCTAAAAGATCGGTGGTCACAAGGACCGTCGCTTCTCCTTCCCGGAAAGCGGACAAAAGATTTTTACGCTTTAATTCACTAAGGTCACTATGTAAACCCACCGCTGCAAAGCCTTTTTTCAGCAAATACTCCGTCAGAAAGGACACTCCTTCGTTGCGCCCCATAAACACCATCGCTTTTTGCGGCCGGCAGATTTTCAACAGTTTTTCGATGACCACCGGTTTTTTGGACTTGTCGCACATCAAATAGTGATGCTTGATTTGCTCCGGCACAAAGCCTGCTCTATTTATAATCATCAACTCGGCCGGCTTAGCCATTAAAGCGGAAACTTCCGGCAGGATTTGACGGGGGATCGTCGCCGAAAAAAACAAGCCTTGACGTGTCCGCAGAGTCTTTTTGAAGATCGCCAGCACATCCCTCATAAAGCCGGCGCTAAGCATTTTATCTGTTTCATCAACCACAATGGCGCGGATAGTTTGTCCATTGATTTTTTTGCGCTGGAATAACTCAAGGACCCGCCCGGGTGTCCCCACGGCTACTTTAGGCTTTTCTTTTAAAGCCTGGAGTTGGCGCTCCAGATTGGCGCCGCCCGTAAGGGCCGCCAGCCCTAACCGGTCATCCAAAGACCGGATGACTCCGACCACCTGAAAAGCTAACTCCCGGGAAGGCACCAGCACCAGGAGCTCCAAATCTTTGGTCCCGGCATTAAGCCGCTCTAAAAGCGGCAAAAGATAGGCCAGCGTCTTGCCGGTTCCCGTGGGGGACTGCACCAACAGGTTTTTTCCGGCAAGAATGGCCGGGATCGCCGCTTCCTGAACCTCGGTAGGATGCTTAATCCCCAAACTGCTTAGTTTTGCGAGAAGATTGGCCGAAATCCCTAATGATGAAAAATCTTTACTCATTTTCGCACCTACGTTTTTGGGCTAGCCTAATTTAGGAGATACTTTTAATTATGTATACGAATTAGGTTTCGCTTTGGCGTTATGTTTGATGGAAGCTAGATGGAAAGAATTCCGGCTAAGCGATAGTCATCAAGATGGATGGTCTTGGACTGGCTGATGGCCCATTCAATATCAAAATTCCGAATCATCTCCCCATCCATGGCCAACATCTTTTTACTTTCCCCCCGCAAGAGGAGATTCACCGCTTCCGCGCCCATCCGACTGCCCAACAGCCGATCCTTCGCGCTGGGCGAGCCACCCCTCTGGATATATCCCAAAATCGAGAGGCGAGTTTCCAGGCCGGTTTTTTCACTGATTTCTTTCGTAAACTCCATGGCATCGATGGCCCCTTCCGCCACGATAATAATGCTGTGTTTCTTGCCTCTACGGTTCCCTCTTTTAATATTCTTTACAACTGTGTCAATGTTGAAAGGCACCTCCGGAATAACAATCGACTCGGCCCCGCCGGCCAGTCCCGCTTCCAAAGCGATAAAGCCTGACCTGCGGCCCATGACCTCGATGACAAAAACCCGTTCGTGAGAAGTGGCCGTATCTCTGATTTTGTCGATGGAATCAACAACGGTATTGATAACGGTATCATAGCCGATGGTCGCAGCGGTACAGGGGATATCATTATCAATCGTTCCCGGGATGGCAATCGTCGGCAATCCTAATTTATGTAGCTCAATCGCTCCGCGAAGGGTCCCGTCTCCGCCAATGACCACCAATCCTTCGACCCCTTCTTCCCGCAGGTTGGCCACGGCTTTTTCCCGGCCTTCGCTGCTTAAAAACTCATCACAACGGGCCGTCAAGAGAATCGTGCCGCCCCGGTGAATAATATCAGCCACCGAACCCAGCGACATCCGCTGAAAATCTTTCTCCATCAGTCCCAAATATCCCCGGCGTACTCCCACCACTTCAACATCATAATAAATCGCCGTACGAACAACCGCTCTGATGGCCGCGTTCATACCGGGAGCGTCGCCGCCACTGGTCAATACCGCAATTTTCCTCATAAGACATTCCTCCCTCAGAATCCACGAGATTCACTGCCTGCTTTCTAACTTCTCACTTCCCTTTCTAGCGTATTCGTTTTCGGAGCATAATGCAAGACCCGTGCCGGGTTTTACTTTTACTTTAAGCTCCGGAAGCGCTCGAGCACCGTTTCCATTTGCCCGCAAGACAGTTTGCCTTCCGGACATTTTCCCAAAACGTAACAACTGGGGCCAAATCTCCGGAAGAGGGCCGGAGATACCCCCCGCAGTTTGCGGAGCATTTCGCAAGCGATGGCCCGGATTTCCCACTGCGCCCGGTTGCATGTGCGCAAGCGCAGGAAATGGAATAATTCCCGTCCGTTCATCGTGGTCAGCACATCAACCAGGTTGCCGCTTAAATAAAGGTAGACCAAATCCTCTTTGACCACGCCGTCGGCGGCGATGGCAGCAAATACCCGCAGGTGCTCCTGCCAGATGGCACGGTACCTTTCCAGTAACGCAGGCTGTTCCTTGATCGAAGCAGGCAGAATACAGCCTTTATTTATAGCAAATTCAGTAAAGGAGGGAACACAGATAGATTGCATCCGATGGCGCACCAGATGCGTTAGTCCGGCCAAACTGAGGTTGTTAATGCGGAAGGTAAAGGAAACCTGCTCCAGTTCCCGTTTCCGGTTGTTTTCACAAACGACCGCCAGCACCTGCTCCAACAATTCCTGATTGTTGACTACGGCTTGCACCGCTTCGGCGGTAGGACAAAGGGTGTGTTTAATCAGCGCCGCGGTGGCCACGATACGCTCCGGATGCTCGGTAAAAGCAAGGAGCTCACAAGAACTCTGCCCAAAGCCATCCGCACCGGCCCTTGCGGCTTCCGGCGCCAATCCTGCCTTACCCAAAACCGCACGCAAGCGCTCCTCCTGGTCATCCCGGCTTTCCGGTAAAATAGTCTCGAAAATCGCGGGGGCAATGGACCGTGCCTGTTCCCAAAGGGATAGGCCAATCTTTTTCAGCTCCGGGTACCGGCTTCCCCTGCCTTCCAACGCCGCATAAAGGATATGGTGCAATTCCCGTGCGTTAACCGTGCAATAGAAATTGCTCCGGTAACAATAGGGCAAAAGAAAGCGGGCGTCTTCCCGGGGAATCCCCTGCGCCGCCAAATACTCGTATTCAGAAAAGAGCTTTTGAATGTGCCTATGGTACAAGTTTTCGATTTTCTGTTTGGCCGCTTCCGTTTTTGCTTCCGTAAAGCGAAATTCCGGCCGGTAATAGCCCATCTGGCTAAAATCAACATAACGCCTTGATTTTACCGTAAATGAAGCCAGGCGGAATTCAATCATAAACTGTTCCACAAATGCCGAAACATTTTCGAAAGCGATCGTGAAACAAGCGTGCTCGATCGTCGTGGTATGTCCTAATCTTAAAACATTTTTAATTAACTTCTGAGCCTTCGCCGGGTCCTGATTATTAGCATAAAGCTCCAGGGCCGTTCCTTTCGTTGTGGAAATCCCGGCGGCGGAAGCGCAAAGCCGTTCCGGCTCCGGGCTAAAAGCGATAATTTTAACCTTTGAAGATGTTTCGTCCATACCCAACCCTCTTTTCCGTCCAACTCTTTAGTATTTTAACATACTTACTTCTTCAGGCCAATCACATACTTGCGGACCAGCGACAGCTCCATTTCCGCCGGGAAGTAAAAGGACACATACCGGGCATCGTCCTGGCCCAATTGTACGTTCAGGCCGGCCCGGCCGATTTCCGCATCATTTTCGTCCAGCGCTTTCGCCAGAAGTTCCGCATGCAGGCTTTTTTCAGCAATAAGGTAGACCGTCAGCACCTTCCCGTCCTTTTTCCTCTCCTCCACCTTCGATGTGGTGATGGAAAGACCACAGTCGGCAAGCTCCTTCGTTAACTCCACATGCACATTCAAATCTTTCTTTATGCCTTCTCCCCATCCCGCTACAAAATCGGTGACGGTTTCGCCCAGTTCCGTTCCAACCTTCGTTACTATTTCGTCGTTAAGGTTCACGTTTCCGTCGCATCCGGACAATACCCCAGCGGCAAACAAAAGCAATATTACAAGTAATAAGGTATTTCTTTTCTTTGGCACAACAAATACCCCCTTGCTAATCTTTTCCCGGCCGGTAAAGATTCGCCTGTTCCCTTCTCTCCTTCATCCTCTCAAGGACATGAACTGTGCCCTAATCAGCAGCTTTAAAGCGTATCATCGGTTACTCTTCCGTCACCAGAAATCGGGATAACCTCCCCCAGATAAGTGGGCTTCGGTTGAAAGAACTTGGCCAAAAGAAAATCTTTATTGCGAGCGGCAATTTCCCTCAGTTCGTTTTTAAGCATGACGCCATGGTAAATATGCCGATCCGCTGCCACCCCATAGGCATCTAAGCCTAATTCCCGGGCAATGAATAAGGCCCTCATTAAATGATACTTCTGGGTAACGATGATTAGCTTCTGCACTTGGAAAATATCTCTGGCCCGATAAATGCTTTCATAGGTGCTAAATCCGGCATGATCCAGAAAAAGATCCTCCGCGGGCAGGTCTTTTCCCCGCAGATATTCCTTCATCGTATTTACTTCATCATAGTGTTTCTGACCATGATCCCCGCTTAGCAGGATTTTTCCGGCTTTCCCCTGTTGGTATAACTCATAACCCACATTTAAGCGGTCTTTTAACATCAGGGATACATGCCCGTTGGCATAAACGCGGGCGCCGAGAATAAGGATCGCGTCCGCCTCCGGCGCTTCCTCGACAGTGACAATCCGCTTTATGCCCACACTTTGCACATAACTGTTTATAAACAAAACACCGGCAAGAGCTGTGGTTACAACAATAAAAAAGACCTGCAGCCAAAATTCCCTACCTTTTTTCATTTTATTGTTTCTTCCTCTCCAGTTTCTTCCCACCCTCTTTTCCTCTAATTCTATCAGAAGTTTTTGTCCCTTGGGAGGGACTGAAACAAACCGTTGCATACCTTCTACATTTTACCAAAGTGCCAGTTGCTTCGGCAAGATGAATTAACAGCTTAGACCCTTTTTACAAAATCCTTTAAAACCCCTTGACTTTCCAAAACATGCTGCAGTATGATATAGGGTAATTAAAAAGTATTAATTGCATCTGCCGAAAAGTTTTGAGGGAGAGAAAGAGATCAGCTTTCATCCACAGAGAGCCGGCAATTGCTGAGAGCCGGTGATGAAACGATGTCCATGATCACTCCTGAACTGCAAGTTGAAAGAATCGGTCCTGGACCGGATTCAAGTAAACTCTTGCCGGACCCTGGGTCTGCTATATCCCATAACAGACCCGGGAAATGGTCACCGTTATCTGACCGGAGTTCGGAGCCTGTCCAGCAAACAGCCGCTCCCGACTCACTGAACCTGCCGGTGTGAACCTGCAGGGAATTAAGGTGGTACTACGGGATTTTACTCTCGTCCTTAAGCGACACTATTGATGTGTCCAGGGACGAGAGTTTTTTATTTATTAATTACCAAAGGAAAAGGAGCAAGAAGGAAAATGAACATGATCCCAATGGAAGACTTGATCAAGGCCAATCAAGCCTTAAAAGGAGTGGTTAAACAAACTCCGTTGCTCAGAAACGATATCTTATCGGAACGCTATGAATGTAATGTCTACTTAAAGCGGGAAGATTTGCAGGTGGTGCGCTCCTTCAAAATCCGGGGAGCCTTTAACCTCATGCAGAGCACCCCGCTGGAGACGCTCAAAAACGGCGTCGTTTGCGCCAGCGCGGGCAACCATGCCCAGGGGGTAGCCTATTCCTGCCGTTACCTCAAAGTCCCCGGCAAAATCTTTATGCCCGCCACCACCCCGCGGCAAAAACTCGACCAGGTCCTGCGCTTTGGCGGCTCCTATGTGGAGACCGTGCTCATCGGGGACACCTATGATGATTCCTTCTCCGAAGCCAAAAAATGCTGTGAAAAGGAAAATAAAATCTTCGTGCATCCCTTTGATGATCCTCAAATCATTGCCGGTCAAGGGACCGTCGGCATCGAGATTATGAACCAAAGCAAAACAGCCCCGGATTATATCTTTGCCACCATCGGCGGCGGCGGATTAGTCGCCGGCCTCGGTTCCTACATCAAAAACATCAGCCCGGCCACCGGGGTTATCGGCGTTGAACCGGAAGGGGCCGCTTCCATGAAAGAATCCTTAAAACAGCAAAAAATTATCACGCTGCACGCTATCGATAAATTTGTGGACGGCGCGGCCGTAAAACGGGTGGGCGATCTCCCTTACGATATTTGTAAAAACGTTCTCGATGACATCGTCGTCGTGCCGGAAGGCAAGGTTTGCACCAACATCCTCGAACTATACAACGAAAACGCCATTGTGGCCGAGCCGGCCGGCGCCCTGCCTATTGCCGCCCTTGATTTTTACCGGGACAAAATCAAAGGCAAAGAGGTGGTCTGTATCATCAGCGGCGGCAACAACGACATTGAACGCATGCAGGACATAAAAGAAAGGTCCCTTCTCTACGAAGGGCTCAAACATTACTTTATCATTTCCATGCCGCAACGGCCCGGCGCGCTCCGGGAATTTGTCGTGGATATCCTTGGCCCCCATGACGATATTACCCATTTTGAATACACGAAAAAGAACAACAAAGAAAAAGGTCCGGTCCTGGTGGGGATTGAAGTAAACAAGAAAGAAGACTATCATACCTTGCTGAAAAATATGGAGCGCAAAGGCTTTCAATACACCGAACTGAACAATAACAATGAGTTGTTTAATCTATTGATATAAAGCCTGAAAATACTATTTCGCCACCTGATCGGCAAAATCATTAATCCAGTAAACACGGTCGGCATAAGACTGTAAATCCGGCGACACCCCGCCTTTGAACACGCACAACTCGATCCGCTTTTGTAAAGACTCCTTCACATGGGCGACCGAATCTTCCAAATCACCGTCACCGGTGGACAGAATCAAATTATCATAATTATGCTGATAGGCTAACTTCACGATTAAGGTGGCCAGCCCTACGTCTACGCCTTTCTGCACCTGATAATTAAAGCTGTGCTTACAATGGGGACAGGTGTATTCTTCGTCTTTTAATTTATATAACTTTACTATAAACTGCGGCCCGTCGGGTCGTGCGGTTTTTAACCAGGAATGAAAACCATTCTGATTATCATTGGGAGGGTTCTGCGAAGAGTTTAAGTAATAGACTCTGTTAATGGGTCCATCCTTTTCCAAATAGTTTTTCAGTTTAAGATAATCGAAATTATAGCCCTCCCCTACCGACCTCTGGGCATTGAATAAATAAGCCGCATCAATCAACCAAATGGTTTGACCCTTCCGCATAGAAAACTCCCTTCTGGATGTACTATCCTGAAAATATTTTAATCCTTATTACAATAGTAATTATTTCAACGTTAAAATGAAAAATCCCTCCTGCCTTCTCAAAATCTTATTAAATTTTCCTCCTTTGTCTAGACACTAATTCGCGGTACTGCTTAAGCGCTTTAACTCGGCGAGTTTCACGATTTTGACGGTCTGGCGGTAAAATTCAATGAGCCCCTCGTCCCGCATCCGCCCCATTTCCCGGGAAAGAGCCGGCCGCGAAACATGCAAAAAGTCCGCACACTCCTGACGGCTTAAAGGCAGGTTAAAAGTCGTCCGGCCGGTCTTTTTATACTGCTCCAGCAAAAAGAGGCTAATTCTTGCCCGCAGGCTTTTGATACTCAAATACTGGATTTTCTTGTTTAAGAACAAGGCCCGCTGGGAGATAATCCGTAACATATTGACAATTAACTGCTTATGCCCGCTACACTGCATGGCACAGCTATTCACAATCTTCCCCGTAGGAATAAACATCACCGCGGCGGCCTTCGTGGTAACAATGGTGGCCGGCCAGACCCGCTGCTCGGAAAAAGCGATCATCTCCCCAAAGAGGTCTCCCACCCCCAGTTTCGTCATGATCACCCTGCCCCCCTCCGCATTTTCCCTGGTCACAGCCACTTCCCCTTCCAAAACCATAACTACCCCGTTAAAGGGATCTCCTTCCAGCGTTACATAACTGTTTTTTTCTTCATAACGAACCAGCCTGGGCTCGAGACAAGCTATCATTTTTTCTAATTCATCAGGAGATATCTTCTGAAACAAAGCACACTTGGTCAAGATCTTAATCCATTGCTGCTCCATCCAATTTATGTCTCCTTTCCTCTTTTTGTTTTTTCTTTAAATTTTTTTGCAAAAACCTCCAACTTGTTATAGAATAATAGTGTGTAAGTTGCACCCGCATCTTAACACTAGCAGGAGCTAAGTTATAACAATTAACTACCCAGGTTAGAAAGGAAGGGTAACATGAACACGATTGATAAGAAACGGATCTCCCTGAAGAGGGCTGCCGAGCTCAAGGGTAGGATTGCCGACTTCTTGGAAATCAGAGCTACCATCCCTAAAGGTTTGGAAGCTGCCGAAATCCTTGCCGGCCGGAAAAGGAAAATCCTGCAGGTGCTAAACGGGACGGAAGCCGACTGGGAAGACTACCGCTGGCAACTGAAAAACCGCATCAGTGATGTGCATACCTTAGGCAAAATCATCAATCTTACTAAAAAAGAAAAATGGGAAATTGCCGAAGTGGGAAAACATTTCCGTTGGGCCCTCTCTCCTTATTACGCCAGCCTGATCAATCCTGACGATCCATATGACCCGATCCGTCTCATGGCGATTCCTGTTTATCATGAATTACTGGATACCTGCGCGGAAGCTGATCCGATGCATGAAGAATATACCAACCCCGCCGGCAGTATCACCAGAAGATACCCGGACCGTATAATCATCAACGTGACCAACGAGTGCGCCATGTACTGCCGCCATTGTCAACGCCGGAGAAACTTCGGCAAAAAAGACCGGCCGAAAACCAAAGCAATTCTACAGGAATCCATCGATTATGTACGGACAAACAAGGAAATACGGGATGTACTCTTAACCGGCGGAGACGCCTTATGCCTTTCGGACACTTATTTAGAATGGATTATTCAACAATTAAGAACCATTCCACACGTTGAATACATCCGTTTAGGGACAAGAACACCGGTGACCTTGCCACAAAGGATCACCAAAAAACTATGCAAGATGCTCAAAAAATACCACCCGCTTTACATCAATACCCAATTTAATCATCCCATCGAGGTAACGCCTGCCGCCAAAGCGGCCTGTGAAATGCTGGCGGACGCCGGGATTCCCTTAGGCAACCAAGCCGTCCTTTTAAACGGCATCAACAATGATAAACATGTCATGAAGGTATTAAACCACGAATTATTAAAGTGCCGGGTAAAACCTTACTATATCTTCCTGGCCAAACGGGTCAAAGGTACAACCCATTTTAACACTTCCATTACCGATGGTTTGGAAATTATGGAGTATTTGCGCGGGTATACTTCCGGCATGGCCGTCCCCACCTTTATTGTAAACGCGCCTACCGGCCTGGGGAAAGTCCCGCTCAATCCCAATTATATAATTTCCCAGGGCCCGGGCTATGTTACCTTTCGAACCTGGGAAGGAAAAGTCATTAAATACCAGGACCACAAAACAAGGGACATTAAAGAACTGCTCAGCCAGGATTACCCAGTCAATGATCTTGGTACAATGACCAGTTAGGATTATGCTTCCATATTCTGCTCAAGAAGAAAACCTTGGAGTCATCTCCAGGGTTTTTCTTTTGGTAACCATGGTTACCGCTTGAACTCCTCTTTTATATTACACTGAAGATAGAAAGGAACTCAATCCAAACCAGCCCAGATTACTAAAAAAAGACTTGCTTGCGCCAATATGAAAAACAGCTCAGAGCAAACAAGCGAAAACTTGATTAATATAAAGGAGGTTTGCACGATGAAAAGAAAAATTGTGACGATTAATGAAGAAAAGTGTAATGGTTGCGGTTTATGTGTAACGGCCTGTCACGAAGGGGCCTTGCAACTGGTGAACGGTAAAGCGAAGCTGGTCTCCGACAGCTATTGTGACGGCTTGGGCGACTGCCTGCCGGAATGCCCTACCGGAGCAATTACCATTGAAGAACGGGAGGCAGCACCCTATGATGAAGAAGCCGTAAAGGCGCGGATGCAGGCACGAGCCCAAGGCAACACCACCGGCCACGGTCACGGGACCGCTCAGCCCCAGACCGCAAAGTTGATGCATCCCTATGGGCAACAGGAACAGGCACCAAGGAAGGAAACGGCATCCCCTAAAGCGGCACCACTTCCCTGCGGCTGTCCCGGAACCGAAGCCAAAACCCTGGCCAGGAAGGCCGCTCCTGCCCCTGTCCCCCACGTTCCTTCTCCAGACACCCCACCGGCCAGGGAATCTCAACTGCGCCAGTGGCCGTGCCAAATCAAACTGGTTCCGGTCAATGCCCCCTATTTGGAAAATGCCCATCTCCTCATCGCTGCTGACTGTACCGCTTATGCCTACGCCAACATCCATCAGGACTTCATGCGCAACAAAATCACCCTCATCGGTTGTCCCAAACTGGATGATGCGGATTATGCGGAAAAACTGGCCGCGATTCTCGAAGCCCATGCGATTAAAAGCATCACGATTCTCCGTATGGAGGTGCCTTGCTGCGGCGGCCTGGTCAATGCGGTCAAGGCAGCCCTCTTAAAAAGCGGCAAACTAATTCCCTGGCGGGTAGTCACCATCAGCACCGACGGGACCATCCTGGAGGACTGAAAACCAACTGCTGTCCCGAACAATTCTCCATGACCAATAGTCATTTCCAAAAAGAAGGAATTTATCCTGTGCCCAAAAATTAAGCCAAGGGGTTGTCCCAACAGACACTCCTTGGCTGTTTGTTTGGCTATCGAATCCGGCATGAGCCTGTGTTTACAGCCAGCCTCTGTCTTTCATGGCCTGCACGATTCTCTGAATCGCGATCGCGAAAGCGGCTAGCCGGTAGTCTTCACAATGATGTTCCTGTTTGAACAGATAGATATCATTAAAGGCCTTGGTCATCGCTATTTCCAGTTTTTCCTGTACTTCTTCCGCGGACCAGTAATAGCCCATTCTGTTCTGGACCCATTCAAAGTAACTGACCGTAACGCCCCCGGCATTGGTTAAAATGTCCGGGACAATCACTACTCCCCTGGCCGTCAGCTCCGCGTCAGCTTCGGGAGTAACCGGACCGTTGGCCAGTTCGGCAATCATTTTCGCTTTGATTTGAGCCGCGTTGTCCTTGTTAATGACTCCCTCCAGGGAGGCCGGCACCAAAATGTCACATGAACTGGTCAGGATTTCGTCCGGCGTTACCTGCTGTCCGTGAGGATAATCTTTCAGGGAGCCGGTTTCCGCTTTAATCTTTTTCGCCAAAGCCACGTCAATGCCGTTGGGGTCATAAACGGCGGTGCGGGAATCAGCAATCCCGATGATTTTGCATCCT
>DGEB01000031.1:0-15921 GCA_002385735.1 Peptococcaceae bacterium UBA3937
TATATATAATGCAATAATAAAACAGGTTGTTTCTGTTTATGGCTGCTTCTGTTTATGGCTGCTTCTGTTTTGGTCAGTTGCTTTGTTTTTGTTGTGACGGCTTTTGTTCCGGTCCGGGCATTAAGCCGGGTTCAGTGCGTTGGCGGTTCCTGCTCAGCATCTTGGGCCTGGTCAGTTGCATCCAAAACGGCACCCGAACCATTGTATCTTGCAGTGCAGGAAGGTTCACCGGAGCAAAAGGCGCAAAATACGGCACACCGAAAGATCTTAAAGAAGAAAGATGAACCAGTAAGCCCAAAAAAACGATAAAAATGCCAAAGGCGCCCATGAACCCCGCCGCAAAAATGAGAATAAAGCGCAGAATGGTTGCCGCATCCGTCTGAGCAGGAATGACAAAAGAGGAAATGGCGGTGAGCGAAACAACAATCACCATGTGCGCCCCGATGAGACCGGCGCTCACCGCCGATTCGCCGATCACCAGGGCCCCCACAATACTGATCGTAGTGCCAATGGGCCGGGGCAGGCGAATCCCGGCCTCCCGCAGTATCTCAAAGATCACGCCCATCAGCAGAACTTCAACAAGAGCCGGAAAAGGGGTCCCTTCACTGGCCGCGGCCATGGTGATTAACAAGGGGGTAGGAATCAACTCCTGATGATAAGTAGTTAGCGCCACGTAAACAGCCGGCGCGGAAACCGTAATGAAAAAGCAGATGTACCTGATCCATCTGATCAGACTGGCGTAATAAGGACGGGAATAATAATCCTCCGGCGACTGAAAGCTGGAGGCAAACAGCGCCGGCACAGTTAACACCATCGGAGTACCGTCAGTTATTATCGCCACCCGTCCTTCCAGTATTTTCGCCGCCACCGTGTCCGGTCTTTCACTGTTGGCCACCGTCGGAAAAATAGAAAAAGGCGCATCCTCAATAAACTGCTCCAGATACCCTGATTCCAAAATCGCATCGGTCTTAATCCGCCCAAGCCGCTTCCGTACCTCTTCCAGCACCCCAGTATTAACCACGCCTTTTAAGTAAGCAATGCAGACCTTCGTCCTGGTTTTTGCTCCGATCTGCATTTCCTCTATGGTGAACTCAAAGTGGCGAATCCTCCTCCGTAATAAAGCCATATTGATCCCAATTGATTCCGTAAACCCTTCCCGCGCACCGCGCACCAGCGCTTCGGTCTTCGGTTCCTCGACCCCCCGCGTTTTCCAGCCCTTTGTATTCAAAGCCAAGGCTTCGGCGTAACCATCCACCAGCAAAATCGTATCGCCGCATAAACAGTTGTTCAAAATATCATCAACCTTGCTAACGACCTCCGTACCGCCGATCGAAATTAACCGTTCCCGCAGATGAGCAATGCTTTTCCCCCGCCGCAATTCACCGGACGAAAAGTGATGGCTCTGAAACATCAGCGGCTTGAGGATAAATTCGTTGATATATTCCCGGTAGACCAGCCCCTCAAAATAAAAAAGAGCAGCCCGGATTTTCTCATGTGTACCAAAAACAAATTCGTACTGAACAAAGTCGCGATTCTTTCCCAGGATCTTCTTGAATAATTCCACGTTTTTCTCAAAATCCCGGGAAAGCTCTTGCCCCTGCCCTAACGGCTGCTCTTGTTTATTCTTTTTTTTAAGCAATTTTTTTAAGGCTAATTGCTTCAGTATTTTCTTAAGCATATTTTTTAACCCATCCTCCGCTCCGGAACCCCGCAACAATTTGCCCAGACCTGCTGCTTGTTTATTTTTATTCTTGCTTGGGACAGGTAAAAATATGCAGCTTCAGGACTTTACAAAGCCTATTCGCCTCATCAAAGTCCCAGTTCACCGTGAATGTCCTGCATCGCGGCAAGGGCAATCCCCAGGAACTCCTCCAAGGATAAGCCCATTTCCGTACAACTGGCGATAACTTCCCTCCGCGCTCCCCGGGCAAAGGACTTCTCATGATAACGGTTCAGCAGGAAGGGCACATCCACCGCCGCCAGTTTCTTTTCCGGTCTGATTAAAGCGCCGGCCACAATCAACCCTGTTACCGGATCGGTCGCATAAAGCGCTTTATCCATCAAGCTTTTCCGTTCCTCGCCGTGGGTATCATTGTGGCAGATCACCGCATGGATTAATTCTTCCGGGAATCCGGCCTCCTTCAAGATTCTTCCCGCCACCAGGCTGTGCCGGGTTAAATCATCCTTGGTCTCATCATAATCAATATCATGGAGGAGCCCCGCCAGTCCCCAGAGCTTTTCATCCTCGCCAAAATGTTGGGCCAGCCCCTTCATTACCGCCTCCGCCGCGTACATATGCTTCAAAAGATTTTGATTCGTTACTTTTTCCTTCAGCATTTTTAAAGCAGCTTCCCGTTCCATGGTATAATGATCCCCTTTCTGATGTAATGATTTCTAATGGAATGCTAATACACCAATTTTACCATAAACCCGGAGAAAGACCAGCACCCCAACCATTCCTTGCGCAAGCAAAAGCGCCGACTCAACGCCGGCGCTTTTTTTCGCTCATCTTCTGCTCAGAGGCTTCCTCGTGAACCTCCCCTGATTAAGCCTACCCAATTTTATGTTTCAGCTTCTCCAAAACATTATCGATCTTTTTATCGAATTTGGCTAAATCCTTAAGGCATTTCTGGATATCCGCTTCCGTCATCTTTTTCATTTTCAGGGCCGATTCAAGGGCAGACTTTTTAATCTGATAACATTCGTCAATGATTTGATCACATTCGTCAAGCGTAGATTTGACGGCAATGTCGATCTGTTCGGCAATCTGTTTTTTCACTTTGATATAGAGCTCATCCATCTGGTCCGAATAGATTACGGCACCAATCGTTTCCCTGATCCTGTTCCGAACCTTTTCCTCATTCATCTCCGCTAACTCAGTAATCGTCTTTTTAAACAAGCCTTTGACAAAACCAAAAATCTTGCCGTATCTGTTCTGCTCGTCTTCAATCAGTTGCCCTAAGCCTTTTTTCTCAATACTATTGGTGTCAAAAATGAACCGGTACTCTAAATTCTCATAGTTGATAAACTCAATCTTATGTTCGAGATTAAACTGTTCCTCGATAATCTCTTCCATGTTCTTTACGGTTTTTTCGCGATAGTGATAGAGCAATTGTTCTTTTTGCTGGATAAACCGGTTGATCTCCTGGGCAATTTTAATGTTCACGGTTTCGATGACGTATTTAGCGCCGTCCGCACGGATAATGTCAATGTATTGGGAATTCAGATCCTTCATTACTTCTTCGTAAATCCGATCCACCAATTGTTTCTTCTCATTGAGGGACAGGACCTTGCATTTATCGGCATCCGACTTGAACTGCGCCTTGACCGGATTGATTTCGTCCATCAAGGTGGCCAGTTTATGCTCAAGTTGATCCGTTTTTTCATTCAATCTTTGGAGACCGGGGTCATTTTCCCGGATAATTCTAAATTCATGAATACTGTTCTTTAAGGCCATACAAGCATTGCGAATAACATTTTTCGCTCTTAAAAGCTTCTCCTGCGAAGAGGCCAGTTTGAAAAAGCCGCTGTTAAAATGTTCATAAATCTCATCAAAGTTACTCATCCGGTGTAAGGGCTCCAGTGATCTGGTATGTTCAACCTCTTCCTTCACATTGGCGTCAATAATTTCCGTTTCCTTGTTCTTAACGGCTTCCAAAAAGTCTTTGTAATCCTCATATTTTTTGTAATAGAGCTCATAAATGGAAGATACGGCGCATTTAACCGCAACCTCGGACAGTTTTGTCCTTTCCTGATCGGAAAAGTGAACCCGATCCAAAACATCATTCAAACCGGCAAAGGCATCGTCTTTATCGCGGTCCCTGATGCTATCCATCTGATTAATCACAAACAGGATGTTGACACTGTCTTTGTGGGATAAGTTATAGCTGGTGAGGATTTCGTTCAAATAATGTTGCAGATAAAACATCTCCTGTTGGTTGCCGACTTGTTTGGCCAACATTAAAACAATAATCGCCTTGCTGTTTTTCAAAACGGTATTGGTAATCTCATCATGGATCTCGTTCGGACTCGAGTAACCGGGGGTGTCAATCAGCACCAGCCCATCCTTGCAAATCTGCAAGGGGAATTTAATATTCACTCTTAAGATATCCGGGTTAAAATGATCCTCGGAAACATATTTCGCCAATATATCGCTAGTATAATTTTTATCGATCTTAATGGTATCCGTGCGGTTATCCCGATAGGTGACAATAATTTCCGGTGTCTTGGAATATTCAATATAGGTGGAGGTAGAGGTACATCTTTTGAGGCGCGAAGGAAGGATTTCCCTGCCTAAAATCGCGTTAATAAAGGTGGATTTGCCCACATTAAAGCTACCGATAATCGAAACCTCGTACCGGTTGTCCTCCAGTTCCCGGATGATATCCGCAAACTGGGAATCGGTATACAACTCCTGAAACTCCGTTTTATAGGCGTAATTATTGTCAAGTTTGTCTGCAATGCCTGATAGTTCTCGGCACGCCTGTTTTAACGTTTTCACGTTCTTTGCATAATGTTCTAGTACACCCATATAAGAATCCTCCAGTATATTATAGAATATTTTAAATACATTATACCATAAAGCGCAATTAATAAAATAGGGAATTTGCAAAATGTCAAGAATTATTTTTGACCGGTTTCCTTGTTATTAACTATCTATCATTATTTTAGTATAGTAAGCTTTTCGTTTTTGTCAAGAAAGAGAACTGTCTCTTGCCGTTAAGAAAGAGACAGTTCTATCTTCGAACAGGTTTATTACATATTATTATTGCCGCATTTCAGCTTCTTACATGAAAAGCGGAGCAAAAACCAAAGCTACGATCGTCATGAGCTTAATGAGGATGTTCAGGGAAGGACCTGAAGTATCCTTAAAAGGATCCCCCACCGTATCACCGGTAACCGCCGCGGCATGAGCTTCGGAACCTTTGCCGCCGTATTGGCCGCCCTCGATGTACTTCTTCGCATTGTCCCAGGCTCCACCGGCGTTCGCCATCATGATCGCCAGCAAGAACCCGGTCACCAAGGCACCGGCTAACAATCCGCCCAGGGCTTCTTTACCCAGTCCGGGGAATAAACCTACCACAATCGGCACCGTTACCGCCAGCAGTCCGGGAATGATCATTTCCCTGATTGCCGCAGCGGTACTGATACTAACACATCTGGCGTATTCCGGTTTCGCTTTCCCTTCCATCAAGCCAGGAATTTCTTTAAACTGCCGTCTTACTTCATCAATCATGTCGCTGGCTGCTCTACCCACAGCGCCCATGGTTAAAGCAGAGAAGAGGAAGGGTAACATCCCGCCGAGGAATAAACCAGCAACTACCGCCGGGTTCAGTACATTTAAAGTATTCATCCCCACAGCCTGGGTATAGGCGCTAAACAAGGCCAAGGCCGTTAAAGCCGCCGACCCGATGGCAAAACCTTTGCCGATAGCCGCCGTGGTGTTCCCTACCGCATCCAGTCCATCGGTGATCTCTCTGACTTTGCGATCCAAATGGGACATTTCCGCAATCCCACCGGCATTATCCGCAATGGGGCCATAAGCGTCCACCGCCACAACCATCCCGGTGGTGGAAAGCATTCCGACCGCTGCCATGGCAATACCATACAAACCGGCAAATTTATAGGAAACGATAATCGCAATGACGACCACCAAAACCGGCAACATGGTAGAAAGCATCCCGACACCCAGTCCGGAAATAATATTGGTCGCGGTTCCGGTTTGGGAGGCTTTGGCAATGCCTTTTACCGGATTAAAATCGCTGGAGGTATAGTACTCCGTAATTTTGCCGATGGTAAATCCGGCCAACAAACCGGCTACTGTCGCAATGAAAACATCCATTCCGTTTTCCGGCAACAACCTGGTCGCCAAAAAGTAGGTGGCCCCCAGGGAAAGAATCATCGCCACTGTTGAACCCATGTTCAAAGCTTTGGCCGCATTAGCACCTTCCCCTGTCCGGACAAAGAAGGTTCCGATAATCGAAGCAGCAATCCCGGCCGCAGCAATTAAGATTGGTAGAATAATGCCGTTGTAACCCAAACCTAAGCTTACAGCTAAAGCAATGGATGCGATAATGGAACCAACGTAAGATTCAAAAAGGTCAGCGCCCATACCGGCCACGTCACCGACGTTGTCCCCTACATTGTCGGCAATAACCGCCGGATTGCGCGGATCGTCTTCCGGAATGCCCGCTTCGACCTTCCCAACCAGGTCGGCCCCGACGTCCGCCGCTTTCGTGTAAATCCCGCCGCCAACACGGCCGAATAATGCAATGGAACTGGCCCCTAAAGCAAAGCCGTTAATCGTACTCGGATTGTCGAATAAGTATGTGACGATACCTAAACCAACCAAACCTAAACCAACTACACACATGCCCATCACGGCGCCGCCGGAAAAAGCAACACCCAAAGCTTTATTAGCACTGGTTTGCGCAGCGTTCGCCGTTCTGACATTGGCCTTTGTGGCCACCTTCATCCCAAAAAATCCGGCAAGCACCGAACAAGTAGCCCCGATTATGAAGGCAATAGCTGTTTCAGGCTGCAAGCTGTCTGCCCCTTCGGTGAAATAACCGGCTAAAAAGATTATGACCGCCACTGCCAAAACAAAAACAACCAGAGCTTTATATTCGCGGCGCAAAAAAGCCATCGCGCCTTCCTGAATCGCCCCGGAAATCTCCTGCATCTTCTGATTCCCAGGCTCGACGCTGGAAATCCGTTTGGCCAGATAAAAAGCAAATAAAAGCGCAGCCACCCCGGCAATGGGTGCCCAGATCGTAAAATTCATTCTCCTCTTCCTCCCTTAACAGCAGATCAACCAAAAAATTCTATAAATCCAAATTAATTATCCTATTCCTTAATTACTTACTTATTTGCTTAAGTCCTAATAGGCTATTACACAATGGAAATCAGCAAAGTCAAGACCATGAAAGAAATCGCCATAATCGTAGAAAGCTTCGCTAAGAAATCATCCAGCCCTTTTTTCTTCCCGCCGAATAATGTCTCAGCACCGCCCGCAATAGAACCGGAAAGACCGGCACTTTTACCCGATTGCAAAAGTACGGTCGCAATCAAACCCAAGGAAGCGATGACCTGTAAGATAATGAACGCCGTTTTCATATGACCCCCCCTTCTGAGAAAAGTAGTATTATTTAATATCTTTTAAATTATATCAGATAGTCTGTCGGAATACCAGACAGAGAAATTTTTCTGTCTGGTTCCGACAGTCCCCTTTGCGAAGCTTATCTTTTCTTCAGATTATAGAAGGTGTCCTTCCCCCGGTAAATCGCCACATCATCCAGTTCCTCTTCGATGCGCAACAATTGGTTGTATTTGGCGACCCGGTCGGTGCGGGAAGGAGCGCCCGTTTTGATCTGCCCGGCATTAACCCCGACCACAATATCGGCGATGGTGGCATCTTCGGTTTCCCCGGAACGATGGGATACGACCGCCGTATAACCGGCCCGCTTGGCCATTTCAATCGTATTGAGCGTTTCCGTCAGGGTGCCGATCTGGTTAACCTTAATCAGCACACTGTTAGCGACGCCCATTTCCAAACCTTTCGCCACGCGCTCCGTGTTGGTGACAAAGAGGTCGTCGCCGACGATTTGAATTTTATCCCCCAGGGCTTGGGTCATTTTCTGCCAGCCTTCCCAATCGTCCTCGGCCAGCCCGTCCTCGATGGAAATAACCGGATATTTGCTGATAAGCTTCTTATAGAAATCAATCATCTGCTCCGCGGCCATAGTAAGCCCTTCCCCGGCCAGGACGTATTTGCCGTCTTTATAAAGCTCGGTAGCCGCCACATCCAAGCCCAGGAAAACATCTTCCCCCGGTTTGTAGCCGGCTTTATGGATGGCTTCCACAATCACTTCCAGGGCTTCCTCATTGGATTTCAGATTAGGAGCAAAACCGCCTTCATCACCAACGGCCGTATTGTAGCCTTTTTTCTTCAGGACACTCTTTAAATTATGAAACACTTCCGCTCCCATGCGGAAAGCTTCCGCGAAAGAAGAAGCACCCGCCGGCAAAATCATGAATTCCTGAATATCTACGTTGTTATCGGCATGCTTGCCACCGTTTAAAATATTCATCATCGGCACCGGCAATTCTTTGGCATTAACCCCGCCAATGTACCGGTAAAGAGGCAAACCGACATAATCCGCCGCTGCCTTGGCCACGGCCAGCGAAACCCCTAAAATCGCGTTGGCCCCCAGCTTGCTTTTATTCGGGGTGCCGTCCAGTTCAATCATCAACTGGTCAATCGCCACCTGATCCAGGGCATCACTGTCCATCAGCGCAGGCGCAATTACCGTATTCACGTTGGTAACCGCTTTCATTACACCTTTCCCCAAAAATCTGTCGCCTTCGCCGTCCCGCAATTCCACGGCCTCATAAGCGCCGGTGGAAGCCCCGGAAGGGACCGCCGCACGACCAAAGGAACCGTCTTCCAGTGTCACGTCAACTTCTACAGTGGGATTTCCCCGGGAATCCAGAATCTCCCGAGCATGAACATCAATAATTGTACTCAATCTTCCTAACCTCCTTATTTCCTTATATATATTTGCAGGGACTTTTTCCCTCATTAATCTTAAAGCTTATTTAAGGATCCCTTTTAAATTCCCGCTCCTTTTTAGCCCCGCTGTGCGGATTATCTTCGGCTTAGAGTAAGGATGTTGCTTCATCCTTGCTGCTTCCTGTTACTTCTTCGCCGTTTTTCTACGGATAAGGCTTTCTCCCGTCATCTCCGCCGGTTTGTCCAAGCCCAGCAGTTCCAACAAAGTGGGAGCGATGTCCTGCAACGAACCGTCGGACAGTTCCATCTGGTCGAAGCCGTCCCCGATCAGGATGCAGGGAACAAGATTGGCCGTATGGGCCGTAACCGGTTCCTGGGTTTTTTCATTAATCATCTGCTCCGCATTGCCGTGGTCAGCGGTGACCAGCAAACAGCCGCCCTGGGCCAAAACCGTATTAATCACCTGGCCCAAACAATCATCTACCGCTTCAATCGCTTTGATACAGGCCGGCAGTTGCCCGGTGTGCCCTACCATATCCGGATTAGCAAAGTTCAAAACAATAAAATCATACTTGTCCTCCCGGATTTTCTGCGTCACCTGCTCCGTAACCTGATAAGCGCTCATTTCCGGCTGGAGATTGTAGGTGGCCACTTTCGGAGAAGGCACGAGAATCCTGTCCTCACCCCGGTACGCTTTTTCGATGCCCCCGTTGAAAAAGAAGGTCACATGGGCGTATTTTTCCGTCTCGGCAATACGCAACTGCGCTAAACCCGCCTTGCTCACCACTTCACCCAGGGTGTTCTCCAGATTCTGCGGTGGAAAAGCCACCGGAGCCTTAATCGTAATGTCATATTGGGTCAGGCATACATAATGTACCCCCAGAAGACCGCCCGGCCTTTCAAAAGCGGAGAAAACCTCCTCCGTAAAAGCATAACTGATCTGGCGCGCCCGGTCTGCCCGGAAGTTAAACATGAGCACCACATCGCCGGGCCGGATCCTGCCCACCGGCTCCCCCTGCTCGTCCACGATGACCGTAGGCACCACGAATTCATCGGTTTCTTTCATTTCATAAGCTTTCGTCAAAGCTTCCTTCGCCAGACAAGCTTTGCGCCCTTCGCCGGCCACCATCGCCCGGTAACCTTTTTCCACCCGTTCCCAACGTTTATCCCGGTCCATCGTATAGTAACGACCGGCGATGGTCGCAATCTGACCCAGTCCCAGTTCGGCAATCTTCTTTTCCAAAGCCACCACATAGCCTTCAGCGCTCACCGGAGGTACATCTCGTCCATCTAAAATTGGATGAATAAACAGCTTCTTTACCCCCCTGGCCTTCGCCAAGTCCATCAGCGCAAACAGGTGCAACAGGTGGCTATGCACACCGCCGTCCGAAAGCAGGCCCATTAAATGCAAGGCTTTCCCCTCTTGCGCTGCCTCGTCCAGCGCCCGGCTCAGGACCGGATTGCGGGCAAATTCCCCTTCCTTGATCGCCTTAGTGATCCGCGTAAACTCCTGATAGACAACCCTTCCGGCCCCAATGTTCAAATGGCCCACTTCCGAGTTGCCCATCTGTCCTTCCGGCAGCCCTACCGCCTCTCCGGAAGAACGCAACACACAATGGGGGTAATTCTTCATCATCCGGTCAAAATAGGGAGTGTTGGCTATGGTTATCGCATTTCCTCCGTTGTCATTTGCTACGCCCCAACCATCAAGAATTACCAGCACTACCGGCTTATACTTCATGCCTCTCGCTTCCTCTCCTCGCACCCTGGATTATCTCATAAAAAGAATCACTTTCTAGACTTGCTCCCCCTACCAAAGCGCCGTCGATATTGGCACATGCCATAAATTCCGCGATGTTTTGCGGCTTGACACTGCCGCCATATTGAATCCGGACCGCCGCGGCTGCTTCATCACCCCACTTTTCGGCAATCACGCGGCGCAGGTAGGCAATAGTTTCCTCCGCATCCTGCGCACTGGCGTTAACCCCCGTGCCAATTGCCCATACCGGTTCATAAGCGATGACCAGCTTCTTTACGGCTTCCGCGTCCAGCCCTTCCAACGACCCCAGGAGCTGACTCCGGCAAACCGTCTCCGTTTGCCCTTGCCGCCGCTCCTCGAGGGTTTCACCCACACACAAAATCGGGATTAAATCATGGGCCAGCGCCGCTTGCACCTTTTCATTGATGAAGGTGTCCTGTTCCCCGAGAATATGGCGCCGTTCGGAATGGCCAAGAATAACGTATGTACAGCCTACATCTTTGAGCATCAGCGGGGATATTTCCCCGGTAAACGCTCCCTGACTTTTGGGATAAAGATTTTGCGCGCCCAGCTTAATCTTTGTGCCCCGCAAGGCTTCCGCCACCGTCTGCAGGGCGGTGAAGGGCGGACAAATCACTACTTCGATCTTTTGATCCGGTTCCGGATCCTTGGGAAAGCCGGCGACAAAACTTACCGCCTCTTGAATTAGTTTATTCATCTTCCAGTTCGCGGCAATTACCGGTTTCCTGTGCCTGGTTTGCTTCATCAGTTCTTTTGCACCTCACTTATCTAAAAGAGCCGCCACTCCGGGAAGCACTTTTCCTTCCAAAAATTCCAGCGAAGCTCCGCCGCCGGTCGAAATATGATAAATGGAATCCGCCAAACCGGATTTCTCAACGGCCGCCACCACATCTCCTCCCCCGACAATGGTTTTCCCTTGAGAAGACGCTGCGGCTTGCGCAATTTTATTAGTGCCCCTCGCAAACTGCGGGTATTCGTAAACCCCCAAGGGCCCGTTCCAGACAATGGTCTTCGCTTTGGCGATAATCTGGGAGAAAGCCTCCACGGTTTTATCCCCGATATCCAAAGCCATGCCGTTTTCCGGAATTTCCCCCAGGTCACACACCTTGCCCTCGGCCTCGGCTGAAAGCTCATGGGCGACAACCACATCCTGCGGCAACAGCATGGTTACCCCGGAAGCCTCGGCCTTTTTCAGCAGCTTTTGGGCAGTTTCAAGCTGGTCCTCTTCCACTTTAGATGCGCCCATCGCATAGCCTTGCGCCTTTAAAAAGGTGTTGGCCATGGCGCCGCCGATTAACAGATAAGCCGCTTTTTTGAGCAGGTTTTCGATCACGCTAATCTTATCAGAAACCTTGGCCCCGCCCAAGATTACCACAAAGGGTTGCGCCGGATTATCCAGGGCTTCCGACAAAGCGGTGATTTCCTTCTCCATCAGAAAACCGGATACGGCCGGTAAAAATCTGCTGATGCCTTCGGTTGAGGAATGCGCCCGGTGGGCGGTGCCAAAAGCGTCATTGACGTAGACCTCTCCTAAGCCGGCTAGCTCCTTGGCAAAATCCAGATCGTTCTTTTCCTCCCCGGGATAAAAACGGACATTTTCCAAAATCGCCACCTGTCCCGCTTGCAGTTCGGCTGCGACCTTTTGGGATTCCGGGCCGCCACAATCTGCCGCAAAGAGCACTTCCTGCCCCAGGAGTTCACTTAAATGGGGCACCAACTGCCGGACACTCATTTCCGGCACAACCTGTCCTTTGGGCCGGCCCAAATGGGTCATTAAAATGACTTTCGCGCCTTGTTCCTGTAAATACTTAATGGTAGGCAAGGCTCTGCGCATCCGGGTGTCATCAAGAATTTTGCCTTCCTTAATTGGCACATTGAAGTCAACGCGGACAAGGACCTTCTTCCCCGCTACCATGATGTCGCGCATTGTTTTCTTACTCACTCTTTACCAACCTCCCGTCGCCAGTATTCAGTTATTAAAGTGATTCGGATACCTTCCGCGCCAGATCCACAACCCGGTTGGAATATCCCCATTCATTGTCATACCAGGCCACAACCTTCACCATATTCCCGTCAATAACCATGGTGGACAAGCCATCAATAATGGAAGAATGGGGGTTCCCGTTATAATCCTTGGAAACCAACGGAAGATCCGAATACGCCATAATCCCTTTTAACGGGCCTTCGGCCGCTTCCTTTAACGCGGCGTTAACTTCCTCCACGCTGACCTTGGTGCCCAACTCGGCCACGAAATCCACCACCGAGACATTCGGGGTAGGGACCCGCATGGCAAAACCGTTTAATTTCCCTTTTAACTCCGGCAAAACCAGTGTCACGGCCTTGGCCGCGCCGGTCGTGGTCGGGATAATCGAAAGGGCCGCGGCTCTTGCCCTCCGTAAATCTTTATGGGGCAAATCCAAAATCTGCTGGTCATTGGTGTAGGAATGAACCGTCGTCATCATGCCGCGCCGCACGGTGTATTTTTCGTGCAAAACTTTCACCACCGGGGCAAGACAGTTCGTGGTACACGAGGCATTGGAAATAATGTGGTGCTTAGCCGGATCATACTGATCGTCATTGACGCCCATGACCACCGTCAGGTCTTCGTCTTTGGCCGGCGCCGTAATAATGACCTTCTTTGCCCCGGCCTTCAAATGGGCCCGCGCCTTTTCCCCTTTGGTAAAACGCCCGGTTGATTCAATGACGACATCGACGCCCAATTCGCCCCAGGGCAATAGGGCCGGATCCTTTTCCGCCAATACCTTGATTGCTTTTCCATTAATAATTATCGAATCTTCGCCCACCTCGACCCGGCCGGCGAAGGGCCCGTGAACGGAATCATAGAGCAGAAGATGCGCTAATGTCCGCGCATCAGTAAGGTCATTTACGGCCACTATTTCAAAATCCTCATTATCTAAAGCAACGCGAAACACATTCCTGCCGATTCGCCCAAATCCGTTAATCCCCACTTTTTTCATCGTTCTTCGTTCCCCCTTTTTCAAGATTCCCCAACGCTGCTACCTATTAATATTGCCCTTTTATATAATATTACCCGTCCTCAAGAATTTCTCTCATCGCTTCTGCCGCGCCCTGATCCGTAATCAGCACTTTGACGAAACCGGACCGCAATACGGCCAAAATCGCCTGGGCCTTACTTTTCCCTCCGGCTACCGCTACCACTTGCTTAAACTTCGCCAGCTCTTCCAAGCGCGGTCCTACGGAAGGAGTCGTCAGCGCCACCGAGCCGTCGGCCGCAAAATAATGCCCGAAGGCTTCTCCCACCGGCAATTTATTCGCCCGGGAAAGCAAAGCCTGCCAATCCAGGTCCCGGCGGGCGGCCATTACTTTGGGAACCCCAATCCCGTGCATGAGGAGGTTGGCGTTTTTGGCCAGATTGATTGTTTCCGCAATCTTATGGTCTTGCGTAAAATTTTCTAACGCTTCCTCCGGGATGTTGTCGGGAACGTACAAAAGCCGGTAACTTCCGCCTAAGGCCGTGGCAATTTTCGCCGCGATGGTATTCGACTGGATCTCGACTACCCCGCCTAAACCGCCACGGGCGGGCACAACCAGGATCTTTCTTTTTTCGGTGCCCTGGGGAATCTGACGGGCGACCTCAGCCATGGTCATTCCGCCGGAGACCGCAAGTACCCAGCCCTCCCGAACCGTTTCCAACAAATAGCGACCTGCGGTTTTCCCAAGTTCCCGCATATCGAACTGGTTTTTGTCAATATCTCCGGGAACGACCCATACTTTAGATAACCCTATTTTATTTTGGAGGATATTTTCTAAAAATGCAAGACCCCGAAATGCATGAACCAGTTCCGCCAGTTGCGGCAAAATCCCCTCACATTCCTCGGTTAGCGAGACTCCCGCGGCATCAGAAAGGAGCAGTTGCTGGTTTTTTAAAAAATCTACCTCGTTTCTGACCAGCCTTTCGCCCCACTCCAACTGTTCCGCAAGCAATCTCCTGCCAATAGGTTGATTATACCGCACCACCCGTAAAAGAGCATACCTTTTTTCTAACAGGCTGCTGATTTCCGGCACGATTTTTTTTAACAGGTCAATCCGCTCGCTCATGCCCCTCTCCCTCCCCTGGGTCATCCGTTGTCCCGCGCTTCCTGCATTTGTCCCGTTTACGCGTCATTAACCACTGTATCAGATTATTCATGCGCTGACAATATGTGAAATTTTTTCGCGCATCCCTTCCCGGAAGCGCACAAAAAACGGCCTCTAATCCCCTTTGGTACTCTCCAGGTATTAAAGGCCGGGCCGGCTGTTTTAAATCCTAAATTTTGAAATCCTTCATTTTAATAGCGGCGGCGCTGGGAGGCGCTTAGGATCCCCAGTTCCTCCCGGTACTTGCTGACGGTACGCCGGGCAATGAGCACGCCCTTTTCCCGCAATAACTCGGTCAACTTCTGGTCACTGTACGGTTTAGCCGGACTCTCGTTTTTCAATAGCTCCACGATCAGTTGCTTGATACTCTCGGCCGAAGTGCTTTCGCCCCTGGTTGTATGAAAGCCGGTGCTGAAAAAGAATTTGAATTCGAAAAGACCATGGGGGGTTTGCACATATTTATGGGAAACCGCTCTGCTTACGGTGGATTCGTGCATCCCGATCGCATCGGCCACTTCCTTTATCGTTAAAGGCCGCAAATACATGATCCCTTGGCGGAAAAAAGCGAGCTGTTTTTGCAGTAAAGCTTCCGTCACCCGGTAAATCGTCATCCGGCGCTGTTCGATACTGCGAATCAACCAAAGAGCTTGATTCATCTTGTTTTCCACAAAAATTCTCGTGGCCTGGTCATAAGCGTAATGGTCCTTGTTCTTGAGAATCGTGCTGTAAGTCTTATTGATGGTTAAGTGCGGGACCAGGCTATCGTTAACCAGGATCACAAAATCGTCCGCCACCCGTTCGATAATCACGTCGGGAACAATGTAGCGAATCCTGTCCCCACTGCTGTATGTGGAACCAGGTTTCGGGTTCAGTTCCTTCAAGAGGTCGGCTAATTCCTGGACCCGCCCCACGGGCAGTTTAAGGGCGGCAGCTACTTTGCCGTATTTCCCCTGGGCCAGTTCCTCCAGATGGTGTTGCACAATTTTAAACAAAGCCGGGTCGGACAGGTTTTTTTGCTGGAGCTGAATCAGCAGGCATTCCTGCAAATTCCGGGCGCCTACGCCGGAGGGTTCAAAACCCTGGATCAGTTGCAGGATCTTCTCCACCAGTTTCGGCTCGATTTTTAGATCCTGGGCAATTTGTTCCGTAGAGGCCCTCAGGTAACCATGGCTATCAAGATTGCCAATCAGATACTCCCCAATCTCCTGCTCCCTGGCGTCAAGCTGCAGGCACCCCAGTTGAAAAAGTAAATAATCCTGCAAGCTGGTCTCTCCGGGCAGCATGTTCTCCCACCGGAAGTCCTCTCGCTCTTCCGGCGGCAGATAGTAGGAAGCGGAAGCATCGTCCCCGTTTTCCCTAAGATACTCCTGCCAATCAAATTCCTTTCTCTCCCTTTCCCGCTTTTGAAAATCCAGTTCCCGGTCCTTTTCTTCAAGCTCCCTTATCCCTGCAAAAAGACTTTCCGCAGGCTCCGGGAGGGTGCTTCCCTCTTTCTCCATAAAGCTATTCC
>DGEB01000031.1:16152-16425 GCA_002385735.1 Peptococcaceae bacterium UBA3937
GGGATGGGGTTTTCCTCACACTCGGGGATGGGATTCCCCTCCAACTCGGCCAGAGAGCTCCCCATGCGGTCGGGAAAGCTGTTTCCCTCCTCCTGGGTATCCAGCAAGGGATTATCGAGCATGATTTGGTTAATATATTCAGCCAATTCCAGTGAGGATAATTGCAGGATCTTGATGGCTTGCCGCAGTTCCGGAGTCATGATCAGTTTCTGTTTTTGTTCCAACCTTAAGTCAAAGCCAGCCATTCTTCTTTAGCTCCTTCCTTTAGCTCCT
>DGEB01000031.1:16712-18229 GCA_002385735.1 Peptococcaceae bacterium UBA3937
TAGCTCCTTCCTTTAGCTCCTTCCGTGTCCTGTCTCCTACCGGATCCTCTTAATAATAGTATATCAATTTTCTATCAGATAAATTTAATGTTTCATTTTAAAATAATACGGCGAATTTTCTGTCTATTTTCCGCTGCTTTTCTCTGGCTCTCCTCTTATGCCCATAAAAAAGACCGGCTGCCCCGCCATTCTGTTCGTGACAACCGGCCCTTTTTCGTACCTTTTCGCTCTTTTTTGCTTTTCCAGCACAGCTTATTTTTTCGCCGGAGCGCCAACCGGACAAACATCCGCACAGGCACCACACTCAGTGCATTTATCCGGATCAATCACAAACTTGCCATCACCCTCACTAATTGCCTCAACCGGGCATTCTGCTTCACAAGCACCGCAGGAAATGCATTCGTCACTGATTTCGTAGGCCATTATTTTCACCTCCACCTCTAGATTCCTTAACCAAAGGGACCTGGTTAGTCCTACATATCCTCCATTATACATAAGATTAATAAAAAAATCACTGTTCTTTCGAAAAAAGATTTGCTTTTTCTCCAAAAATCTGCTGGTATTTTCCCCCTACTTATTGCGCAAGGCTTCGGCAATCGCTTCGATTTTGCGCAGGCGGTGGTTGACCCCCGATTTGCCCATGGGGGTAGCCATCATTTCCCCCAGTTCCTTTAAACTGCTGTCCGGATTCTCCAGGCGCAAACGAGCCACTTCCCGCAAACGCACGGGCAGCTTTTCCAACCCGATCTTGGCATCGATTAACTTAATATTCTCAATCTGCTTTAAAGAGGCATTGACGGATTTTTTCAGATTGGCGGTATCACAGTTCACCAGCCGGTTGACTTTATTCCGCATGTCTTTAAGCACCCGGATGTTTTCAAAATCCAGCAGGGCCTGATGGGCTCCCACAATGTTGAGAAAAGAAGCGATTTGCTCACTTTCCTTGAGGTAAACCACATACCAGTTTTTGCGGCTGCTTACTTTGGCCGACATCCCCGGGAAGCGGTTGATCAAGTCCGCTACCTCCTGGGCGTAAAAATCGTTGTTGGTGATAATCTCCAAATGGTAATTCCCTTCCGGATTATTGACCGAGCCCGCCCCTAGAAAGACCCCCCGCAAATAGCTGCGGCGGCAGCAAAGCGACTTAATTAAGGAAGGCTTGATCCCCGGCAAAATATCGCCCCTTTTGTCCAGGATCCCCAGTTCCACCAGGATCTGATTAATATTTTCCACATTACTCAGGCGCACACTGTAGACATTGTTCTTCTTCAGACTCCGGCGACGTTGCACCAGGATTTCCGGCTCCAGCTTATACCCCTCTTTAAACAAGCGAAAAATCTTCCGTGCCACCGGCGCACTTTCCGTAGTGATCACCAAGGCAATTTCGTGATTGGTACTAATGGTGATTGTTCCATCCATCCGGATTAAAGCAGCCAGCTCGGCAATCCGGCAGCAGGCTTTGTCAGGGAAAAGACGCGCTAATTCATCCTTCGCGTCCGTGGAAAACGACATCGCCC
>DGEB01000031.1:18431-20498 GCA_002385735.1 Peptococcaceae bacterium UBA3937
AAACGGGAAAGCCGCGTTTTTTTCTCCGCCTCCTTTTTTCCGGTCATCCCTTTGTCGGTAATCAAAGGAACAATCAGCGCCGCCAGTTTTTCCGAATTATGTCGAATGGAAATACTCTCGTGAATGAGGGACGCCTGGATTAAGCCTACGCCCATCTGGGCAATGCGCTTCCGGTCCACTTTCACGAGATAAGCGCCTTCCGCCGCGTATTTATTGGCATAATGGGGCGGCACTTTTTGATTGTTGGCAATAACGTAATCGACAATTCCTTCGGCGGAATGAGCAAAAAGCGCCTTCAGATGGTCCGAGGCGGTATAATCCTTGGTCTCCCCGGCCTGGGTCATCACGTTGCAGACGTAGATTTTCATGGCCGGCGAACTTTTTATGGCCTTACTGATTTCCGGAACTAATAGGTTAGGAATGACGCTGGTATACAGACTGCCCGGCCCGAAAATAATGGCATCGGCTTCGGCAATGGCTTCTAAAGCCTGCTGGGAAGGTTGGCAGTTGTCCGGGTCTAAAAAAACCCGTCTGATGCGCTGGGTGGAACGGGAAATGGAGCTTTCTCCCATGACCACCGAGCCGTCTTCCAGTTCGGCCCCTAAGCGCAGGTTATCATAGGATACCGGCACCACCTTTCCCCGGATCGCCAGCACCTTGCTCACCTCATCAATGGCTGTTTCAAAGCTGCCGGTCAAATCGGTCATCGCTGCAATCAACAGATTGCCTAAATTATGTCCTGATAACTCGGTACATTGCTTAAAACGATAACTGAACAGTTTTTCCATCGCGGGCTCCGTATCGGCTAAAGCCACCAGGCAATTACGAATATCCCCCGGAGGGATTATCCCCATTTCTCCTCTCAGTTTGCCGGAACTGCCTCCGTCATCGGTCACCGAAACAATCGCGGTCAGGTTGGAGGTGTATTCTTTTAAGCCCCGCAACAAAACAGATAAGCCGGTTCCTCCGCCAATCACCACAATGCGCGGGCCTTTTTTCAAGGAGTACCGTTGATAAGGGGATAACCACCGTGAAAGACTGTTCACATCAATACCTCCCCTGTTCTTTGCTTAAACATATCCCTATGCCGGATCATCACCTGATATTCTTGCGAAGATAATCTTTCGCCCAGACAATTGGCCAGCACCACCGAGCGATGCTGCCCTCCGGTGCAGCCAATGGCAATGACCAGGTGGGTTTTGCCCTCTTCCACATAATGGGGTAATAAAAAGCTTAACATATCGGAATATTTCTGTAAAAAATCTTCCGTCAAGGACGACCGGCACACATAGTCCCGTACTTCCTGGTCACAACCGGTCAACGTCCGCAACCGCTTCTCATAATAGGGATTCGGGAGAAAGCGCACATCCACCACCAAATCCGCATCCAGCGGAATCCCGTATTTATAGCCGAAGGACATGATCGTCAGATGCAGTTTCACCTTATCATTATCCGGGCCGTAAAGGTCCGAAAGCTGGGCTTTTAATTCCTTCGGCCCCAGTTCCGAAGTATCAATGATGATATTGGCGATTCCTCTTAAACTCTCCATCCTTTGCTTTTCCAGCAGGATTTCCTCCAGCAAAGGTCCCTGGCTGGAAAGGGGATGCCTTCTCCTCGTTTCTTTAAACCGTTTCACCAGGACCTCGGTGCTGGCCTCCAGAAAAACAATTTCGTAAAAACAGCCCTTGTTTTTCAACTCATCCAAAGCCTGGAATAAGTGTTCAAAAAATAGTCCCCCGCGGATATCGATCACCACGGCCACATGTTCCAGGACGCTTTCCCCTTCCAAACAAAGCTCAGCAAACCGCGGCAAAAGAGCAGGCGGTAAATTGTCGACACAAAAGAACCCTAAATCCTCCAGCGCTCTGATAGCATGGGTCTTCCCCGCTCCTGACAACCCTGTAATAATATGAAAAGTTAAATTCGACATCTCCTCTTAGCCTCCTCTTTACCAGAAACCACTACCTAAATCGTAAATCCAACTTTCTGCCTGCGGCATAACCTCTGCTTACATCATAATATAATCCACGCTACTTCACCAGCCCTTTTTCCGGCACCTTTTTCCGG
>DGEB01000031.1:20710-25013 GCA_002385735.1 Peptococcaceae bacterium UBA3937
TCCGGTACCTTTTTCCTTTTCCGGAGCAGGGAGGAGCTTCTTCCTGTTTCGGGTTCCTGATTAGCTCCGGGCATTTTTGACATGAGAAAGGGGCACCCGGGCCTTTTCCAATACCCAGGCGCCATAGTCCAGCGCCCCCACGCTTTCCGGAAAATGAGCATCACTGTTCACCAGAAAATCAACGCCCCAGCGGGCTAAGGCGCTCACCTGCTCGTAATCCGGAAAGCGGTGCCCCGCGTTGATTTCCCACCAGGTGCCCCGCGCCAGGCAAGCTCTCGCCGTCTCCTCCAAACTAATGGGCATTCTTAAGCCGGGGTGGCTGATCAGCTGGGGCGCATACCGGTAAATCGCGGCCACGAAAGCTTTGGTGTTGGCATTGGCGACTCTCCTCTGCAAGGCCTGTCCCGGCAGGAAATTGCTCAAGGTATTGCCCGCCACCCAAGACAACTCCCGGACTTGGGCCGGTAAAACGTAAGGATGCAGGCCGGCAATTAAATAATCCAACTGCTTAATGACCTTCCCGCTTACATCCAGCTCTCCCTCCAGGCTAATTACGTTGGCTTCCACAGCGGTGTAGAGCTTCACGGCAGGATAAATCCGCTGCACCCGGGCGATTTCCTCTTTTAGCAAAAGGAGCATATTTTCGGATTTGATCCCGCAGCCGATATTGCGCGGGCCATGCTCCGCAAAGCCGATTTCCTCCAAGCCGGCTTTTTGCCCTGCTTCCACCATTTCCGCTACCGTACCCCGCCCGTCACTATAGGTAGAATGAACATGATAATCCCCGAAAAACCGCACCTGGACCCCCCCTGTTTTTTACTATTATGTCCAGGCACAAAAAAATGCTCCCCAGGGGGTAGTCTTGGCCGTTCATGCTTGTGTAAGCAGCAGATCAGGGCAAGAAAAAACCCTTTCTTAACATTTGGAAGGTTAAAAAAGGGTTATCAGTTTTATTTAATTGGCGTAATACTTTTGTTGTAAGAATTTCACAATCAGCTTGTCCAATGTGATGCTGGCTTTATAAATTTCCGGAGATGTCAAGGTTTCAGTGCCCTTTTGCACCATCCCATACAGTTCTTTCCTCAAGCGTTCCAGTTCCATTAAAATCCCTTCTGAACATTGGCTCATCTCCATAACCAGCCCCCCGCGACACAATATTTATAATTGCTTAACTAATAACTATAATTCGACCAGGCTAAGGCAATTTCCTTCTTTTTGGAATAATTTTTTTCTAATTTTTGTAATTAAACTCCATATTGTTTCATCTTGTTTCAAACTTCCTCTTGAACTTGAAAATAATTCCATATTTGCCAGGCTGCTTTCTTGCCCAGTCCTTCCACTTGCTCCAGTTCCTCCAGGGAAGCCTGTCGGATTTTTTGTAAAGAGAGCTGAAAATGCTTCAACAAAGCGGCTTTGCGCTTGGGCCCCAAGCCGGGAATCTCGTCCAGCACGGAAAGGAGGTTCCGTTTGCCTCTTAACAGACGATGATAGGTAATGGCAAAACGATGAGCCTCGTCCCTGATCCGCTGAAGCAGGTACAAGCCCTGGGAGTCCCGGGGCAGGATGAGGGGATCGCTCTTTCCCTCCATAAACACCCACTCCTCCTGCTTGGCCAGCCCCACGGCCGGGATATCCCCATAACCCAATTCCCGCATCACCCCACAGACCGCCGAAAGCTGCCCTTTTCCGCCGTCCACCACCACCAAATCGGGCAAAGGAAGGAAACGGGGATTGCCGCTTTGGGCATTACTGAAGCGGCGCCGGATTACTTCGGCCATGCTGGCAAAGTCGTCCGGCCCTTCGACGGTTTTGATTTTAAACCGCCGGTATGCGGACGGATTGGCGCGGCCCTTTTCGAAAACTACCATCGAAGCAACCGCTTCCCGCCCCTGGATATTGGAGATGTCGTAACACTCCATCCGCTGGAGCGGCCGGGATAGACCCAAATAGTCCGCCAGTTCCTGCAGGGCTTTTTCCTCTTGCCGCTCTTTTTCCTCTCTGATGCGGCTTTCCCGCTGTAAATTCTCCCGGGCGTTTTTCGCGCCCAGGGCTAAGAGCTCCTTCTTGTGTCCCCTTTGGGGCACGGTTAAGACAACTTTGCTCCCCCGTTTTTCCTTCAGCCAGGTCTCCAGGACCTCCTGTTCCTCCACCTTCTCCGGGAGAATAAGCTGGGGCGGGATAAATTCGGCCCGGTGATAATACTGCTTCAAAAAGGCCGGCAGGATTTCCGCATCCTCCGTGCCCTGCAACCCTTCCAGCAGGAAATGGTCCCCGCCCGAAACCTTCCCGCTGCGCACAAAGAAAAGCTGCACACAGGCAATGTGGTTGGCCCGGGCATAATGAAGCACATCATAATCCTCCCGGCTGGTGGAGACGATCTTCTGCTTCTCAATGACATTTTCTACGGCCTGAAGCTGGTCCCGCAATTCCGCCGCCTTTTCAAAGTCCAGGCGTTTCGCGGCTTCCTGCATTCGCTTTTTCAGCGTTTTCGCCAGCTTTTCCTGCCGGCCTTCCAAAAAGAGGATGACCTCCTCAATCATCTTCCGGTAATCCGCCTCGCTGATTAAGCCCTGACAAGGCGCGGCGCATCTTTTAATATGCGCGTTCAGACAGGCCCGCTCCTGTTTGCTGAAATCCTTCTGCTTACAGGACCGTAAAGGGAAAACTCTTTTTAACAGCCGCAGGGTCTCATGGAGCGCTCCTACATTGGTGTATGGTCCAAAGTAACGGGCCCCGTCCCGCTTGACCGAGCGCACCATCTCCAGCCGCGGGAATTTTTCCTGCACGGTTACCCTAAGATATGGATAGTTTTTGTCATCCATCAACCGGATATTATACTTCGGCTTGTGTTTTTTAATGAGATTACTTTCCAAAATCAGGGCTTCCACTTCCGAATCAGTGACCAGGTAATCCAAATCCCGAATCTTCTTAACTAAAACCTGGGTTTTCGGGGAACTTTGTTGTCCGGTAAAATACGACCGCACCCGGTTTTTCAGGCTGATCGCCTTCCCCACGTAAATTACTTTGCCTTTTTCATCCTTAAAAAGATAGACTCCGGGCAAAGCAGGCAACAGCTTTAGTTTTTCCTCCAGCCTGACCTCCGATTTTTGTTCCGGCATCCTCTTGCCCCCTTTTCGCCGCACCGCAGTGATGCTTCCTGTGCTTTTTCTGCTGCTAATTCACAAGTACCACTATTATTATACCAATTGCTTGACAAAAACCAATCCGCACAGGCATTATCTCGAACAAAGGATATGCAAGTTCACGATTTTACGAAACAAGTTTACAAAATTACGAAAATTTTGTATAATTAATTATATACGGTGCAGAAAGATGTCCCTCCCTTTTGCAAGTAGCGAATACCATTTTAGCATATCTTCCTCCCTGATGAAATGGTCTTGGGGGTGATATTATGGAATTATTATTAAACTTTGCTTTTGCGTGGGCTGCGGTTATAATTGCTTTATTTGTAGCTGTTGCTTATATTACACGTAAGCTTGCAAGCGGGGACAGTTTCCTGGCAGATTGTTTTAAGCTGATTAATAGAGCCTTGAGAAAGCATCATAAGCTGTGGGGTTTCTTCTTGATTCTTGTTGGTTTGGCACATGGGGCATTATCCTCAGAAAAGGTACTTAGCTTAAATCTTGGTACAATTTCATGGGTGATAAGTATTCTTCTTGGACTAAATTATGTGTTCAGAAGATCTTTATCAGAATGGGGCGGCTGGATGTATTATCACAGAGGATTGACCCTGCTTTTTATCGCTGCTTTAGTATTACATGTTGCAGATGTGGGAATACAAGCTCCTTATCTGCTGCAAAGTTACCTCAATAATGGTGGCGATGGTAGGGAAATCGCAGCCCTGCCGAATGACTTAGTAGATAAGATAACAACGAGTTTCGAGGACCTAACATTAAAGGATGGTGTTTATGAGGGAGAAGCTACAGGCTTCAGAGAAGGCCTTAAGGTTAGTGTTGCTGTAAGCGGTAACAAGATAACTGATATAAAGATATTAAGCCATAACGAAGTAGGCGAAAGGTACTTCCAAAAACCTATGGAAACAATACCTAAGGCGATTATTAACAGCCAAAGCCTTGATGTTGATACTATAACCGGAGCAACATGTACTTCTGTGGGCATAATAAATGCTGTGAATGATGCTTTATCCAAAGCGGTGATAAGCGGGACCCTGCCCGAAATGCGGGAACTGCCTGTGCGCGGTCATCGAAGAGGAGGCAGAGGCGGCGGTAGACACGAAAGATACGGAGAGGATTCCGGTTCTGTCTCTTATACACATCTGACC
>DGEB01000048.1:0-11837 GCA_002385735.1 Peptococcaceae bacterium UBA3937
CTCGAGGAATAGGCGGCCCAAGCAGCCGCTCTCTCCAAGACAGACCAAACAAAAAACATCCATGGTCAAAATACTGACCGTGGATGTTTTTTACGCCCTCTTTTTAGCCGCTAATTTTTGGCTGAAGGATCGTCAACCGGATCCGAGATCCTTTTGGCCAACAAGGTGTTTAATTGCTCTAACAAACTCCCGCTGCCGGTTAAAGAAATGTTCCCAATTTTATCGCAGATTTTTTCTAGGTACTCCAACTCTTTTAAGCGGTAAAGCGTCTGGTTTTCCTCCATCAGTTTTGCCGTGTTCAAAAGCGTCTTCGTGGAAGCAACTTCTTCCCGGCGGGCAATATTATTGGCCAGCGCTCTCTTTTCGGCAATGACTACCGTGTTCAAAACTTCTTTGATGTAACTGGGCAGAATCACGTCCTTCAGGCCGGCATACACGAATTCCACACCGATGTCCTCGCCCTTTTCGTTAAGTTGTTTTAAAACATAGAGACCAATTTCCTGCTTTTTCATGAGGAAATCATCCAACTTCAGGATCCCGACAAAATCCCGGACAATCATTTGTACCAGAATGTTCAGTTGTTCTTCCAGGGAACGGACTTCCACCACTTTTAAAGGATCCACAACTCTGTATTGACAGACAAAGTTAAGTTTGACGTTCACCTTATCTTCCGTCATCACTTCCTGCTCGGTGACGTCGATTTGTTGCTGCCGCATGTCCACCTTGACCAGGTCCACATGGACAGGCCCTTTCCAGAAGTAATACCGTCCGGGCTCCAGGATTTTTTGAAAGACATTATTGTAATAGAGCAGGCCTTTTTCGTAGCTTTCGATGTCGTGACATTCCAGGTATTTTTCCAGTTTCGGGTTGGTGTAACTGGAGATGTCAATATCCGGAATGGCCTCGGGATTTCTGGTATCAACCACAATAAAATCATGCTTTTTCAGGACATTCCAAAAGGCGTACTTCCCTGGTTTCAGCACTTCGGCCAGTTTCCAGTCTTCATAATGCAGGGCAATCTCGTGATCCTGCACGTCAATCACCGAAAGCTCCTTCAACAGTTCCTGGTCTTTCAGAAAGATATTAATATTCTTGTCCGCAACAGACAAGGCGTCATTGACATTAGCAAGAATCACCGTGCTGTTGCCAAATGAACTAAAGCGGTATGTTCCGGGCTTTAGGCATTTCATATAATTCCCGTTTCTGAACAATAGACCTCTCTCGTCATTTTTGATAATAACTTTCATGAAAAACCATCCTTTCAAATATATGAAAAAAGCAGTAAATTACGAAAGCATTTGCTTCGCAATACCGGTCGCTGGGAAGTTGTAATTGTCCTGAATAAACTACTTTAGTCATAATATTATAAACAATTGAATTACTTATTTATTATAAGTCATCCTTGTAAAATATGCAAGTGCTTATGTTAAAAATTCTTCACGCTCTTTTTTGCCTAAAAAGAGGCGGCGGGCGCCCTCACTGAATGCCGATCCGGCGCCCTCTCCTTTTGCCCGGTTCTTCTATTCCCCTTTCCAGGCCTTGTATAAATCATAATACACCGACTCGGTGTCTTCCTTGTGGACAAGATTGATGATCACCGGCTTGCCTTTTTTCGCCGGTTGGCTTTGCTGTTCCCCGCTTTCTGCCTGCTCTTCGTTCATTCCGCGTTCGATATAAATAAAGGGGGGTTCGCCGCTGTCCAAAAATAATTTAACGGCACCCAGTTCTTTCATGCGAAAATGTCCCTTTTTCTTTACCCCCAGGGAAGAACCGTTGGTTCGGGCGGTAATAGGCGGGATTTCCTGAATGAGGGCTACTTCCGTGATGTCTTGGTAGGCAATCTTTTCCCCATAGATACCCTTGATCATGAAGTATTCCTCGGCGACCACGATTTCCACCGGTTGATAGCTTTGATACAGGAGCACACCAACCCCTATTCCGACAATGACCATAAATACGATGACGAAACCGATTTTCAGCATGGCGCTGCGTTTCATCGTCCCGTCCGGGTTCCGGTTGTTTCCGTCAAAAGCCTGGGTCTTGATCAGTACAAAAATGGTCAGCGGAAACAATGACACCAAAAAGGCCATGGCCAGCGGATAATGGCCGGTCTCCATAAAGAGAAAGGAAAAACCAATGATAATGGCAATAACAAAACAGAAGTTTCCCGTAAAATTGGCGAGTGCTTCAATATCCACATTCTGTTTCTTTTCTTTGGACATGGTGTTGTAACCGGAAATAAGCCAATAGGCGCGAAAATATTTCACCGCCACCCCCACAAGAAGCAGGATAGCCGTTGGCAACACCACGAATAAGATTCTTATGGGCTGCAAACCGGACACCTCCATCCCCGCTACATCTCCAGATTATTCAGCGCTTCGATCACTTGCGGGATAACTTGTTTTTTCCTCGATACTACCCCTTCGATAAAAACGCCTTGCTCCACTTCCTTATTAAAAGTATTCGCCAAAAGTCGCCCGTTGTTGCACTTGTAAAAGAGATAGGAGCCCTTGCGCAAAATATCCGTGACCAGGAGCAAGGTCAGTAAATAGTCCTTTTGTTGATGGATCTGGGCGATAAAGTCCAAAAACTCCGCCTGGCGATTAAAAATATTCTCCATGTCCAGCGTGAAAACCTGCCCGATACCAACTTTTCTGTTCTTCACGCCGAACTCCTTGAAATCCTTATAGAAAATCTCCGCAATGTTTTGCCCTTCCAAAGAGGTGCCCGCTTTAAACATCTCCAGAGCAAAGGTCTGCCAATCTACTTGCGCAATTTTTTGCAATTCCTGCACCGCTTCCCGGTCTAAAGCCGTGGTCGTGGGGGATTGCAAAGACAAAGTGTCCGAAAGAATCCCGGCCAAAAGCAAGCCCGCTATCGGCCGCGTCAAGGGAACCTTTTCTTCCTTAAACAGCTTGAAAACAATGGTGCAAGTACTGCCCACCGGCAGGTTCCGGAAGATAATCGGACTGGAGGTGCTGACATCACCAATCTTATGATGGTCGACCACCTCGACTATTTCCGCTAGGGCTAAGCCCTTCACACTTTGAGCATATTCATTGTGGTCCACCAGAATTACTTTTTTCCGGTTGGGGTTTAAAAGATGTCTTCGGCCGACAAAACCCAGGTATTCGTTGTTTTCGGTGACCACCGGATAATTGGAGTGCCGGTGGATGAGCAACTCCTCTTTGACCTCGGCTAAATCTTCATTCTCCGTAAATTTGACCAGGTCTTTCGTCTTCATGATGATGGAGACATAATTGCAATGATTTAACTGTTTGGCAGCGGCATAGGTGTTTTTCGGCACCAACAAAACCGGGACTTGCCTTTCCCGGGCCTTCTCCAGGTATTTGACGGGAATCTCCTTTCCACCGGTGACTATGAGCAATTTTACACCGCTCTCAATGGAATAATCGATGATCTCATAACGGTCGCCCACAATCACAATGCTGTCTTTCCTGATAATTCTTTCCCTGACCACCGTATCGTAATAATAGGAGATGACAGAAATCTGCCCCTCCACCTCCGCGGCTGCATTGCCGGCAAGCAGCCTGCCTTCCAAATCCTCGGCAATATTGGCAATGGTGCTGCGCAGGTAATAAAAGTCGCCCTTAATCAACCACATGGCAATATCCTTCATGGTTACGATACCCATCAGCAGGTTATCCTCATCCACAATGGGCAAGGTTTTGATATTGTTTTTTTCCATGATTTTATACGCGGAAAGCAGCGACTGGCGCGGGCCGATGCTGGCCACCCTGTCATAATTAAGGTCCTTCAGCCTGGGCTTCACGTCCTCGATGAGTTTGGGCGCGACAGTCCCGAAGTAATCCAAAACATATTGGGTTTCCTTATTGAGCGGTCCTAAAACCCTTGCCTCTGCCTCGACGCCGGTTTTGTTCTTAAAATCGGCCAAAGCGATGGCCGCGGCGACAGAATCCGTATCCGGGTTTTTATGACCAAAAATGTAAATCATTTTGGGACCTCATTTCATTTCTTCATTTCATCATCTTACAGATGTTATTCGTAAACTGGACCGGGTCCTCAATGGGCAGTCCTTCAATCAGCAAGGCTTGATTATACAACAGATCCGTGTACAGCTTAAATTTCTCCTGGTCGTTTTTAAAGGCTTCCTGGAGTGCTTGGAAAACCTCGTGCTGCACGTTGATTTCCAGGATTTTGTCCGCCTTAACCTTCTGGTTGTTATAGGGCATGGCGTTCAAGACCTTCTCCATCTCGATGGTCAGCTCGCCCCCGCTGGAAAGGCAAACCGGATGGCTTTTCAAGCGCTCGGAAGCTTGCACGGAGGTGACTTTTCCTTCAAGGAGTTTCGTCATCTGCTCGAAAATTTCCTTGTAATCTTCCTGTTTCGCTTGCTTGTCCGCCGCTTCTTTTTCGTCTTTTTCCAGCCCTAAATCACTGCCGGAAACCGATTTAAACTCTTTCCCTTGAAAACTTCCCAGCATCTTGATGGCAAATTCATCGACGTCGTCGGTAAAATAAAGGATTTCATAGCCCTTGTCTGCCACAAGTTCCGTTTGCGGGAGCTTCTCCAGTCTTTCCACCGAAGCACCCACCGCGTAATAAATATACTTTTGTTCTTCGGGCATCCGGGCCACGTATTCAGCTAAGGTCACCATCTTCTTTTCCTTGGAAGAATAGAACATCAACAAATCCTGCAAAACATCTTTATGGGCGCCATAATCACTGTACAGGCCGTACTTGAGCTGCCGCCCGAAAAGCTTAAAGAATTGCTCATACTTCTCCCGCTCGGTTTTCAGTAATTCTTCCAGCATGCCCTTGATTTTGGACTTAATGTTTTTGGCGATGACCTTGAGCTGCCGGTCATGCTGCAGCATTTCCCGGGAGATGTTTAACGACAAATCCTCCGAATCGACGACTCCCTTGACAAAGCTGAAATAATCCGGCACCAGTTCGGCACACTTGTTCATGATTAAGACACCGTTGGAGTATAGCTCCAAGCCCTTCTCATATTCCTTGGTATAGAAAGCATAGGGCATTTTTTCCGGGATATAGAGGATCGCCCGGTAGCTGATCGTTCCTTCCGCGTTAATATGGGCGTATTTCAGCGGTTTGTCGAAACCGAAATGCTTCTCCGCATAAAAGTTCTCATAATCCTCCGGCTTAAGCTCGTTTTTGTTCTTTTTCCAGATGGGGATCATGCTGTTAATGATCTCTTCTTCCTGGTAAAACTCCACGCTCTCCTCCGAGCCGTCCTCTTTCTTGTTGGGTCGGGTCTTGGTGACGTCCATTTTGATCGGATAACGGATAAAATCAGAGTATTTCTTGATCAGGGCCCGCAGGGTAAATTCGTTCAAATAGTCGTCATAATTCTCCTCATCCGTGTTTTCTTTAATCTTCAAAATTACTTCCGTGCCAAATTGCTCTTTTGCACAGGGCTCAATGGTATAGCCTTCGACCCCTTGGGATTCCCAACGATAAGCCTGATCGCTGTCTAAGGCCTTGCTGATTACCGTCACGGTATCCGCCACCATAAAGGCCGAATAAAACCCGACCCCGAACTGCCCGATCAGTTCATAGCCGTCTTTAATTTCGTGTTCCTTCTTAAAAGCCAACGAGCCGCTTTGGGCAATGACCCCCAAATTTCCTTCCAGTTCCTCTTTGGTCATGCCAATCCCCGTATCAACAACCTTCAAGGTCCGGCTGTCCTTGTCAAAGCTTATTTTGATGTAACAGCTTTGGGGGTCAACCTGCATTGAGCCGTCCGTTAAGGACTTGTAATAGAGCTTATCAATGGCGTCACTGGCATTGGATAGCAGTTCCCTTAAAAAAATCTCCTTATGGGTGTAAATGGAATTAATCATTAAATCCAGCAATCTTTTAGACTCTGCTTTAAAGCGTTTCAATGCCATCACAATCTCCTCCTTGCGACAGTTCCTTTTGTTCCTTGCGCATGAGCATTTTTAGTAATGCTCTGCTTTTTTTCCAACGCTCTTTAGCAATTCATTCATCATAAAGGGCACCAAGGCAAAAAGTAAGACCAGCCCCCAGTCATATAAGGAAAGCATCTTTACTTTAAAGGCATCGGCCAGCACAGGAATGGAAATGACGCTCAATTGCAAGACAAAGCCGACGATAATCGCCCCGATGAGTTTCATATTGGTAAACAAGCCCAGTTGAAAAATCCGCTTGCTGAAACTGCGCATGCTCAGAGACATAAAGAGCTGCGATGCGGCCAACACCACAAAAGCCATAGTCCGGGCATAGGTCAACGCTTCGTCGGAAATATGGGCGGAAGTCAGGCCGTAACCATATTCATGCAGGCCAAAGTAGAAGGCCGCCAAGGTAAAGGCCCCGATGAGAGTGCCGCCTAAAACCACCCGGACTCCGGCGCCTCTGGCAAAAAAGCTCTCCTTCGGATTCCGGGGTTTTTTCTTCATTACATCTTTGTCGCCGGGATCAACGCCCAGCGCAATGGCCGGAAGGCTATCGGTAATCAAATTGATCCACAAGATCTGGGTCGGCAATAAGGGAATCGGCCAAAAGAACAAAACGGACAAAAACACGGTGACAATCTCGCCTAAATTGCAGGAAAGCAGAAAAACCACGGCTTTTTTGATGTTGCTGTAAATGTTCCGCCCTTCCCTGATGGCGTTGACAATGGTCGTATAATTGTCATCCGTTAGAATCATGTCGCTGGCGCCCTTGGACACATCCGTCCCGGTAATGCCCATGGCCACGCCAATATCGGCGATTTTCAACGACGGTGCATCGTTCACCCCGTCCCCGGTCATCGAGACTATCTTTCCCTGGGCCTTGAAGGCTTTGACAATTTTCACCTTATGCTCAGGGGATACCCTGGCAAAAACCCGGTACTGATTCACCTTTTGCCCAAATTCCTCATCGGAAAACTCATCAAGCTCGGCCCCGGTAATACTTTGTTCGATCGAATCAGCAATCCCCAATTCTTTCGCAATGGCCACAGCCGTGTTTTTATGGTCACCGGTAATCATAACGGTGATAATCCCGGCTTTTTGCGCCTCCGCAATAGAAGCTTTCACTTCTACACGGGGCGGATCAATCATTCCCACCATACCGATGAGGGTAAGCTCAGTTTCCATCGTTTCCGGTTCCAGTAATTTGTCCGTATCTTTAAAGGCTGCCCCCAATACCCGCAGGGCACGGTCGGACATTTCTTCGGCCACCTTTAAGAACTCCGCCTTGATTTCTTCCGTTAAAGGAACAGCCTGCCCGTTTACCAAAACTTTGGTACAGATTTTTAACAGATTGTCCAGAGCGCCTTTGGTATGCACCCGAAAACCTTGGCTGCCCTGTTCTGTTTTTACCTCATTTAACGTAGACATCAGTTTGCGGTCGGAATCGAAAGGCTTTTCGCCCACCCTCCGGTGCTCCGTGTGCAACTTGTTCCGGACGAGGTTATAACGCTCCCCAAGCACCACCAGGGCCACCTCAGTGGGATCGCCGGTGCTTTGCCCATGTTCGTAAATGGCATCCGAACACAGCACCATAGCTTTCATCAAGGCCTGGGCATCCGGCCCGGCTTGAAAGCCGCTTCCCTCACCAGGTACTTCCTGCAACTTACCATATGTATAGAACTGTACCACCGTCATCTTATTCTGGGTCAGGGTACCGGTTTTATCGGAGCAGATGACATTTACCGACCCTAAAGTCTCCACGGCAGGAAGCCTTTTCACAATGGCGTTGACCTTGGACATCCGGGTAACGCCCAGGGCCAGCACAATGGCCACAATGGCCGGCAGCCCTTCCGGAATCGCCGCCACCGCCAGGCTGATCGCCGTGAGGAACATCTCGAATAAATCCCGATTCTGCAGAAGAGCGATGCCAAACATCAGGACACAGATCCCCAGCGCCCCATAACCGAGGACCTTGCCCAACTCCTCCAACCTTTTCTGTAAAGGCGTCAATTCTTCCCCGCCCTCATCCAGGATTTTGGCGATTTTCCCGATTTCCGTATTCATCCCCGTTCCTACCACCACACCTTCGCCGCGGCCGTAGGTAACCAGGGTGGACATGAAGGCCATGTTGGTACGATCGCCCAGGGGCGTTTTTTCATCCTCATGCACGTCCCCGGCATTCTTCTCCACCGGCACCGACTCACCGGTGAGGGCAGATTCGTCAATCTGCAGATTCACACTTTCGATCAGTCTTAAATCTGCCGGAACAAAGCGGCCCGCATCCAGGAGAATGATATCACCAGGGACAATCTCCACCGAATCGATTTCCAGCACCTCGCCGTCACGCCGGACGATTGATTTGGGGCTGGTTAGTTGCTTCAGCGCTTCAATCGCCTTTTCCGCCTTGTATTCCTGAATAACTCCGATGGTGGCATTTAAAAGCACCACCAACAAAATGATGATGGCATCAACGTACTCGCGAATTAATACGGTAATTACGGCCGCACCGAGCAGAACATAAATCAACATATCCTGCAACTGGCCTAAAAACAACGCGAAAAGGCTTTTCTTGGGCTTTTCCCGCAGTTTGTTCTTCCCGTATTGCGCCTGCCTGGTTTCCACCTCTGCTGATGTTAACCCGCTGCTTGCATTAACCTGCAGTTCTTCGATAACTTCTTCCTTTGTTTTGGCAAACCACATGAACAATCATTCTCCCTTCCTCAAGCTAACCACCATCTTTGCAGCTTAATCCTTTTATCTCAAAAAATCTTCTTAAACCTGTTTGCCTGGTCTCATTCATCTTATCATATTTTTTTCTGCCTTATTCTTTAATATTTTATCCCTCCTCCCTAAAAAGCCCGACAAAAAAGACCTTAAACAAAATTTTATCAATAGATGATAAAACCATGCTAAAGGTCTTACAACTTTGACAAAGCAAAGGATAAAGCCAGGCGGGTTCTCCATCCGCCGGTTGTTGACTTTATCTCCGGTTCCGGTTGTTACTCCCCTTTAACTCATCAAAACATACTCTAAAGTATAGGATATCATTTTAACCATCCGTAGACAATAGTTTTTCCTCAACTTGTCTGACAAACCTGCCTTCCTCAACTTGTTGGCATCTTCCGAGTCCTTACACATAGGAGCGGTCAATGGTAATTACCGGGAAAAGGTTTTCTCCTTGGGCCTGAATTTTTTGCGTGATCTCCTCAATCACCTGCCGATCGTTCTTCTGACACTGGTATGGAACCACCACGTCAAAGATCAAATTAGTATGGGTAACCCCTTTCACCACCCGAAAATCGTGCATGGATAAAGACTCATTTACTTCGGCCACGATTTCTTTCGTCATTTCCCGCCACCTGTTCACATCAGGGTCATCCATCGTCAAGGGATCCATGTGCAGGACCAGGTGAATGTTCAACTGCTCCTCCACTTCCCGCTCGATATTATCAATTAAATCATGACTGGCTAAAACATCATTTTTCGCGTCGACCTCCACATGGGCAGTGGCAAAGAAACGCCGTGGCCCGTAGCTGTGGATAACCAAATCATGGACCCCGAGCACCCCATCATATTTCTTGATTGCATTCTCGATCCGCTCGACCAGTTCAGCGGCAGGCTTTTCTCCTAAGAGCGTATCCAACATTTCTCTTAAGATATTAATACCGGAAATCATAATCAAGATGGAAACGGCAACACCCATATAGCCGTCCAACTGCAAGCCAATCAAGGGACTGACCACCGTGGAAAGCAAGACGGAAGAAGTCGCCAGTACATCAGAGAGACTATCCACGGCCGTCGCCTTCATTACTGACGAATTAAAGCGTTTACCCAAGCGTATGTTGAAGAAATACAGAAAGAATTTAACTACAATGGAAAACAACAAAACGCCGACGGTCAACATACTGAATACGATCTCGTCGGGATGCAGGATTTTTTCAAAGGAGGTCTTTAACAATTCAACGCCCAGCAAAATAATCAAAAACCCGACGACGCTGGAAGCCAGGTATTCGATTCGTTCATGCCCAAAGGGATGCTCCTTATCGGCCGGCATGCCCGCCAATTTAAAACTCACGAGGGAAATAACGGAGGAGCCGGCGTCCGAAAGATTGTTTACCGCATCCGCCGTAACGGCCACGCTATGAAAAAGCCGGCCGACAAACAGCTTAATCGCAAACAGGAAGACATTGACGAAAATGCCCACAAAGCTGCTGATTTTTCCATACCGTTCCCGTAGGTCGGTATCGTGCAAATTGATGCTTTCCTTATCATAATCCTGTTCCATTTTGCTCACCCCATTTTTGACCCTCCAAACTATCAAATCATAATAACACAAATTATATTATAGCGCAAATATTCTCAATAGGGAAATTTTACGGAAGATGTGCTTTAGGATATAATATGACTAATACCAAAACAGTGCAAGTGGACCTGGGACGAAAACGTCAAGTGCGAGCTTGCCCATCGGCAAAAAGGACGGTGTTTTTTAATGAACTACAGGAAACTGTCGCCCGTGGCGAACAGACGGCCTTCCCGCGGGAAGAACTTTCTTGGTGCCGGTTTTCTCCTTCCTCATCCCCCGGTCATTGTCCCGGAAGTAGGCAAAGGCCAGGAAAAAGCCGCGGCGCAAACAATCGCCGCGCTTAAGAAGGTAGCCGAAAAAATCCGCGAACTCGAGCCCGACACGGTGGTTCTGCTTTCCCCCCATGCCCCCATGTTTCGCGACTTTATCTTCATTTATAACAGTCCGGTGTTGGAAGGGGACTTGCGCCAGTTCCGGGCCGACTGCCAGCTTTCCTTCCCGCAAGACACTGCTTTGATCACGGAAATCGAGGGACTGATGGAAGCAGCCGGTCTTCCCGGGGGCAGGCTGGATGAGGCGACCATGCGGCGGCACGGGCTGGAAAACACGTTGGACCACGGCGCCTTCGTCCCCTTGTATTACCTGAGCTCCCGCTACAACCAATTCCAACTGGTGGCTATGGCCCCTTCCGCTTTGGACTTGCAGCGCCTTTATCAGTTGGGCCAAATCATCCGTCAAGCGGCGGAAAAGCTACACAAAAGAATTGTGCTGGTGGCCAGTGGCGATTTATCCCACCGGGTCAACGAAGAAAGCCCCTATGGCGCCTGCCCGGAAGGAGCCGCCTTTGACCAACAACTGATCGAACACCTAAAACAAGGGGATCTTTCTGTTTTACTCACGATTAACCATCACTTAAGGGAAGAAGCGGCGGAATGTGGCTACCGCTCCCTGATTGTGCTTTGCGGTGCCTTTGAAGGCTTAAATCCCCGGACCGAGGTTTTATCCTACGAAGCGCCCTTCGGCATCGGCTATGGCGTGGCTCAGTTCTTGCCCCAACCAACGGACCAAACGGCCGATGATCCGCTGGCCAAGATAAGGAATATGCTGGCCAAAGAACGGGAAGCCGGCAGCCTTCCGGTTCAAATCGCTCAAAAAACCCTGGAAGAATACGTGCTGAACAAGCAAATCATCGACCTGCAACAGTTGAAAACGTCTCTCCATCAGACGGACATTAACCATAACAATGGGCAGCAAAAGGAAAACGAAACCGCTTCTTTCGACCTGTGGACGGAAAAGGCCGGGGTTTTCGTCTCCTTAAAAAAATTCGGCGAACTGCGGGGTTGTATCGGTACTACGGAGCCTACCACCTCCAGCATTGCCGAAGAAATCAGGCAGAATGCCATTAGTGCAGGAACAAAGGATCCTCGCTTTACCCCCGTTACCCCTGACGAGCTGCCCTTTTTGGAATACAGCGTGGATGTTTTGGACAGTCCGATTCCGGTCCAAAGCAAGGCCGAGCTTGACCCGAAAAAATACGGCGTCATCGTCAGCCAAGGATGGCGCCGGGGGTTATTGCTCCCTGATTTGGAAGGAGTCGATACGGTGGAAGAACAACT
>DGEB01000048.1:12070-16796 GCA_002385735.1 Peptococcaceae bacterium UBA3937
CCGGTAAAAGCATTACCGGCATAAACTATCGACTTAAATCTAGTGGGGTGATTCCGATATGGCCCAGCCCTTCTTGGCCCCGGCCCGCTATTACGAAAAAACCGGCGACAGCAAGGTGAAATGCCTGCTCTGTCCCCATGGCTGCGCCCTTAACCCCGAGCAAACCGGGCTCTGTTTGGCCCGGCAGAATGTGGACGGAAAGCTCGTTTCCCTGAATTACGGTCAGGTCACGGCCCTGGCCCTTGATCCCATTGAGAAGAAACCTTTAAAGCGCTTTCATCCGGGGAGCCTCATCCTCTCCGCCGGCAGCTTCGGCTGCAACCTGAAATGCTCCTTCTGCCAGAACTGGCACCTCTCCCAGGAGCAGCCCCCGGCGAAACGCTTTAGCCCGGAACAGTTGGTGAAAGCCGCCGAGGACACTGTCAAACTGGGGAACATCGGTCTGGCATACACCTACAACGAGCCTTCCATCTGGTATGAATTCGTTTACGACTGTGCCAGGCTGGCTCACCAAAAGGGGCTGAAAAACGTCATGGTGACCAACGGCTATATTAATAGGGAGCCGCTCCAAGAGCTGCTCCCCTATCTGGATGCCATCAATATTGATTTAAAAGCCTTCTCCGATGACTTCTACCAAAAGATGTGCAAAGGGCGCATCAAGCATGTCCGGGAGACTATTGCCCTCTGCGCGCCGGCCTGCCATGTGGAAGTAACCACCCTGCTGATTCCGGGTTTCAATGATAGCGAAGAAGAAGTTGGCATGCTTGCCCGATGGCTGGCTTCCCTTTCCGCAGACATCCCTCTGCACCTGTCGAGGCACCATCCGGATTACCAGATGAACGAGCCGGCGCCCATCAGCCGTCAGCGGATGATGGAACTGGCCGAACTGGCGCGGCAACATTTGAAATATGTTTTCATGGGGAATGTTTAGGTGGGCGAAGGCTATTTTTCAACAAGCTCTAAGAAACCCGCCCTGGAGAATTCTTTCTTTACATCAGTGGTATGATTATATTCCTCGTCAAACTCTACATAGTGTACGATGACCTTGTCCGGAGCCACTTTTACACTGGTGATTTCTTCCCGCTCTCCGGCCTCCAAGGCTAACCTGGTTTCTTGTTTTTGAAGGTCGTAAACGTACAGATTACCTCCCACGCTCACCGTTCCATAAGCAAACCCAATGACGGCCAACAGGTGGTTATCGTCCAGCCAAACCAGATCCTTGGGGGTATGTTGGCTTTCAAAATCTTTGTTTCTTTTCATGATTAATTCCTGGGTCCCTGTTTCCACATCATACAGGTATACTTCTCCTAATTCTTCCCACTCCAGGACATCGATATAGGCAAATCTGGTGCCGTCCGGAGACACCACCGGCTGCGAGCAGGAAGGGTAACGATTAATTATTTTTTCTTCCCCTCCGGATGAAATGGTGATGACGTGTTGTTCATACTCGCCTGCTTTATACAACAATTTGCTCCCATCGGCCAGGAGATACTCTTTCTCCACGTTAGGAAAATCAGCCGTATTAAGGTCGATTCCTTCCGGGAGCCCCACGGTACTAGGGGATACATCCACTACATTTGACCCATTAGCTTCACCCGTTAAAACATCCTGGCCAACGGCCGGCTGGTCGGCTCCCGGGAGATTCTCTTCAACGGCCGGATCCGCCTTGTAGGCTTTGTAAACAAACCAGCCCCCCGCTAGCAGCACCGCCACGACTAAAATAATCACCAAACCTTTTACACCACTATTTTTTGACATCTACATACCTCCCGTCAAATATTTCAAACCATGCGATTGAATCCCAAAGCATTATACGGAATAATTTAAAATTTTTTTAGCTAACCACCTCCCTTAAAATAGCTTTTTCGCGAAGCCGCCTTTCCCGGCGGCTCAATTATTTGACCAGCTTGGACATCTCTTTAAAGAGGGGGGTTCCTGCCCTCTTCAGCAAATCGAAAACCACCGTTTCGGTGTTGGTTACCACCGCCCCCATGGCCTGCATTTGGGCCAGGCCGTTCAGGTAGTTTTCCCTGGTGCGGGAACAGACCGCATCCCCCACCACAAACACCTGGTAATCCTGAGCCAGTAATTCTCTTACCGTCTGAAAAACACAAATGTGGGTTTCCATGCCCGCTACGATGTTTTTCTTCTTCCCGTTTTGTTTTAAGACAGCGGCTATTTCCTCAATGCAGCCGTTGAAGGTGATTTTTTCGTAAACCGCCACCTGTTCGTCAAAATTGGCACTGACTTCCGGTACGGTCTTCCCTAAGCCTTTGGGGTATTGTTCGGTGACGATAACGGGAATATTTAACTTTTGGGCTACGGTAATGAGGATATTGGTATTTTGAAGCATCTTGGGGCCATCGAGCATGGCCGGGACCAGCCGCTCCTGGATATCAATCAACATCAAAACCGCATCTTCCTGGGTTAAAGTAAATTTGTCCATGCGCACCTCTCCTTAATCCTTTTCCGTACTAGCATTGCCCAAATCCTCCCTCATATGCCGATCATCAGCCCATCCCCTCTTTATTTATAATTATCATCCAAATATTTTACAAACATCTTACAAATGTTTTAAGATTATTTTAAATCGCCTTACAGCAAGCCGTTTTCGGCAAAGCTAAAAAACTGGTCCCCGGCCACAATGATGTGATCAACTACCCTGATCCCAATCGATTCCGTGGCAATCCTTATTTTCCCGGTCACGTCAATATCACCCCGGGAAGGACGCAAACTTCCTCCGGGATGATTGTGGGCCACGATGATGGTATTCGCTTTATGATGCAGTGCCGTTTCCACGATCCTCCTTGGATAAACGGGCGCTTCATTAATTGTTCCCTCGTGGACCAGCGTGGCATGATTCACCCTGTTTTGGGAATCCAGGCTAACCACATAAAAAGCCTCATAGGTTCTTCCCGCAAAAAGAGTCCGGATGTACTCGCCGGCATCCTTAGGATTGCCTAATACCGGCCGGTTTCCTTTTTTCCCTTGATAATACCTGCCGGCAAGCTTAGGAATCAACGAGATTAATATGGCCGTGTTCTCGCTGACCTTGCACCGCTCGCAGATCTCTTCCGGCCTGGCTTCAAACAAATTGGCCAGGGAACCAAATTGGTCGATCATCTTATGAGCCAGTTCATTGGTATCCTTCATCGGGATACAATAAAACAACAGCAACTCCAACACCTGATGATCAGCAAAAGCATCTAATCCTTCTTCCAAAAATCTTTTTTTGACCCGTTGCCGGTGTCCCCAGTGTAAATGCTTCTCCATAAAACCCCTCTTGCCTGATTTTTTCAAAAGATTTTATAAGATATTATACAACATATTATACTACATTTTTCCACTTTTTTACCTCTTTTTCTTGAATTTCCGGAAATGGTTGGAGTGCTAGCCGTTCAATTGGTATTCAGAGAGCTTCGAATACACCCTCTTCTGCTGAACTTGCTCACTTTTGAATAAATATATGTTGTCCACTTTGGTTAACCCCAAGTGCACTTCACCGCTGCTTTCACGAATCTGGTCGAAAGGGCATTCGAAAACAATGTCTTGTCCAATGGTAATGTGGGGTCGGTAGGGGCGCTTCTCCGGCGGAAAACCCAAGGGAGTCAGGGCTTGGTCAATTTCCCGCTGTAACGAATAGAGCTCAGGAAGGTCGCCGCTCAGCCCCAGCCATAAGACCCGGATGGCTCCTTTGCCTGCAAAAACCCCCATCCCGGATACAATTAAATCAAAAGGCTTCTTGCCCCCAGCAACCTCTCTCATCGCCGCATCAATTTGTTTCCACTGGGCCATACTTATCTGATCCAAAAACTTTAAAGTAAGATGATAATTCTCGATATACTTCCAGCGGCCTTTGAGCGCGTATTTTCTAAGGCGCTGCTGCAACTCGTAGATCGCCTTTTTTACTTCCGGTGCCAGTTCAATCCCCAGAAAGGCTCTGATTGTTTTATCACCATTGTCTGTCATTCGCAATTCCACCTTTATAATTGCTTTCTTTCATATTATACCGTTTTTCGTTAGCTGAAAAGGACAACTGTTTTAAAACAGTTGTCCTATATATCACTTACCGCCGGTTGCGGGGCACAGGGGCGGTGTAAAAATCATCATACATACTGCCCCAAATCTTCACGACCTTTTGTTTGCAGGTATAGAGCCCGTTCTTGCCTGCGTATTCCACGCGCACCAGCACCGTGTAATCGCCGTCCTTGATGTCGGGGCTGGTGTAATGCTTTCTTTCAAAGACTGTTGTTCGGTCCTGAAAAGTGTACTTCTTTTCCGGCAGCTTCCAGGTGGCTTTCCCCGTTCCCTTGCTGCCCGACACCCTTTCCATTTCCACAGCGGTAACAAAGCGGTTATTCGTATCGTAGAATTCCGCGAAGACCTGTTTCGGCCCGTTAAAAGTTCCTCCAATGGGCTGGGCGGTATCCTCCAGACCCTCGGGCACTTTGGTTTCCCAGTCATTCTGGTAATCCGTCACTACGGTTACTTCAAAACCATACCCGGCCCGGGTAATCTCATTTGGGTCAACGCGCCTGCCTAATTTTTTCGACAGTTCCTCAGCATAAGGGATAATGGCCCAGGAACCCCGGCTTTCCCGGTCGCTTTCCTTGGGGTTTTTAGGATCGGTGGCTATCCCCTGTTTGGTGTTCACTTTGACTTCCACGGAAAGCGCTTCGTTATAGGTGACGGTAACCGGTTTCCAAATCGGGTTGTTGTAATCGGT
>DGEB01000048.1:17047-17886 GCA_002385735.1 Peptococcaceae bacterium UBA3937
TATACCCTTCAATAATGTTGTAGGTTACGTCCCAACTGGCCCTTTCCAAAGGCTCGGTACAACTACGCTGGACTTGCTTGCGCACGGTAATGTATTGTTCTTTGAAATTATTGGCCCGGTTGGTATCCGGCAAGAGCTCTGCCGGATCAACCAACACGGCCAGATTGATAATATCTTCACGGTCCGGGGCGCGCCAGGCAAAGGAAAGGGTTTTGGTCTCTCCCACGGCAAAGGATACCTTTTCTTCACGAATCACCTGGCTGTCCTCCTGCCATTGGACGACCACCTCCGGCAGTTCGCTCCCGGTATTATTGACAATCACCGCTTCAATGTTTTGCACCTTCCCGGCATCAGTAGGCGTTTCCACCGACAAGGACACTACCTCAATATCATGACTCTTTTTATTCAGCTCCACTTCGGCGGTATTATCAATCCGTGGTTTTACCTCCGCCGTGATTTCCTGGGGATGCCCTTCGGGGTTGATGGTCGCCTGATAAAGCAGACTGTCGGAAGGAGGCACTTCCACGGTCCAAGGCACCACGGTTTTTCTTTCCCCGGCCGCTAAGTCTATAGTACCACCGGGAATAGTTGTGCCGTCCGGCTCAGTGAGGACGATCGGAATATTCCTGTAATCGACAGGGGAAGTGTTTTCCACGGTGAATTGAAGCTGGACCTCCTCGCCGCCCTCATATCCCGCCTTCGCCTCACCCGGAACCTGTTCCACCGGTTCTAAGGATACTGCTTTGAAGTTTATCGGCTCTTCCGCTTTATACGCATGCATAATGCCTTGGCCATCGGTAATCAAAAGGTGGGATTCGGCGATAACCATCTCAGGGGAA
>DGEB01000009.1:0-30817 GCA_002385735.1 Peptococcaceae bacterium UBA3937
ACCTTATCACCGTTGACGACCGGAATGCGCTTGATATTTTTCTCCCGCATCAATTCAATCGCTTCATTAATCGACGCATCGTAGGAAATAGTGTATGGATTGGCGGTCATTTTCCTTCTTACATACATCCTACTCACCTCCTAAATAAGCTTTTTGAATTTCATTGCTCCTGGCTAGTTCCTCTCCGGTCCCGCTCATCACAATCGAACCGGTTTCCAGGACGTAGGCCCGATGAGCAATCGATAAAGCCATGCTGGCATTTTGCTCGACCAAGAGAATCGTGGTGCCGGCCTCGTTAATATCCTTGATGATCGAGAAAATCTCCCGCACCAAAAGCGGCGCCAAGCCCATGGACGGTTCGTCCAGCAAAAGGATGCGCGGCCTGGACATTAGAGCGCGTCCCATGACCAGCATCTGCTGTTCCCCGCCGGACAAGGTCCCGGCCGTTTGTCTACGGCGTTCGGCGAGAATCGGAAAACGTTGGTACACGTTTTCCAAATCCTTTTTTATATTATTCTTGTCTTTTCTCAAGTATGCGCCTAATTCGAGGTTTTCGAAAACGGTCATTTCCGGGAAAATTCTTCTCCCTTCCGGCACCTGGGAAATCCCCAGTTTCACCCGTTCCGGGGCCGAAAGATAGGTAATCGCTTTCCCCTCCAGCAGGATTTCCCCGCCGGTCGTTTTGTTTAAGCCGGAAATCGTCCGCAGGGTCGTGGTTTTACCTGCCCCGTTGGCTCCGATTAAGGTAACGATTTCTCCCTCGTTAACCGTTAAAGAAATATCCTTCAACGCATGAATCACGCCATAATATACGTTCAGATTTTTGATCTCAAGCATGACTGACCTCCTCCCCCAAATATGCCTCAATGACACGCTTGTTGGCTCTGATCTCGGCAGGTTTACCGGAGGCAATCAGCATTCCGTAGTCCAGCACATAAATCCGCTCGCAGATTTTCATCACCAGCGACATATCATGCTCAATCAAGAGGATGGTTAAATCAAATTCTTTCCGCAGCCACTTAATGGTCTCCGTCAGAGAAGCGGTTTCCTGGGGATTCATCCCGGCCGCCGGTTCATCCAGCAACAGGATCACCGGCTTGGTCGCCAGAGCCCGGGCGATCTCCAGGTGTCTTTGTTCTCCATAAGGAAGGTTCTTGGCCAATTCGTTCTTTTTATGAGCCAAATGGAAAATATCCAGCAAACGCTCGGCTTCCTCTTTTAAGCGATCCTCTTCTTTATGATATTTATTAAAATGTAAAAAAGCCGACGGCAATTGATACTGGATATTCTGGTGCATCGCAATCCGCACATTATCCAGTACCGTTAAGTCCTTAAAAAGCCTGATGTTCTGAAAGGTCCGCGCCAAACCGGTTTTGGTCACATTATACGGCTTTAATCCTCCAAGCTCCCGCGGGTTCTTCTCCTCTTCCAACTGCAGTTTGATACTGCCCGAGGTGGGTTCATATACTCCGGTCAGCAGATTGAATAGAGTGGTCTTCCCGGCGCCATTTGGTCCGATTAAGCCAACAAGTTCGCCTTTATTCAGGTGCATTGATACGTTCGATACGGCAGTAAGTCCACCAAAAGATTTGGTTACTTTTTCGATAGAAAGTAATGGCATGCTGGGCTCCTCCTTTACTCTATTCTCTCATTTTTTCGACGAAATTTAAAGAGATCCGTGATTTCTTTTGTCCCCAACAAGCCTTGCGGACGGAAAATCATAATGATGACCAAAACCAGGGCGTAGAAAATCATCCTGACCGCAGTAAAAGATTGAAGAAAAGTAGAAACCAGGGCCAAAAGAACCGCTGCGATAATTGAGCCGGTAATACTGCCCATCCCGCCCAAAACAACGATTACTAAAATGTCAATTGACTTTAAGAAACCAAAGGTGTTGGGCTTGATGAAATAAAAGTACGAGGCGTAAAGGGCTCCTGCAATGCCGGCAAAAAAGGAGCCAATCGCAAAAGCCATCACCTTGAACTTCGTTGTGTTAATCCCCATGGATTCCGCGGCAATCTCGTCCTCACGAATGGAAATGCAAGCACGGCCATGAGAAGAGCGAATAAAGTTATTGATCAGAACAATGGTTAAAACCACAAAAAGATACATCCAAAACCAGTTGGTATAGCGGGGAATCCCGCTTAACCCGGCCGCCCCGTTGGTAATCTCCAGGTTTAAGAAAACAACCCGGATAATCTCGGCCATACCCAGGGTCGCGATGGCCAGGTAATCACCCTTCAGGCGCAAAGTCGGAATACCGATCAGAATCCCCACAATCGTGGCCGCCAGCGCGGCGGCAAGTATTCCCACGAGAAACCCCGCCACCGAATCAAAGCGCATCACGATTAGCGCGCAAACATAGGCGCCGATGGACATAAAGCCCGCGTGGCCCAGGGAAAACTGCCCGGTAAAACCGGTTACCAGATTCAAGCTTACGGCCAGAATAATATTGATACAGATCGTGGCCAGGGTTATTTCATGAAAACTGGTGATAAACCCGACGGACATCAGGACCTGAACAAGGACAAAGGTTAACAAAATGCAGCCTAAAATCAGGAGGTTCTTTTTGGTCAATACGCTTGTCATTTTCGCTTACACCTTCTCTCTCGTATTCTTGCCCAGCAGTCCGCTCGGTTTGATAATCAGAATAACGATCAGGAACAAAAAGACCGCCGCGTCTCGATACATGGAATTACCATAACCGGACACAAAGGTTTCCATCGTCCCGATGGTCAGGCCGCCAATCATGGCGCCTGGGATACTGCCAATCCCGCCGAACACCGCCGCGACAAAAGCCTTCAGGCCAGGCAAAATGCCCATCAGCGGGTCAATGGAGTTATAATAAATGCCGACCAGTACCCCCGCCGCACCCGCAAAAGCGGAACCAATGGCGAAAGTGTAAGATATCGTACTGTCCACCTTGATTCCCATTAATTGAGCGGCATCCGGGTCGATGGACACGGCCCGCATCGCTTTCCCGGTTTTCGTTTTATGCACAATAAACTGCAGCAGAATCATCAGCGCAATGGCTGTTAACACAATATAAATCTGCTGCATATTAATAACCACGCTGCCCAAATGGAAAGCCTTTTCCGTTAGCACCTTCGGATAGGAACGCACTTCCGCCCCCACAAAAAACATCATGACGTATTCCAAAAACAAAGACACACCGATGGCGGTGATCAAAGCGGCAATCCGCGTGGAATTCCGCAAGGGCTTATAGGCCACTTTTTCGATAACCACGCCGATAATGGCACAACTGATCATCGCCACAAGCAAAGCTGGAAAAAAGCCCATTTTCCCATAAGTAATGGCCGCAAACCCAACAAAGGCACCAATCATATACACATCGCCGTGCGCAAAGTTTATCAATTTGATAATGCCATAGACCATGGTATATCCCAAGGCAATCAGTGCATATATGCTGCCTAACGAAATGCCGTTAACCACCTGCTGCAAGAATTGTTCCAATCTTATGCACCTCCGAATTGTGTTAATTCTCACCCTAACTTAATTATTTTAGCCTTTTTAAATACCATAGTCAATAAAACAAAAAAAGGAGGGCCGGTCATTAAATCCAGTGCCCCGGCCCTGCTCAAAACTTAGCTCTTGAAAATTGTTGGTTATCTTTTCTTGTCTTATTAATTTATTTCGGTTCTACCTTCACGCTGGAAGCCTGAACCCCGTTTTCCAAGCCAATAACCACGATTGATTTAATCGGGTTGTGGTCCGGACCCATGCTAAAGGATCCGGTTACGCCCACAAAGTTTTCGGTGTTCGCCAAAGCATCTTTGATTTTTTCAGGTTCAGGCGAACCGGCACGTTTAATCGCATCGGCAATATATTTCCCGAGGTCATAACCAAGGGCATGGAAGGCATTGGGTTCTTTGCCGTATTTTGTTTTGAAGTCTTCGATGAATTTTTGGACCAGGGGATCCTGATCTAAATTGGAATAATGGTTGGAGAAATACACATCGTTCAAAGCCTCGGCTCCGGCTAATTCAAGCAGCACCGGGGAGTCAAAGCCGTCGGCACCCAGAATCGGCGCGCTAATATCAAGATCGCGGGCTTGTTTAATAATTAGACCAGCTTCCTGATAATATCCCGGAAGGAAGATAACATCGAATTCCTGCCCTTTAATTTTGGTCAAAATCGCATTGAAGTCTTTATCTTTGGCCACATAGCCTTCTTCACCAACGATTTCGCCGCCTCCCGCGGTAAAGGTTTCTTTGAAGTTCTTAGCCAAGCCGGCCGCGTAATCGCTGGATTTGTCCTGAATGATTACCGCTTTTTTAGCCTCAAGATTATTGAGCGCAAAGTTGGCCATGGTGACTCCCTGGAAGGAGTCATTGAAACAAAGACGGAAAACATATTCATTGACGTTGCCGTTTTTGTCTACCGTCACCCCTTCGTCCGCCGTGGCTGAAGCAGAGATAATCGGAACCTTATTGGCCATCGCTACAGGAATGGTCGCCATGTAGCTTCCGGAAGTGGCCGGACCGAGACAGGCGACAACCCCTTCCTGGGTCATCAGTCTGGTGGCCAATGCGGTCGCTTCGGCAGTATCGGACTTGTTGTCAACGGTGATCGGTTCGATTTGCAAACCGTCAATTCCGCCGGCAGCATTGATTTCATCAAAGGCCATCATAATACCGTCCACCGATGCCTCGCCATAGGAAGCGACATCACCGCTTAATTCGTAGTTGATGCCGATTTTGACTGTTTGGGCATCCTCGGTTTGGCCTCCGCACCCGGCAACCATAGTCATGGCGAAGACCAATGTGAATAGGAACACAAGAGTCCTTTTCATGTTGAAAAAAACACCACCTTCATAAAATTTTAGTTAATCAATCTAACTAACATTGTATGATTTATGCAGCAGATATGCAATGTTTTTTTTGGATTGCCCGGCGGTGTTCTTTCTGCATAAAAATGCGCATATCGCCTATTGTATACACAAGTCGAAAGGGGGCGATTTTCTCACCTTCTCCCTTTCGCTCTTGCAGACAAGGCATAACAACGGTCCATAAAATATGCGTATATTTTAAGAAAGGAATTGTCCCCCGCTTTCCGCAGCGCCCTGATTTTTTCTTCATCTTTTGCCGGTTTTGTGCTATATAACAGCGCTGGTTTATTGCCAATTCCACTAATACAGTATTAAAACACCCCCTTGTTTTCTGCCAAATGCTAAAATCATCCTCCCCCGAATCCTTGATTGTCTCATCTGGCTTTTCTTTTCATATTATAGGATATGGCTATGATTAATCAAAGGAGGAATGAATATGAGTTGGGGTTTAATGCCGGCTGCCCGGCGACCGCAGTCAACCGCCAAACACCAAAAAGCGGCCGGCGATAATCATAAATGCGCTGCACCCGGCAAGCAGAAGCCAAACAATTCGACCGGCCATTTTCCGTTTCCGTCCCCGGAGAAGGAGCGTTTCAAGGAATGCTGTGGTCTAAACGCCCCGGCCAGCCCCGGAGAACGGCGGCGAAAGGCTTTTCAGCTTCGGATGGAGGCCGCCCTGACAGCCGGATTAATCCTGCTTGCGCTAGGGCCGGAAGCTTTAAGTGTCACCAATCCTTATCTTGCTTCCACGACCCAAACGGGCTTTGCTACCTTTGGCGCCCCGCACATTTTAGACTTTGTGGTTCGCGCTGCCCGTGCGGCGCTTACGGCGGCCTGGTTCCAAAAATGGCTGGTCCACCGCCGCGCCAGGCCGGAAGAATTCGGCGGAGCCATCCATAGTAAACTTACCGGGGCGGCTGATTACCCCATCGCGGATGAAGTGCTGAATTCGAAAGCCCTGGCCCAGGTTTTCGGCAAATACGGCTCCTACTTGCTGCCCCAGGGCTATCCGGAAGGAAGCCCGGCTCATCCGGCGTATCCCTCCGGCCATGCGGCCATGATTGGGGCCGGCGCAACCATGCTTAAAGCCTTCTTCAAGGAATCTTACATCCTTCCTGACCCGGTAATGGCAAGCACTGACGGCTGCTCGCTGGTCCCGTACAGCGGCGGGGATTTAACCATCGGCGGGGAATTAAACAAACTGGCGGCCAATATTGTCATGGGCCATAATTTTGCCGGTATCCACTGGCGTTCCGACAATACCGCAGGATTACAACTGGGCGAAGCAATAGCCATCAGCATTCTGCAGGACTACCGTTATACCTATCACGAAAAGGGGTTTGGCTTTTCCTTTACAAAATTGGACGGGACTCCCCTCACGATTTAAAAAGGCGACATTACTTCCACAGCTTCCCCTTCAACAAGCGCAGGCAACAAAACAGGCGGTTGGCTCCACCCGCCTGTTTTGTGCTCATTTTGCAACTTTGCTTGAACCGGCTAAAATCAACTCTTTTAATCTCTGCCCAGCAGGTTGGACATGTTGATCCCGCCGATCAGGCCACCCTCGCCTTTCTTCTCGCCACCTCTTTTACTGGCCGCATACATCCGGTTCGCCAGGCGGCTGAAAGGCAGCGACTGTAACCAGACTTGCCCCGGTCCTTTCAAGGTAGCCAGGAACAGTCCTTCGCCGCCAAAGATGGCGCTTTTCAGGCTGCCGGCAAATTCCACATCATAGGTTATCCCTTCGGTCATCGCTACCAGACAGCCGGTATCCAGCTTGAGGACTTCCCCGACCCCCAGCTCTTTTTTAATGATGGTCCCGCCGGCATGGAGAAAAGTTAACCCGTCGCCAACCAAGCGTTGCATAATAAAGCCTTCGCCGCCGAATAAACCGGCGCCTATTTTTTTCTGGAAGGCGATTTGAATGGCAATTCCTTTGGCCGCGCATAAGAACGCATCCCGCTGGCAAATCAACTGCCCCCCGTATTCACTAAGGTCTAAAGCAATGATTTTCCCCGGGTAAGGTGCCGCAAAGGCCACCGCCGCTTTGGGGGCACCATGGTTGGTGAAAGTAGTCATAAAGATACTTTCCCCGGTCAAGGCCCGTTTCCCGGCTCCCAATAATTTATCTATCATCCCTTTGCCTTTATCCTCTTCCGAGCCGTCCCCAAGGATCGTATCGGATTCCACCGCGCCGTCCATGTACATCATGGCGCCGGCTTCGGCCACCACAGTTTCACCTGTGTCCAGGATGATCTCCACAAACTGCATGTCGTCACCAAAAACTTGGTATTCAACCTCGTGCGCCTTGCGCATGCTTCCTCTTCCTCCTTATAACTTAATTATCATAGTATGGTTTTGGTACTTTTCATACGTGCGGAGCGTGCTGAACTGTTAAAGCTTATTCCTCTTCCGCGGTTTTGCCGGCAGTGATGGACATATTTTTGGTCTCGGGATAATAACTTAGGACCACTTGCTCCCCTTTCTCGTTTTTCCCAAGATAAAACAGAAATTCGTCGGAGCTTGTTTCGCTGCTTTCTACCGTGAAGTCCTTTTTAATCTTTTCCAAATATTCCTGGTAATCTTCCAGCTCGACCTGCTCAAAATGGATCACCGAAGCCGTAGGGGTCTGGGCGGTGTTGATAATCTCCCCTTTGGTAAATTTCGGAACAAAATCAAGTTCCGCCGGCCATTCATTGACACCCAGGGTAAAGACTTCCCCATCCTTGCCTTTGATGGTAAAGGAGTCCCCATCAAGATCTATTTCGGCGTCCTCGGTGCCTAAAGCTTGTTCCACTAAGGTTTCCGTAAGTTTTTCCGCTGCCTTTTGTTCAAGCTGCTCCTTAATTCCACAAGCAGTGAGACCCCAAGAGAGTAACACCACTATCAGCGCAACAACTGTCTTTTTCATTTTTCTTCCCCTTTCTTTTTTAACCTTGTTGGTGCCCGCTAGCCGTTAAAAGCTCTGCCCGCCTAAAAGCCCGGTAAACTGCCCGTCCGTAACCGTTAACCAATCGGTAGCCCCCTCAATAAAGGATTGGGCTTCGGGGTTTTTCCCGAAAATGGACTCCGGTTCGCCCGAAACATTCTTAAACCGGGCGCAGGAGCCCTTGGTTCCTCCAAAGATCATCCGGTAAGTGCATAAGCCTTCGACCGCATTACCTTTCTCATACTCGACCACGTCAACATAATGTTGTTGGGCAACATACCCGTCCGGCGTTTTTGTGTATTCAAGCAGATAGGCCTGCTTGCCGTTTTCAACTGCCTTCAGCCGCAAAGAATCAGCCGCGGCATCATATCTTACCTCAAGTTCCACCTGATTACCATTCTTATCCGTTCCTTTTACCAGATAACCCTCCTCCGGAATTTTGGTAAGCTCCACCTCGTCCCTCCAGCCTGCTTGCAGCATTCGCTTTTCAAACTCCAGGTCCTCTTGTCCCATGGTGTTAATGGACTGGCCCAGGGTACTCAAAGGAATAATATAATTTAAGCTCTTCAGAGACATTGGTAAAACCAAAGGCCTTTTGACCGCTACGATCTCATGGTCCTCGCTGGCGTCAATAACATAATCGGCAAAATCATACCAGGCTGTATTATAAGCCTCATAGCTGGTACAAACAAGTCCCTTCCCGCTGTCATTCTGCCCGGAAGCGGCTTCCCCGCTTGCTACGGTTTGCGGCGCTTCAACCGATTCTACTTCCCCCTTTTCCTGGCCCGTTTTTTCCTTGCTGCCACAGCCTACCAGCGCTAAAACCATGATCAGGATTAGAGCCAGTTTAAAAAAATGTCGCTTCAAACAAAAGACCTCCTTTTTTTCAATAATTTACTTTAACATTATAATATTATTAAAAAGTATGATAAGAGAATAGGTAAAATGTGCTTTTAATCAGTACGAAAAATAGCTTTTTACCCAGCACTTTTTTCCTTTACAAGGGGAAAAGTGGATACAAACAGAAAAAGCCCCACAACTTCCGTCATGGGGTGCTTTCTACATCTACGGCAGGGCTCTCTTCCTCCCCTGCGTTATCACTTGCTTCCTCGTCTGATCCATCAACTGAATTATCGCTTGCCAGATCCCCATCATTGGGGTCTTCAGTGCTGACATTTTCTCCTGCAGTTAAGTCTCCTTCATTAGTTGGGACGCCATCTTCTTCCACAGCCGGTGTTCCTTCTACCGACCCGATATTGATATCACCCGTAGCATAGTCATAATCTACATTTTCTCCTAAAGACTCGCCCACAAATCTTAAAGGCACATAGGTACGGTCGTTTATAATTTGCGCCGGTACATCCAACTCGATTACTGTACCGTTTACCGTGGCCCCGCCCGTGTTCAAATCCAGCACCACGACTTTATCATCCCTGGTCACGGTCACCGTTCTCGTCACTTCGTCCCAATCCACCTGGGCATCCAATCCGGTCATCACTGCCCTTAACGGAATCAGAATTCGCCCGTCGATATTGACCGGTGGCGCACCGTCATAGTCCAGAAGCCTTCCTCTTACTCTGATTTTTTCTGCCCAGTTAAGCTCTCCGGCTTGTCCATCGTGATCGTTAGTAATTTGATTGGCCGCATCAGTCGCCGGTTCAGTATGGACGTTGTTGGCCGCATTTTGTACCCCGGCAGGTTCCTGGGTTTTTGAAACATCCTGGGCCGGTTCCTGCTTATCCCTGGTGATTTTAGCATCCCGTTTTTTCTCCCCTGCCAAAAAGTGTTGCTTCTCCTTTTTATGAAAATCGGCAGCAACAACACCTTCAGCCAATAACACCAAACACATAATTACCATAAGTAAGCTCGCGGTGATTTTTTTCCTGCTTTTCCCCATAGAGGAGCCATCTCCTTTGGTTTTTGTTTCTTGGCAATAGGTTCATGACGGCTTATGCGTCCTGGATACTGGCCAAATAATCCTCAATAACGTACTGGGCAATATTCACCGAATGGTCGCCGATTCTTTCCAGGTTGCTGAGCAGGTCTAAGTAAATCGCGCCCGCATCGCCGGTGCATCTGCCCTCGTTTAGTCTTGTGATATGCGCACGACGGAATTTTTTCTCCATCTCGTCGATTTCATCATCGCTATCAATAACTTTATGCGCCAGTTCCTGATCATTTTTCTCTAAGCAGAGCAAAGCGTTTTCAAAGGTTTCCACTGTTTTGTCAAGCATCAACTTTAAGTCGCTCATGGCCTCATTGGAAAAACGAATGCCTTTATTAATCCTTACTTCGGTCAATTCCACAACGTTTTCCGTATGGTCGGCCACCCTTTCAATGTCATTTACCGATTGAATATAGGTATAGGCCAGGTTGGAGTCTTCCCGGGAAAGCTTTGTTTCCATAAGTTTGACGATATAATTGGGGATTTCCCTTTCCAACTCATTAATCGCCAGCTCCAATTCCGCTGATTTGCCGGCTTCACTTTCCACCTCCGTATAAAAATAGGCAATGGCATGTTCCAGAGAGCGTTTCGCCAGTTGGCCCATCCGGAACACTTCCCGCCCGGCCTGGGAAAGAGCCACCGCGGGGTTTCTCAGCAAACGCGGTTCCAGATACTTCGGCCCTCTTTCCACACGGGGATCTTCCCCGGGGATTAATTTCGTAACAAACGATGCTAACGCGCCGACAAAAGGCAGTTGAATAAGCGTATTGCTAATGTTAAATACACCGTGGGTCTGGGCTATTTGCATCTTAATATTCAATGTTTGCCACGAGCCTTCGAAGCCGGGCAACAACACGTAAAAATAATCGGTAAACAGGCGCACCAGTAGCGGAAATACCCCAATGACAAAAAGCGGCAGGAAAATAAGGGTCCCGATTACATTAAACATGCAGTGGGTAAGAGCCGCCCGGCGTGCCGTTACCGATGTTCCGATGGCCGCAATCAAAGCGGTGACAGTGGTGCCAATGTTATCCCCAAAAAGAATGGGAACCGCCTGGGTATAGGTGATCGCCCCCTGATAGGCCAACTCCTGCATAACACCAATCGTGGCCGCGCTGCTTTGGACTATTCCGGTGAATACCATCCCTACAAGCACCCCTAAAAGGGGGTTGTTTTCGATCCCGATCATGGCATTCTTAAAGAGCTCCATATCCTTTAAGGGTTTTAACCCGTCGCCCATGGTAGCCATGCCGAAGAAAAGCAAGCCAAAGCCAAACAAGACCTGCCCCACATTGGTGACCTTTTTATTCTTGAAAAAGAACATCAAAATCGCGCCCAGGGCGATAATGGGCAGGGCGTATTCCTCTAAACGAAAACCAATCAAGTAAGCCGTCACGGTGGTACCAATATTCGCTCCCATGATGATCCCGATGGCCTGACGCAAGGTCAAGAGCCCGGAGTTTACTAAGCCGACGGTTAAGACGGTCGTTGCCGAACTGCTCTGGATCGTTGCCGAAACAATCATGCCGGAAATAACTCCCCGCAGCGGTGTCTTCGTTCCTTTCTCCAAAAAGGCGCGCATTTTATCGCCCGCCACCTTTTGCAAAGCATCCGACATAAATTTGATCGCAAACAAAAAGAAAGCCAAGCCCCCTAAGGACATAAAAATCATCTGTTGATAGTCGATGCCCATGGTTTTCCTCCCATTTTCAACCTTTTCCCTTTATCTTTGATTTCAAAAAGATTGTTTTAAAACGCACATCCTCCAATATCCTACTACTTTTTAAGAGGAATGAACAGGCACTTTAAGGTTATTTTACCTACACTTTACATAAATTTAACAAATAACCGCCCTGCCATGACAAAAGGAAGGGCCTGTCCAGGAGCAACCCTCTTCTTTATTGTGCATATAATAATCTAGCGTTATCTCCGTCCAAAAGACAGCTTAAAAATTGAGGTGATCAAATGGCTCCTGCTAACATGCTCATCCGCATTAACCTCCAGGAAAGCAGACTTTACCTTTATCAGGGCGATCATTTAATTAATTCGTACCCTGTCGCTATCGGCAAACCCAGTACCCCTTCCCCGAAAGGCCACTGGACGATTGTCAACAAAAAAATCCTGGACGGCAGATTAATTTATGGAACCCGCTGGATGGGTTTGAGTAAACCAAGATATGGAATCCACGGCACCAATAACCCCAGTTCCATCGGGAAAGCCGTCTCGCTCGGCTGTATCCGAATGTATAACCATGATGTGGAATACGTCTTTTCGAAAGTAACCATCGGTACTCCCGTCGAAATATTCTAGGCGGCAACTCCGGTGCCCAGCCCTTTTAGCGCACAACTGCAAAAACCACATATAAAAAACCTGCCTCCTTTTTCACACGGAGAGCAGGTTTTCTCCCTTTCTTCCTTATCCCCTTACTCGATCAGCCGGTCACGATGAGCCGGGGTTCTCCGGCGCTCATTTTGCCTATGTTCCGGGCATCCGTGAGCCCTGCCTGCTGCAATCGGCTAAGCAGTTGCCCTGCTTTCTCGCCCGGTACAGCCAACAGTAAACCACCCGAGGTAATCGGATCGGCCAGGATGTTTTGATCCACCAACTCCATCCCCCTGAAAAATTCCGTTTTATCCGCCATATACTCTAAATTCGCCCAGTTCCCTCCGGCAATATAACCTTGCTGCGCCAGTTCCCGGGCGCCGGCAATAACCGGGATCGCTTGAAGATTTAACTCTATCCGGACCTGACTGGCGACGGCCATTTCCCAAGCATGACCCAACAAGCCGAAACCGGTAATGTCGGTGCAGGCATTAACCCCCACCTCTTTGGCAACTTCGGCCGCCGTTTTATTTAAGCTTGCCATTACTGCGACGGCTTTTTGGGCGACGGAAGGGGGAACCACTTCCTGCAGGACAAGGTTTCCTTCGCAGTCTTTTTTCTTCCGCATGGCCGTGGTAATAATCCCGATTCCTAAGGGTTTGGTAAGAATTAACTCATCACCCGGACGGGCGCCGGCATTGGTCCAGATTTCGGCCGGATGGGCTACTCCCGTAACCGCCAGCCCGTATTTGGGTTCCTTGTCCTGAACACTGTGCCCGCCTAAAAGCACCGCACCCGTCTCCGCTATTTTATCCGCTCCGCCCCTCAAGATCTCTGCTAATACAGAGCCGGGAAGAATATCTAACGGGAAGGCCACAATATTCATCGCCGTCAGTGGCACTCCGCCCATGGCATAAACATCGCTTAAAGCATTGGCGGCGGCAATGGCTCCAAAATCATAGGGATCATCGACCACCGGGGTAAAAAAATCCACCGTCTGAATTAAAGCCGTTTCTTCATTAAGTTTGTAAACCCCGGCATCATCTGAAGTCTCCATACCTACTAATAAACGGGGGTCTTCTTTCCCCCCTTGCGGCAAATGACACAAAACTTGTGTCAGGTCACCAGGACTGATTTTTGCTGCTCACCCGGCTTTGGTTGAATAGCTGGTAAGATAAATGCTCATTCCTCTACCTCCTAGGTGTTCCTGCCCTTCTGCGCAGCTGCTTGTTAAAATCCTGCTTTTTTTCCCCTTCTTCCCCGCTTGCTGCTTACTGCTTACTGGGGCGTTTCCTGGATCAGCTGCTTAATTCCCTCAATGATAATCTCTTCGTCTCCCGGCAACAAGGTCCGCAGATCCAAAATAAACTGATCCTTCAGAATATATCCTAAGACAGGCACCGCCACCCGGGTACGGAAGGCCTCCTCTGTTTCCGTAGCCGAAAGTCTTGGAAAATTAATTGCCAGACCTATGGAAGGGATCTCCTGTCCGGGGAGACTTCCCCCGCCCATTTGGGCCACCGTATTTTGGACCGTAATCTCGACCTGCTCACTATACTCCGCAAGAGCGGCCTGGATTTGCTCCCCTTTACTCTTTAATTCCGCCAGCGAAGCCGTAAGCATGGCATAAATCGGTATGTTTTGCATTACCGCATCGGGGCGCAGATATTCCCGTAAGGTCGCTTCTAAAGCCGCGACCGTAAACTTGTCGATTCTTAACGCTCTCATCAGGTGATTCTTCTTCATCCGGGCTAAATAATCAGCTTTCCCAAGAATCACGCCGGCCTGCGGTCCGCCTAAGAGCTTATCGCCACTGAAGCTTATCACATCAACCCCGGCCTTTAACGCTTCCCCAATGGTCGGTTCATCCTTCAAACCATATACGCTTAAATCCAACAACGCCCCACTGCCCAAATCCTCCACGAAGGGGAGCTCCTGCTCATGGGCTAGTTTGGCCAGTTCCTCCCGGTTTACGGAACTGGTAAAGCCCATGACCCGGTAGTTGCTGGTATGTACTTTTAGAATCAGACCGGTGTTTTCATTGATCGCTTCACGGTAATCATCCAAATGGGTGCGATTGGTTGTCCCTACTTCAACCAGCTTAACTCCACCCAGTTTTAACACTTCGGGAATCCGGAAAGAGCCGCCGATTTCCACTAATTCACCCCGGGAAACGATTACCTCTTTGCCGGCCGCCAAAGTATGCAGCACCAAAAGAATGCCCGCCGCATTGTTGTTCACGACAATGGCGCTTTCGGCCCCGGTTAGTTTCTGAAAAAGCCCCTCGACATGGGCGTACCGCTCGCCACGACTTCCTTCTTCTAAAATGTATTCCAAATTGGTATAACCGGAAGCCGCCCGTTCCAGCGCTTCCCTTGCTTGCTGGCATAGGACGCTCCGCCCTAAATTGGTATGAAGAATAATCCCGGTGGCATTGACGACCCGTTGAAAATGCGGAGTCGACAACTTTTCCAAATAGACGGCGATTTCACGGCTCAAACCAAGGAGTTCAGGAGTGGCCACCAGAGGCCCTTCCTGGGGAAAGCTCACCAGCCGCTTCCGCCATTTTTCCAGAATACAACTTGCTGCTTCCGCCACCAGATTATGTCCGTATTTCACCGTCAGGGCCTTCCCCTGAGGCGAATTTAAAAGGACATGGACCGCCGGTAATTGCCTTAAACGAGCGTTTAGATCATCGCCCACACAAATCACCTTCCTCCTCCATCTGCTTTCATTGTAATGTTAATTACCAGCAAAAACAAGAGCCTGTTTATGATGAATATTTTTATTTGTATTGAAGATTTAGATATTATTCCATAACTCGGCGATTTTTAAAGCAGGCTTAATCCTGACCAGCTTGCCTTGCACTTCTTCACGCTTGATTTGGCTGGCCAATTCTTCTTGCAATTGGATGTTTTGCCCTCCACTGACCACACAAAGCGGCGGGAAAAGAATACACCACCAATTGGCGCCTTTCCCTTCCCCGATAATTATGCGGACCGCTTCGTAGTTCCCGGCGGGAAGAGTAAGGCTGCCGTAGCTTTTGACCGGGAAATGGTAGTTCCCGTAGACAGCTTTTACCGGATAGGCGTAACCTTCTTTCCCCACGAATTCGGCCGCTCTTTTTTCCAATTCGTTCAGCTTGTTTAACAAAATAGTGCGTGATTCCTCAATGCTTTGCGCTTCGCGGAACTCTTCACGCATGGTGCTGATAATCATATCCCGCACCCGGTATTTGAGTTGCTGGTCTTCCTCCCGATCACTGTTGGCCAGAATGTGCAGCCGGATAAAGGGCGGTGTATTGCTTTCCACCCATAAAGTGCATAAAAATACCAGCACCAGAATAAACAGCAGGGAAAAACCGGCAAGCCTTGTTGGCATTCTTTTCTTTGTCTTAATTGGCATAGTCCCACCCCTCACCTAAACTTTGTGGTTTGTATTAGGAATTAGTATTGCCGGTAAAAGCAATTTTTAATCATTGTAAGATTCATATTGCCAAACGATTCGTAATTCCAGGCATAAAAAAGGGGAACCTGCTAAGGCTCCCTTTCCTTGTCATCCGGTATTTACCTGTTTCTTCCTAACCCATTCCTGAAGGGCAGGGAATATTGATGACCTGGCCCACCACAAGAGCGTTGGGATTCGTAATCTGTGGGTTAACGGCGAGGATTTCCTGAACGGTTACACCAAATCTTCTGGCGATATTGAATAACGTGTCTCCTTTTTGGATTACATAGGTTTGCTGGATAGTGCCCGGAGGACAACTGGGCTCAACCTCGGCTCCCCTTACGGCAACAACTACCGTAATCTCTTCTGTTTCGGTGACCTTTGCCCTGATTTCCAGTACTGCCGTTTGCCGCCAGTTGGTGGTAGGAGTACTTTCTTTGGCTTCAACATTCACGTATTCAATTCGGCCGGAAACATCAACTATGTCGCCCTCCTGAACCCCTTCAATATGAATGAATTCGGTAAAGGGCTCTTCGACGGTCAATTCACGCAACTGGTCATCCACAGCGGAAACATAATAAACCTGCTTGTGCAAGACCCCTCTGACAATCACCTTGTTCCGAATCGCTTCGCCTTCCAGGTTGCGCAGCTCAGCGTCTACCCGCGCCACTTTCCGGGCCGGAGTCGGCGTAATGATGTCCCCAAGCACATTCACCTGCCGTTGTCCCCTGCCAATGACGCTTTCAATCTTCAGGGTTCTGACATCCACCTCAGCTCCCGCTACCGCAGTGACAACACTGATCGTAATCCGGTCGGTCACCTTCGCGGTTACTTTCAGGACGACGGTTTCCCGGACGAATTTCCGGCCATTGCGGGTAACCAGTTCACTGTCCACAAACTCAATCCGGATGTCGGTGCTTACGGTAGCCCCTTCCCTGGCTCCCTCTACCGGGACAAAGACACTGAAGGGGATATCGGCCGAAGTTTCCTTGACTTCGCCACTGGGTTCAACGACATAAAAGATTTGTTTGTGCAGTTTTCCTTTGATGAGGACTTTGCCGCGCAATATTTTTTCTTCCACGTCCTGGATTTCGGCATCAATCGATTTAATCTTTTTCGTTTCAATGGGTAGTTCAATAAAGTTGTCGCTGATGTTAAACTGTTCCATGCCCGAACCGATAATGTTTTCGATGGTAATTGTTTCGAAGGACGGCACAAGCCCTTCCCCGGACACACCGGTGACCACTTCCAGTTCGATGGTTTCAATAACCTTGACCCTGATCCTTAGAATACAGGTCTGATTGAAAAGCCGGTGACATCCGTTTTCACTGTGCTTCGTTTTTACGGCTTCCACATCACAGTATTCAATATCCACGTCTACTTTCGCTTCCATATCGGGATTAGCCCCTTTGATATGCACGAATTCCGTGATTTTTTCGTCCGGGACGGTAAACTCCTGGACATCGCCCGTAACACATTCCACATAATAAATCTGTTTATGCAAGGTGGCCTCTACAATGACTTTATTATCAATGATCTTGTGTTCCACATTGTTAATTTTGGTATCAACGCTTTCAATCTTTTTGGCTAGAACGGGCAGTGTGATGTCCCTGACCACATTGACCTGTTTGACCGCTTCGCCAATCACATTCTCTACCTTCAGGGTTCGGGTGGTAACCGAAATCTCAGCCATAATCTCGAAACCTCCTTTCCGCTTTGTTCTCAATTCACTTAAGTATATGCGCCAAATTGGAATTGGTTCATATACTTTTTCTTTCTACCATATCGTATGTTTTTCACAGGGGAACTGTGCCGGAATCTTAAGAAGAGCAAAAAGCATCATCCGAGCTTGTAAGCTCCCCTCATCGTCTCCGTGACGTCTTAAGGAGCGTAAAAAGAAAAGGATGCGCTTTTGTGCTGACGCATCCCTTTGCCTTGCGCAAAATTCAATTAGGCAACCTTGTTCGCTCTTCATTCGTGGTGAACCCCACTTATCTCAAATTTTACGGTTTACTGATGAAAAGCTGGGTATACATCTTCCCATAAGGCCCACCTTCCACAATCCCAATCCCGATGTGGGTGTAATTGGGGTTGAGGATGTTTTTGCGGTGCCCGGGAGAGGCCATCAGAGTTTCGTGGGCATTCTCCACGGAAGGATTCCCCGCTAAGTTTTCTCCTGCATAGCCAAATTGAATGCCCATCGTTTTCATCATCTTAAAAGGATCCCCGTAGGTTGGCGAGATATGATCGAAGTAATTCTTGTCGATCATGTCTTGTGATTTTAGCCTGGCCGCTTTCACCAGCGCCGGATCAATGGTCAACGGGGCTACTCCGGCTTTCGCCCTTTCTTCGTTCACCAACTGCAGCATCCTTGCTTCCTCAGCGCTTAGCGCCATTGTTCCCTCTTCGGGTTTTTGTCCCTCCGGCTGATTATTTGGCCCGGTCTGACCGCCCTGTCCGGCTTGTCCGTCGTGACCGGCTGGACCGGTTTGTCCAGGCTGATCGGTTTCTCCGGTTTGAACAGGCTGCTCAGCCGGCCCGGCTTGTTCTTCCTGCTTCTTTCGGTTGCTCTCCTGCTTCCGCGGCGATTTCACCAACGTATCGCTGCCTGCTTTCTTCGAGCCAACACTTATTGAACCAGGACTTGCCTCAGCTCCGGAAGGCTCCTTAGCCCTTGCCACCAAAAGATTCTGCAGCCACACCCTGGCCAGTCCCTCTCCGGTGGAATTATTGGCTTTGAAATCGCCCTCCGTAACGGTGACCAACAACTGACCATCAATGGTTACCACATAGCTTTGATTAATCTTGTCCACCAGGGCTTTGCCGTCGCGCATGGCTTGTCCCAGTTTCTCCGCCCGGTCCAGGATAATCTGGGCTCTTTCCTGAGCGCTTAAGCCTTGATGCATACTCCGATAGCGCAAGACCACTTCGTCATTCATGCAAAATTCATAAATTTGCGGGTCTTGCCCCATCGGTTTAATTACGAAAACATCTGACCCCTGCCGGTATGTACGGGAAAGCAGGACCTGTTCCTGGGCTAATGCGGGGACCGAAAAAACACTGGCCAACAATGCTAAAATCACGGGTACAATCCATAAGTGGCGCATCTTTTTCAAAAAAAGCTTGCGGCGACTCTTCATCGAAATCCCCCTTTACAACAAATTCAGCAAACAAGGTTCTTTTCTATTGTAGCCGCGTTGCTTGCTGAACCGCAAACTTCAAAAATCCTCCTCGTTGGCGCTCAGCCTTTATCAGAGCGCTCATCGATAAAAACAACCCTCTATTACCCAAAAATAGAGGGTTGTGGGAATCTTTGTATATTCTCAACCAGGCTGCCTGCCCCGGACAAAATAAAAAGCCACTGAAATAATCAGCAGCCCCGGGCAAATATATTGATGTCTTCTTCACCGTTGTTTACAGTTAATTGCACCGCATCGGTCAAAATGTCAGCATAACTGAAGGAAATCCGTCTTTCCACCTGCTTTTCATCTAAGCGAATAACAAAGATGTTGGGATAAGTGCTTTCTAGTATTCCCGTTTTTTCGATGATTTTTTTCCGTCCCTTGTTGGCTTTGAGTTTAATCGTGTTCCCCACAAAGGGATCCAGATCCCTTTTGATGTCAGCGAAAACTTTCCTGGCTAACAATATATCACCCTCTCCCTCGTCAAACAATAAGGTAATTATAACACTAAACAATTGCCTTGTCAAATAAACATTATATTATACTAGAGCCTGCTGTGAACTGTCAATACAATGAATCAAAGATTCTGGGCGGGGCCCCGCTAAAAAAACTTTTTATGCCACCCAAAAATGTTCCGAGGGGCAAATCCGGAACACTTTACCCGTACGCTTAATAGGGCGATTTGGGGAAGCCCAGGCGCAAACAGCCCCTGGTTTCTATTCCTCCGACCCCGTCTAAGCCCGTAATCGTATTGTTGATAATACTTTCCACGTTTAATGTTTCCAAAATCGAACTATAGGCCAGTTTTTCCGCAATAAAAACCGGATCGAAAGCATGAATCAACACCCGTTGCGGGGAACTGGCAAAATTCGCTCCGGCCCCAATTAAAGCCTCATAATGGGATTGACACGCCCCCGCATAAATTATCAGATTGTCCCGGTCCCCTTCAAAGGCCCTGGCCTTACGAACCGCCTCCACAAAATAACGGGAGTTGCGATAATTGTTTAAATCCGTGAAATCCTTACTCCCCTTCTGCAGCCCGTCATGCCCCGTTAACACCAGAATATCAGGACGATATTCCTTTAAATAATCCACTACCACTTCCGGTTGTTTCTCCTCCGACACTTCAAAGCCATAAGCCTTAATATTCAGTTGCAGATAGGTGGTTTTGCATAAATCCAGGTACTCCTTGTCCCCATCTAAATGCAGGACCGTTCCCGGCAGTTCAAAATAACTGGCTTCTTCCCCCCGCATCACATTTTTCTGGTTCTGGAAATCACGAAAAAATAACCGCGCCTGTTCCTCGACCCGTCGCACAAAAATCCGTTTTAAACAATCACTGTTTTTTTTGATGTATTCCTGCCTGTATTTTCTTATTTCGGCAGGTGTTTTCTTTTCCAAATCACAGCAGGGGGCATCGGCACATAAGCGCACATCCAGCCCTCTTAAGAGCGCTTTCTTGCCCGATTCATCTTCAAAAAGATCCGTTATTTTAAACAAAATATCAGATTGATGGGACTTCCGTCCCACAACATCCCCTATGGCAAATTCAAATTCTTGCTCCTTCATTTGACATCGCTCCTCATTGACAATTCCTGTTTTCTGTCCACTTTATTTTATGTCCGCTCAAAACTAAAGGTTAAAACAAATACACCTCTTCTCCTACCCCCTCATAAGATAATACGAATCCAGGCACAAGCTGTTTTCGCCCTTCGCGAAAGTCACGAACTACGCTGGTTAGGTCTGAAAGGAGAAAACCTGATGTGGATTGCCGTCATCCCTGCCTGTAACGAAGCCGCGTCCATCACCACCGTCCTGCGCCATCTGCAAGCCTGTCATTGTTTGGCGCGCCTTCTGGTGGTCGCTAACGGTTGTACCGACGCTACCGAAGAAAACGCCCGGCAGGCGGCCGCCGCTCAAGAAGACGCCGGCCCCAAAAATACCGGCCAGGAAAAGGCCGGCCAAATTGAAATACTTTCTTTCCCGGAGCCTCTGGGGATTGATATTCCTCGGGCGGTGGGAGCCGCCTATGCTCAAAAAAAATACCATCCGCTAGGCATTGTCTTTGTGGATGGAGATTTAATCGGCAACTTGACCGTGCCGGTCCGCAACTTAATCAACGGACTTAAACAGGGGCTTGATTTAGCCCTCACCGATTGTTATCCTGACGAAGCTCCCCATTCGGCTTTAGCCGCTTCGGTGTTAAAAGCCCGGGAAACCCTCAACAAACAACTAAAACTGGACACAAAAATAGGCCTGGCTACCCCCAGCCATGGCCCCCATGCCATCTCCGCATCATTATTGGCCCAACTGCCGCCCCAGGTCCTGGCCGTCCCTCCGCTTGCCCTCGCTTTTGCCGCTTTGCACCACTACAAAATCGGGGTCGCCGCCACCATCGCCCATGATTTACTGGGCTCCAAAATCCGCAGTAATGACCATGCCGCCAAGATTGCCGCCACCATTATTGCCGATTGTAAGCTGGCTCTCGCCTACGCGACCGGCACCACCTGGCCGGAAGTGCTGGCCGCTTGTACTCATTCCGAGGGGCTTATGGGCTATCAAAAGCAGCGGCGTTTTGATCTGTTGAATGCTTTTTTGGACAATTTCTAATGGTTGCTATCGTAACTTATTTCACGATTTCACGAGGCCCATGATGTTCATCGCTTGCTGCAATTCTTCCTCGTAACTCAGTTCTATTCGTGCCACCCCAGATTTTACGGCCGCTACGGCCACGGCCGCCGCAACCCTTGGCCCGACCCGCAAATCTAAAGGTAGCGGAAGGATATTTTCAGCGGTTAATTCTCCCGCGGGGATAAGCCCGGCCAAAGCTTGGGCGGCGGCCATTTTCATCTCCTCGTTAATCTCCCTGGCCCCCACATCCAAAGCCCCCCGGAAAATCCCCGGAAAGGCCAGTACATTGTTAATCTGATTGGGATAATCCGAGCGTCCGGTTCCTACAACCCGAGCCCCGGCGGCCAGTGCCTCCTCCGGAAAGATTTCGGGAGTTGGATTAGCCATCGCCAGAACAATGGCCTCCTGCTTCATCTTTCTAATCATCTCCCCGTCGAACAAGCCGGCTCCGGAGACGCCGATCAGGACATCCATCCCCTCCACGATCTCCGCCAAAGGCCCTTTTTTCCCATGGGGGTTGGTGAGGGTCGCCAGCATCGTTTTCTCCTCATTCATCCCTTCGGTCCGTTCCCGATAAATGGCCCCGTGCCGGTCACAAACCACAATCTCCTCAACCCCGGCTCGCTGCAGGAGTTTGGCGATGCTGATGCCTGCCGCTCCTGCCCCGTTGATCGCAACCCGCAGCTTATTGAACTCCTTGCCGACCAATTTAGCCCCATTGAGCAGTGCCGCCAAAACAACTACGGCCGTCCCGTGCTGGTCATCGTGGAAAACGGGAATATCCAGCCGCTCCTTTAATTTTTGCTCAATCGTAAAACATTGCGGGGCGCTGATATCCTCTAAATTAATCCCGCCAAAAGTGGGCGCCACCTGCTCCACCAGTTGCACGACCGCTTCCGGTTTCTGCGCCCGCACACAGAGGGGTACCGCGTCAACCCCACCCAACTCCTTAAAGAGAACACATTTCCCTTCCATGACCGGCAGCGCCGCTTCCGGGCCGATATCCCCCAGCCCTAACACCGCGGAGCCGTCCGAAACCACCGCAATAAAATTGGACTTCATGGTGTATTGATAAACTAAAGCGTCGTCTTCCGCAATCCGCTTGCACGGTTCCGCTACCCCCGGCGTATAGGCCAAAGACAAATCATCCATCGTCTTTAAGGCAACCTTGCTTTGCACCGTCAACTTTCCTCTCAGCCTTTGATGCAGCTTTACCGCATCCTCACGGTAATCCTTCATAAACCTTTTCCTCCATTCCCACTGCTTAGATCATCTTTTCCGGTTGAACCAACTGCTCAAACTCTTCCTCCGTTAACAGCTTCAGCTTTACCGCCGCTTCTTTCAGTGTAATTCCCTCGCGGTGAGCCACGAGCGCAATCTGAGCGGCCTTCTCATAACCCAGATGCGGGCTAAGGGCGGTTACCAGCATTAAAGAGTTTTCCAAATGCGCCTGAATCTGCGCATAATTAGGTTTCAACCCGGCCACGCAGTTTTGGTTAAAGGACACAATGGCATCGGTTAAAAGCCGCGCCGATTGCAGGAAATTGTAGATTATAACCGGCATAAAAACGTTCAGTTGCAAATTGCCCTGGCTCGCGGCCAATCCTATCGTCACGTCATTACCCAGCACCTGACAGGCCACCATGGCTACCGCTTCGCACTGGGTGGGATTAACTTTACCTGGCATGATGGAGCTACCCGGTTCGTTGGCCGGAAGAAGCAGTTCGCCAATCCCCGAGCGGGGGCCGCTAGCCAACCAGCGAAGATCATTGGCAATCTTCAGTAAATCCGCCGCCAGGGTCTTTAAAGCCCCGTGGGCGTAGACAAGCTCATCTTTACTGGAAAGGGCGTGGAACTTATTGGGGGCGGATACAAAGGGCTTGCCGGTGAGCCGGCTTAATTCCGCCGCTACGTTTGCTCCAAATTCCGGATGGGTATTGAGCCCCGTCCCCACCGCCGTACCTCCGATGGCTAATTCTTTTAAATGGGCACAGCTTTCCTTAAGCATCATTTCGGCTTTTTCCATCATCCGCTGCCAGGCACTGATTTCCTGCCCTAAAGTTAAAGGCGTGGCATCCTGCAGGTGGGTTCGCCCGATTTTGATCACATCCCGGTATTGCTCCGCTTTTTGCCGGAAAGTCTCTTTGAGCCCGGCCACTGCCGGCAACAAGCCATCCTCCACCGCCAGCACCGCGGCCAGATGCATGGCCGTGGGGAAAAGGTCGTTGGAGCTTTGCCCCATGTTCACATGATCGTTGGGATGGACCTTCCTGGCATCCTTAGCGACGGTTTCTCCTAATGTTTCCCCTGAGCTTTGATTAGCCAACAACTGATTGGCGCGGTTGGCTATAACTTCATTCAAATTCATATTCGTCTGGGTCCCGCTGCCGGTCTGCCACACGACTAAAGGAAAATGAGCCTTGTACTTGCCTGCTAAAATCTCCTCGCAAGCCTGCCCAATGGCTTCCGTCCTTTCCCGGTCCAGCTTGCCCAGCCGGCAGTTGACAAGCGCAGCCACCTTCTTCAGCAAGGCCAAGGCCATGATGATTTCCCCGGGCATTTTCTCCTGCCCGATCCGGAAATTCCGCAGGCTTCTTTGGGTCTGCGCCCCCCATAGTTTATCTGCCGGTACCCGGATTTCACCCAGGGTATCCTTTTCTATTCTTTCTTCCATCAATCCACACCCTCCGCCCCAAAATAAAAAGATATTCTATAAAACAATACCGTAGTATTATTCTATAGAATATCCTGAATTAGCTCATTCGTAAAGATTATACTCTATTTACTTGGCAAAAACATGATTGCCGATGCGTTTGATAATCGGCCGGGACCAAACCCATTTGCTGGTGGCCTTGGCCGGATTCCAATAGTAGAGGGCTCCGCCGCTGGGATCCCAGCCTGCGATAGCATCCCGGGCCGCTCGAATAGCCGTAGCATTCGGTGTTAAATAAATTTGTCCGTCCGCTACCGCCGTAAAAGCCAGGGGTTCAAAAATTACCCCTCTAATCGTATTGGGGAACTGGCTGCTCTCCACCCGGTTAAGGATTACCGCCGCTACCGCAACCTGCCCTGTATACGACTCGCCCCGCGCCTCCCCATATACCGCTCTGGCCAGCCAATAAATATCATCCCCACTATAGCCCCCTCCACTCCGGGAAGCCTTCCTGACTGCCGCTTGGGGGATCGTTAAGTATTGTCCGATCTTAATCAGGTCAGACTTTAAGCCATTGGCACTTTTGATACTGCTGATGGAAACGCCATACCATTTACTTAGTTTGAACAAAGTATCGCCTGCCTTGACTTTATGTGTAACGGCAGCTAAGGTGGGTTCGGCCACAAAAAACAGGAAAACAAAAAGCAGGAAAACACATCCTATCCATCGCTTATGCATCTTCTTATTACTCATGGGTCTCTTTTTACTCATTGGTCTCTCCTTTCCTACAACTTATCTTTCTTCACCGGTGGCAAGTTGTCGGTCATCTGCATTTTACCGCGGGACAACCCTTCTTGCTAGTGGTAATAGACGGCAAAAAAGGCAACAGCTTTATTGTGCCCTGTTGCCCTTTTTTTTATTCCTGCTTTATAAAATTTGCCCATACATCAGCGATTTGCCGAAACTGGTCCAGCGTTAAAGCTTCTCCCCGGGTCTGAGGACTAATTCCCGCTTTTGCCAGTATTTCCACTGTTTTTTCCTTATTTATACCTTCCTTCAGGGAACTTAAACTGTTTAATAACGTCTTCCGGCGTTGCCCAAAAGCCGCTTTGATAATCTTAAATAACAATTCTTCCCTTGGATTTTTCGCCGTTCCCGGTGGGGAAACTGCTTTCGGTTTGATGCGCAAAAGCGCAGAATCCACCTCCGGTACCGGTGTGAATACCCGACGGGGAATCTTAAAAAGGATTTCCGCCTCCGCATAATACTCCACAGCCAAAGTTACGGCGCCGTATTCTTTGGTTCCCGGGGCGGCGGTCAACCTTTCCGCCACCTCTTTTTGCACCATCACCACAATATCTTCAATCTGATACCGATTTTCCAATAAGCTCATAATCACCGGCGTAGTGATATAGTAAGGCAGGTTGGCCACTACTTTATAGGGATGGGCAAGGTTATAGGCAGCCGTTATTTCGTCCAGATTAAGCTTTAAAACATCTCCTTGCACCACAACACCCGACGTTCCCTCCAACACCTTTTCCAACACCGGCAGCAGGGTCGCATCAATTTCTATCGCCAGGACCTGCGCCCCCTTTTCCAACAGCGCCCGGGTGAGGGTTCCGGCGCCGGGTCCGATCTCCACCACCCGGTCCCCCGCCTTAATTCCGGCGGTATCAACAATCCGCCTCAGCAAGTTCAGGTCGAAGATAAAATTTTGTCCCCACTTTTTTTTAAAATGAAAGCCATATTCCTGTAACAGTTCCCTGATGTTCTGGCGTTTCTTTCCTTCCATGTTCATGGCCACCGGGCATATCCACCATTCCTTTCCCGTTTTTGAAGCTGCCCTTCTCTCCCTTCTACCCTAATTACCCCCCGCTCTTTCACAATCGTTTTTTTCCCTGTTGTTCCTTTTTCAGCTCAGATGGAGAATAGTTTTTTCGCGTTGGCCGTAGTAGCCGCCGCCACTTCCTCCACCGAAATCCCTTTGATGGCGGCAATGGTCTCGGCTACCTTGGGCAAAAAAGCCGGCTCATTTCTTTTGCCCCGGTAAGGCACCGGCGCCAAATAGGGACAATCGGTCTCCAAAAGGAGAACATCCAAAGGAACCTTTTGGGCCACCTCCACCACCTTGCGGGCATTCTTGAAGGTGACCGGGCCACCGAGGGCAATATAGAAGCCTTGTTTGATAATTTCCTGGGCCCAGGGCCAGCTCCCCGAATAGCAATGAAAGACCCCGCCAATTTCGGCGGCCTTTTCTTCCTGCACAATGCGCCAGGTATCTTCGTGGGCCTCCCGGTCATGGATAACAATGGGCAGGCGCAGTTTTTGGGCCAGCCGGATCATTTCCCGGAAAACCCGCCCTTGCGTCTCGCGGGGCGAAAAATCATAATGATAGTCCAGTCCGATCTCCCCAATCGCCACAATCCGGGGCTGTTTCGCCAATTCGCCTAATTGAGCAAGGTCTTGCTCCTGAAATTCTTTCGCCTCATGAGGATGGATGCCGACCGCGCCGTATACAAAGTCGTATTTACGGGTTAATTCCAGGGTTTTTTTGGAGGAAGCAAGGTCACTGGCCGCATTGAGGATTAACTCAACGCCGGCTGTCCGGGCTCGCTCCAGCACCGCCGGTTGATCCTCTCTGAATTGCTGATCATCCAGATGGGCATGGGTATCAAAATACATAGCAAATGGCCTTCTTTCTTCTCCTTATTTTACGCGACTGCCGGTAGGCAAGTCTTTTTCAAGGGTCAATACCTCCAGGGTATCCCCCTGGGAAGCCGCCAGCAGCATCCCCTGGGACAAGATCCCCCGGAGTTTCGCCGGCTTCAGGTTCGCCACCACAATCACCTTTTTCCCAATCATTTCTTCCGGCGTATAATGCTGCGCTATCCCTGAGACAATGGTCCGCACCTCAGCGCCCAGTTTTATTTCCAACTTGAGGAGCTTTTCCGTATTCTCCACCTTTTCACAGGCAATTACTTCCGCGACTCTTAAATCAATTTTGGCAAAATCCTCAATGGTAATTTCATGGGCATTTTCACCGGCCTGTTCCTTTGCCTTCGCGCCGGGAGCAGCATGGGCTTCGGGCGTAGTTGTTTTCTCCCCTTGCGCGCCGGAAGCATCCGCCGCCTGCCGCTCTTTTACGTCAATCCGCGGGAAAAGGGCCGCTCCCTTGGTCACTTGCTGACCGGTCCGGGTCTGCCCCCATTGGGTAGCCTCCCAGGTTTCGTTTTGCGCCGGATCCGCACCAATCTGCGCCCATACCAGCGGGGGAATTTCCGGCATGGCCGGCGTGAGCATTACGGTCACCAAGCGGATTGTCTCCAGGAGATTATACAAAACGGTGCCTAATCTTTCTTTCCGGGCCGGGTCTTTGGCCAAAGCCCAGGGCATGGTTTCATCAATATACTTATTAGCCCTGTTGATTAAACGCCAAACTGTCGCAAGGGCGTTGGCAAAATCCAGTTTTTCATAATAGCCGGCCGCCTCCTGGGGCGTAGTCTCCGCAAGCCTCAGCAGTTCCTGGTCATATTCGCCTTCCACCCCTTGCGGAGCCGGGACAATTCCTCCAAAATACTTTTCAATCATCGCTACGGTACGGGAAACCAGGTTCCCATAGCCGTTGGCCAGATCGGTATTAATCTTCTTGATTAAACTGTCCTCGGAATAATAGCCGTCCATTCCCAACGGAATCTCCCGCAGCAGGTAGTAGCGAATGGCCGCCGCTCCATATTTTTCAATTAACTCAATCGGATCCACCACATTCCCTTTGGACTTGGACATTTTCCCCGACTCAAGCAACAACCAGCCATGACCAAATACTTGCTTCGGCAGGGGTATTTCCGCCGCCATCAGGATGGTCGGCCAAATCACGGTATGGAAGCGCACAATGTCTTTGCCCACCAGGTGCACATCCGCCGGCCAGTATTTTTGGTATGATTCATCGTTTTCTGAGCCGTAACCTAAAGCGCTAATGTAGTTGGTTAAGGCATCAAACCACACATAAATCACGTGCTTCTCATTGATCGGCACCGGGACTCCCCAATTAAAAGTCGTGCGCGAAATGCACAAGTCCTCCAGGCCGCCTTTGATAAAGTTGATCATTTCGTTGCGCCGCGATACCGGCTGGATAAAATCCGGGTTTTCCTCGATAAATTTCAAAAGCCGGTCCTGATATTGGGACATCTTGAAGAAATAGCTTTCTTCCTGCACCAACTCCACCGGACGCTGACAATCAGGGCACAACCTGTTTTCCCCTACTTGCCGCTCCGTAAAAAATGCTTCACAAGGAGTACAATACCAGCCTTCATAAGAGGACAGATAAATATCCCCTTTTTCGTAGATCTTCCGGAAAATGTGTTGCACCACTTTCTGGTGCCGTTCCTCGGTAGTGCGGATAAAATCATCATGGGAAATGTCCAGCCTCTTCCAAAGGTATTGGAAGCCCGCCACAATTTCATCTACATATTCCTGAGGTGTTTTCCCCGCAGCACGGGCGCTCCGCTCGATCTTCAAACCATGTTCGTCCGAGCCGGTCAGGAAATATGTATCATAGCCCTGCATTCTTTTGTAGCGGGTCATCGTATCCGCCATCACCGTAGTCAGAGCGTGCCCGATATGCAGTTTCGCACTGGGATAATAAATCGGTGTGGTGATGTAATAGGTCTTTTTACTCATCAAAAAATTCCTCCTATAATAATATTAAAGCCTTTCATCCGTTCAGGGACGAAAGGCTCAGCCTTACGTGGTACCACCCTGCTTCGGCCGGCAAGCCGACCCTCAGCAAGTCTTAGACTTCGGTGCAATAAAGGACACCAGCCTGAAAAGATCCAGGTCCATCTTCGGCATGGTCTTTTTAGAGGCTCCCACCATCCCTCATTCGCTGTTTAAAAGAACCTATGCTTACTCAACCCTTCATATCTTTGCTTGATATGGGCTTTTTGAAAGTATTCTCTCCTAATTAATACTAAAGTATAATATTCTCCTGCCCTTTGTCAAGGTCAACTCCTTTTGCTTTCAGGAATGAACATAAAAAACATATAAAAAATTGTAAATTTAGTATTGACTTTAAATGGCATTATTGTTATCATTTAGATATGTAGTTGTCGAATTTTGCCGAGAAAGGAGATGAGCACATGAAATCTACCGGTATTGTTAGAAAAGTTGACGAACTTGGTCGTGTTGTTATCCCGATCGAATTAAGAAGAACTCTAGGTATTGATGAAAAAGATGCCCTGGAAATTTACGTCGACCAGGAAAAAATCATCCTTAAGAAGTACGAACCCGCTTGTGTATTCTGTGGTAGTGCGGACAATATTCAACATTTTCGCGGGAAACTCGTCTGTAAAGAGTGCGTACACGGTATGGCCGCTAATGCCTAATGTATGTATTAGCACTTTACGAGTGCTAATTACATAAATGACAACATGAGGACTCGACACTACTAGAACTTACCAAGAGAGCATCCGGTAAAAAACGGAGATGCTCTCTTTTTTTTGCTGTAAAGGTTCGGCCAAGAGCATCTCCAAACTAAATTCACTCTTCCTCATTGTTTTTCCGTTTTTCCACCAGCACCTGATACACTTCCCGTTTGGGAAGCCGCAGCATGCGCGCCGCCTCCTTGAGGGCGGCTTTTCTCTCATAGCCCTGCTCCAGTAAAGCATTATAGCAGCGCTCTATCTCCTCCGGTGTGCGGTCGGCGCTGCTTTGCCCCGACGCATTTTCCTGGGAGGCGCCCTCCACCAATAAGACGACTTCTCCTTTTACCGCCCGGTCCTGATAGTATTCCCGCACTTCACTGAGACGGCCGCGGCGGTATTCCTCGAAAACTTTGGTTAATTCCCTGGCCACACAGCAGTTACGGTCGCCCCACACTTCTAACAAGTCACCTAAAGTTTGCACCAAGCGATGAGGGCTTTCATAAAAAATGAGCGTCCTTTTTTCCCGGCCCAACTCTTCCCAAAGCTGTTTCTTCTCCTTTTTGGTCCGCGGGAAAAAGCCGGCAAATAAAAAGCCGTTGCAGTCCAGACCGGAAGCAACCAACGCCGTTAATACCGCTGAAGGGCCGGGAACAACCGTTACCATGATGTTTTGTTCAATACACAAACGCACCACATCCGCACCCGGATCGGAAATCCCGGGCATCCCCGCATCCGAAACAAGGGCGATGTTTTTCCCTTGCCGTAAATCCTCGAGTAGATAAGCCCCCTTGAACACCTTATTATGCTCAAAATAGCTGGTAATTGGTTTATGGATGTTATAGTGATTCAAAAGCTTCCGGGTTTGACGGGTATCCTCGGCCGCGATTAAATCCACCTCCTGCAAAACCTCCAAAGCCCGCAGGGTGATATCCTTTAAATTGCCAATGGGAGTGCCAACCAAAAACAGCATCCCTGCTTTATTGTCGCCTTTTCCCATCGGGCGCCACCTCTTTTCCGTACCAACTCAAGATTTCCTCCCCGTATTGGCCTGGTTTCTCGTAGATGATTAACGGGGGCAAAACCAAAAGCTCCGCCGGGGCGCTTTTTCTGGCCTCCACCAACAGTAAATGAGCCGGTTTTTCCCGGTAGGAATGAATAAAACGAATCTTGCGCGGCTCCAGTTTGTAGCTGCGCAAGAGAAGGAAAAGACCGATCATTCGCTCTACAGGATAAATTAACGCCAAACGCCCCTGATAATTCAGTAGTTTCGCGGCACAACTTACCACGTCTTCAAGGGAACACTGCAATTCGTGGCGGGCAACCGCCTTGCTTTCCGCCGGGCTAAGCTTCCCCTGCTGCGGTAACCAGTAGGGAGGATTGGCCGTAACCAGGTTAAACCGTCCCCCGCCGAGGGTCTTGTGAATATCCTTCAAATCACC
>DGEB01000009.1:31048-38650 GCA_002385735.1 Peptococcaceae bacterium UBA3937
CTGCCGTGTGCTTAAAAGAAGCGGGATGACACCGGTCCCCGTCCCCAGATCAACCACCCGGTCCTGGGGCTTTACAGGGGCGAAATGACTTAATAAGACGGCATCCAGCGTAAAGCGAAACCCTTGCTTTTTCTGGATGATCCGCAGGTTATGCAGGATTAAATCATCGATTGTTTCATCATCCTTGATGACCACGTCGCTCTCCACCCTACCCGCCCTTTCTCTAAAAACAACCTTACAGCTTGCTTAAAAAGCCCATGCAAAAGATGCAGTCGCCTTGCCGGGCCTGGCCAAAATGAAGATGACAAATATGAAAGCCCTCTTCATAAAGCTTAACCAGGTTTTCATAGCCTGAACCCTGAATCTTCTTGACGTTGTTCTCGATTTGGGCCTTGTCTTCATCGGTATAGCTGCACAATAGCCTCCGCAGCCGCTCGTTTTCTTCTTCGAGGGCGTAGGCCATCATCTTTACAGCAGTCAATTCTTCCTGGAGCGCCTGATGCTGCTCCTCCAGTTTAATTAATCGTTCCGTTAGCTTCATCAGAAACAACCTCTCTTGCCTAGTCATCTTCGAGCTTTTCCAGGTCGCCCTCAATGTCGTAATTCAAATCTTCCGGATTGTACGCTAAGGGCTCCTTCTTTCCTTTCTTACTGCTCTGGTAATGATCGTTTTCGTATTTTAGACAACACATCAACCGACCGCAGATCCCGGAAATTTTCGAAGGATTAAGGGATAAGTTCTGGTCCTTGGCCATCCGAATGGAAACCGGCTCAAAATCGCCTAAAAAGGTAGAACAGCACAGTTCCCGGCCACAAGAACCGATTCCGCCCAGCATTTTGGCTTCATCGCGCACCCCAATCTGTCTTAACTCAATCCTGGTTCTGAAAACTGCGGCCAAATCCTTCACTAATTCCCGGAAATCCACCCGCCCCTCTGCCGTAAAATAGAAGATGATTTTACTCCCGTCAAAAGTATATTCCACATCCACTAACTTCATCGGCAACTGGTGGGCGGCAATTTTTTGCAAGCAGATTTCTTTGGCTTCGTCAACCTTGGCCTGATGGATCTCCATCTTCCTTAAATCTTCAGGAGTAGCAATGCGCAGCACCTTCTTCAGCGGTAGCACCACTTCTTCCTCCGGAACCTGCCGCAAGCCTATGACTACTCTCCCTAACTCCAAACCCCGAATGGTTTCCACAATTACCGGGGTGTTGAGCGGTAAATCCAAATCACCCGGGGCAAAATAGTAGATTTTTCCCGCCGGTTTAAACCGAACTCCAATCACATCAACCATCAACAATCATTCGCTTCCTTTCTACTTATTACTTGTATTCCTTCTCCCTTTGCTCAATCCTTCTTAACTTCAACAAGAGAACCTCTAAATTCAGTCGATTGTTTGCGTTATATCTTAAAGCGAATACCGCTTTATTGATTTCCGCTAAAGCCTGTAAACAAACCCTGGGGTCAAGTTGCCCTAAAGTCAAAGCATCATCCCCCAAGATGAATTCCTCGCGCTTGGTTAATTGCCAGATCAAGCGATTCCGGTAAATAACCATCAACTGTTCCAGAAGAAGGGCGGTTAAATCCTTTTTGCTTAAGTCTTTCCACTTTATTTTGTCCACCATTTCCGTCCAGGCGAAAAGCTCCTTGTATCCTCCTTGCTGCAAGGCGGCGATGAGCTCAGGTAACCGGCACTTCGCTTTAAGCTTTGTCAACAGAGCAAGGCTTTGCTCATCCTGTCCGGTCCTTTCCCCCTGGTCTAAATACGCAAAGGGAACCGGCTGACAACGGGATTGAATGGTAATCGGCAATTTAAACAAAGCTTCGGCTAACAGGATAAAAACCGTCTTTTCCGGCGGCTCTTCCAAAACCTTTAATAAGCTATTGGCGGCCTGTTCCGTTAAAAGATCCGCTTGCCGGATAATGATTACCTTGTAATTGCCTTCATAGGACTGGTAATAAAAACGCTCCTGCAGGGCCCGGATTTGTTCGATTTTGATGGATAAGCCGTCCGGCGAAATTACCAGAACATCCGGGTGATTTCCGGCGGCGATCTTTTGGCATTCCGGGCAAGACCCACAGGGCTCTCCCTCCTGAGGGCGCTTGCAAAATAACAGCTGGGTAAAGGCCACGGCGGTTTGATACTTTCCGCCGCCCTTATGCCCATAAAAGAGGTAGGCATGGCTAATTCTCCCCGCGGCAAAAGCCGCCTTTAATAAGCTAATGGCCCGTTTTTGCTCTTTCAGCCGAGCCCATCCCAGGTCCGTCTTTTCTCCGTTCATTCCCAATTATCCACTATTCCTTTCAACTTCTATGCTCTAATAGTATAAGTCTACCAGTAATCCGCGAATACTGTCCAGTTTTTCCAGCACTTTCAGCGGATCTTTTTGCTGCTGGAGGACAAGCTTGCTTAATTCCTCCAGCTCTTGATTAATCAATTCAATATGCTGATAAATTTTCGGCTTTCCTCTTCTGGAAAAACTCGTTTCCTCCTGGAGGCCAAAAGCCTTTTTGAGGGTATCTTCCAGGAAACGCTTTAAGGTCTCTCTATATTCTATCAAATCCTGCACCGAAAAATTTTTGACCAGCCGTTTGCCAACATCGTCCAGTTTTTTCAATAGCGCATCCAGTTGCTCCTGCCAATTGGCCAGGTTCTCTTCTTGCAAAGCATCCTGAAAAGTCCGTTGCCGGATGCCGGTGACCCTTTCCTTTTTTTCTATTCTTCCGGTAGTAGAAGCAAGATTTTGTTTAATATCCTTGTTTTGGATCCGCATCCTACTTACCACCCCTCTTTGCGCTAACCAGTAATTAGCAGTTCCGGAGAACCGTAAGCTTTTGCCGGGGCCGTAAACCTTGTACCTGCAAACCGTTTTGCAACGCCCACTGCAAGTATTCCACCTGCTCTTTTTCAATCAGTTGTCCCGGCCAGAGACAGGGTATCCCGGGGGGATAAATGACTAACGGCGCCCCGCAAATCCGCCCCACCGATTGATGTAGATTAAGCTCTTCCTTCATACTATAATACACCTTCCGGGGGCTCAGAACCAAGTCCACCGGTTTTTCATAGCAGGCCGTATTTAGATTTTTCAAAGGGGCCCTTTTTCCCCCGCCGGCCCAGTGTTCCTTGCGAATTTCCCGCAAGGCCCGGATTGCCTTTTCCACGTCTTCCTTGGAATGGCCAAGGGTAATTAAGAAAAGCACATAATAGTAATCGGCCAGTTCCACCACCACACCATATTTTTCCCGTAAGATTTCCGCCAGTTCCCAGCCGGTAAGCCCTAACCCGGCCGCCGATACCAGCACTTTGGTGGGGTCCTGGTAGCAATCATCATCCTGAGCCCAATCGTCGGTCTCTTTATCAGCACCGGCAGACAAGAAAGAAGCACCGGGAAAGGACTCGAAACCGGAAGACGGTTCAAACCGGGAAGACTGCTCAAGGGAAAAAATCTCATACCCCGGAATGCAGGCTAGTTCGCGCCGGAGAAAAGCAGCCAGCTCCAAAGCTTGCTCCACAAGAGACGCTCCGTCACCGGCCATCTGCGCCTGGACACCGTCCAACGAGGCCATTAACAAATAGGAAGGGCTGGTGGTTTGCAAAAGATGGAGCGCCGCACCCACCGGCTCAAGCAGTTCCTCCTTGTTCACATGCAGCATGCTGGCCTGGGTCAAAGCCGCTAAAGTTTTGTGAGTGCTCTGAATCACCAGGTCCGCCTTTTCTCTTTGCATGGATAAGGGATACTTATCCTGGAAATATAAATGGGCACCATGGGCTTCATCCACAATCTGGCTGATCCCCTGGGCTGCAAAATACTGCCGGACCTTGGCGGCATTAAAGCCAATCCCCTGGTAAGTAGGCTGCACCGTAACCGCTAAGCGGACGGCTTCTCCCGACTCTTCCTGTTTGCTTAAAAAAGTGCTGAGCGCCCGCGGGGACACCCCAAGGGGAAAACCCCATTTTCGCTCGACTTTTACCGGCATGATGACCGGTCGGCCCCCGCTTAAAACCAAGCCATTCAGCACGGCAATATGCGCATGACGGGGAATTAACACTTTACCGCCCGGGGGGTTCAGCGCGAGCAAAGCCGCCTGCAGCCCCACCGTCGAACCATTGACCAGATAGAAAGTGGCCTGGGCCCCAAAAAGCCGGGCGGCTAAAGCTTGCGAATCCTTAAGGCATCCGGTGGGAGCTTGCAAATTGTCTAATCCCGGCACCTCGGTAAGATCCATGTTGAGCGCCCTGGTGCCGAAAAGTTCTCGCAACTCGGCTAAGCAGCCTTTGCCCTGTTGATGCCCCGGTGTATGAAAACCCGCCCTAGTGTGTTGCAAGTATTCTGAAATCTTTTTTAAGAGAGGAGTGTACCCTTTCTGCAAAATCCCATCCTTCCTTCAGCACCTTGCTTGAAAAAGAGCAATCGTATCTGCCAAAAGTATACCACAAAAATGCCGAGAACTCTATCTCTTGCGGATAGACGGGTTTTAGCGCGGGCGCCATTAAGTTACAGTTTTCGACAGGATCTTTTTTTCCAGTTTTTCGTGATATTTTTTTACACTTTTTTCGCAAATTTAATTTACAATCAGTTTGATTTGTGTTATCATTCTGATTACAGAGCTATAATAATGTTACAATATTTCGGGACATTTTTGTAATAATGATACCACAAATAGCGACGCATACTTATTAATTAAATTAAAAATCAGGAGGGAACAAACGTGGTAACCAGGTTAGGTATCAATGGGTTTGGCCGTATCGGCAGAATGTGTATGAGGGCTTCTTTAGAAAATCCCGAAGTAGAAGTAGTCGCTATCAACGGAACGACAAGCCCGCAATCGTTAGCTCATCTCTTGAAGTACGATTCCATTCACGGCAAACTACGTAACTCGATTGAAACAACAGATAACGAAATTATTGTCGATGGTCGCCCCATCCGTATTCTCTCGGATCGTAATCCGGAAAATTTGCCCTGGGGAGACTATGGAGTAGATATTGTTATTGAATCTACCGGGAAATTTAACAACGGGGAAGCTTGTCAGGTTCACCTGAGGAACGGAGCGAAAAAAGTCGTTATTACCGCTCCGGCAAAGAATGAAGACATTACCATCGTAATGGGCGTAAATGAAGATGCCTATGACCCGGAGAAGCATCATGTTATCTCGAACGCTTCGTGTACCACCAACTGTCTCGCTCCAGTTGCGAAAGTTCTGAATGATACTTTCGGAATTGAATCGGGCATGATGACCACTATTCACGCTTTTACCACCGATCAACGGAGTTTGGACAACAGCCATAAAGATTTAAGAAGGGCCAGAAGCAGTGTCCAGTCAATTGTTCCTACGACCACCGGGGCAGCCAAAGCAATCGGCCTGGTGATCCCTGAATTAAAAGGAAAGCTGAACGGTATTTCCGTGCGCGTACCGGTTGTTGACGTGTCCTTAACCGATTTAGTGGCTGTGCTGAACCGGGAAGTAACCGCGGAAGAAGTCAACAGGGCTTTGGAAGATGCCGCCCGCGGTCCCTTAAAAGGAATCCTCGATTACTCCCGCGAACCGTTGGTTTCGATTGACTATCTCGGTGATTCCCATTCCGCAATCATTGATTCCCTTTCCACCATGGTGATGGGCTCCCGGATGGTTAAAGTTATGGCCTGGTATGACAATGAAATGGGTTATTCCTACCGGGTAATCGATTTAGCCGCTTACATAGGAAAATTCCTGCATAGTAACGTCGAATCAGATGCTACTGCTTAAATCTAATTACTAATAGGAAGGAAGGTGAAAGCGTGACCTCTGCATGTCCGGGATGTAATGGCACGGGAATGGTTTTAGTGGATTGTTCCTATTGCCGCATTTCTGAAGAACCTGACAATGAGGAGCTAAAGGCAGCTCAGTGCACCAATTGCCAGAATAAAGGAGCTGTCGAGGACATGTGCCCCGTCTGTAGCGGAACTGGCATGATTTTAGAGCGAGACTCGATTTTAAAAGTTTGATTAATGGGGAAACTAATAGCAGCGTTTGTATCCTTTTATTTTAACCCAAGGAGTGAACAAAATGCTGCGCAAAAAGAAAAGCCCCATTAATCCGGTGGCCTTAAGCAAGAAATACAAATGTGATGTCGGTAAAATAATTCGTGCCTGGAAAAACGGGAAAAATGATCTGGAGCTTTCCAAAATGCTGGGAATAAACATGTATAAGCTGGTTCAAATCCGTCAAGACATTACCTATGCTCATGAAAAGGCACGCCAAAACGAAAAGAAAAATGCTTCCTTCAAAACATCCTTATTACTAAAACCCTAGTGAGAAACACTCACTAGGGTTTTCTTTGTCGCTCTTCCCTGAGGGAAGGCTGTAAATAACAAGTCTGTTGGGGTCTTGGCTTAAAAAACGCTTTCCGCAGCTTCGCAATGGTCTCCTGATATTGCTGTTCATTCTCCGGCTTGCTGGTTAAAAGCTCGTTTTCACAACTGTCGCAAATAAATACACCCTTTAAAAAGAACCCTCCCGCCAGGCCCCTTTCCGGCACGTACTGACATAACGCGCATACCGGCAAAAGTTTAACTTCCACTGCCCTTCCCGTTTGGGCAGCCTCTCCGCATGGATTTTTGAATAATCTGGAACCACGAAGCTTCAGACTTTTCCTTTCTGCTTTTTCTTCCATTAATTACTGCCGCCTCCAAAAATTATTGTTTCTCTATACATATTCTGTGCTTCTTGTCATGGTTCTAAACATTTATTAGCAATATTTCAAATCGCTTATCGGCCTCAAATCACTTTACTGACCCTTGTTTTTATACTCGTTCCATCTTTCCCGCGCCGTGTTCTTTAATGCCGGTTCCACCGAGCGATCGGAAATGACCATGTTAAACCAGCGGCGGGCTTCATCAATTTTATCCAATCGCCCGTTCAATTCGCCCAAAAGGTAGATCAAGCGGTGCTCACCCATACTGTACTTATCGTGTTCACCATGTTCATAGACCAAATTATACAGTTCAAGGGCTTTTGCCAGGGCCTTTTTCTCTTCGGCGGTATCCCCCTGAAAACGATGGAGCCAGGCCAAACGCAAAAATATTCCCGCCATTACATACCGCGGCTCATGGACAATACTCCCACACACCAAAGCTAATTTATAGCTGCGCACCGCCTCTTGATGGGTGCGCTCCCCACATAATTCAACTGAACCCACCTTCTGAAAGTAGTCTTCTTCTAACGCCGCTTTATATTGCTCCCGCACCGGGGAAAAGCTCCCGGAAAAAGCATAACTGCAATAGGGGCACACGGAGATGTTGTAGTAGTACGGATTTTCCCCTTCATAATGCACACAAAAGTCCGGATCTCTTTTTTTAACAATGAGTTTACTGTTCCGGATCCTTTTGGTTTTAAAGGTCTTGCCACAATAGAGGCAGGTTATATCCCGGTCGTACAATATGTCGATAGCCATCTTTCTCCCCTTTGGTGAAAAATATGGTATAGGTCTATATATTCATTATAGCACATTTTTTGATATAACTATTTGATTTTTTAAACTTTTTTAAAAGAAAAAAGCGTTTCCGCCCCAGGGGCGAAAGCACCTTAAAAAGCAAAAAAATAATTCCTGGCAACGACATACT
>DGEB01000004.1:0-13317 GCA_002385735.1 Peptococcaceae bacterium UBA3937
CTCGTGGGCTCGGAGATGTGTATAAGAGACAGTCCCGTAGGAGTCTGGGCCGTGTCTCAGTCCCAGTGTGGCTGTTCACCCTCTCAGGCCGGCTACTGATCATCGCCTTGGTGAGCCTTTACCTCACCAACTAGCTAATCAGCCGCGGACTCATCTGCAACCGCCTGAGCTTTCTTCCCTCATACATGCGCACAAGGGAACGTATCCGGTATTAGCACCGTTTTCACAGCGTTATCCCGGTGTTGCAGGTAGATTATCCACGTGTTACTCACCCGTCCGCCACTAACTTGTGAGTTAAGTAAACTTATCTCACTCGTCCGTTCGACTTGCATGTGTTAAGCACGCCGCCAGCGTTCGTCCTGAGCCAGGATCAAACTCTCCGTAAAAATTATTTTACAGAGCTTTGATTTCTGCTCGTTAATTACTTTACTCAATCTTGTCATCTTCTGATGACCCGCTTTTTAAAGCTTCTTGTTACGCTTGGCTTATCAACTGTTCAGTTTTCAAGGACCCTGCCGCCCTCCCGCGACACATACACTATCTTATCAACTTTTTATTCCACTGTCAACCAGGTTTCTTTTGGAAAAACCCGTCTTGGGAAGGAAACTGGCCTGAAGATTGAAGGGCCGGATAGTGATTGTGTTCTTAAGGGGACAGTTTCATATATTAGTATATCCATTATTGGGCTGTCAACACCTTTTTTACACGAACTTCGCTTTCGCCTTCCGAGAGTAACTTATAGCACAGCGCTGAAGCTACAGAGAAAAGCTTACCCCACTAACAAGCTCAGGAAAATAGCAATAAAAATCGCCGGAACAAAATTCATGATTTTCAGGTTGGTAATCTTCAGCATATTCAAGGCAATCCCCACGATGAGCAGGGAACCGACACAAGTAACTTCATTAACCACGGCCGTGGTCATATAGGGCTCAATAGCCTGGGCCAGCAAGGTAAGCCCACCCTCGTAGATAAACACCAAGAGGCCGGACAGCATGACCCCTGTGCCCAAGCTTGACGCCAGCACCAGAGCCGCAATGCCGTCAATTAAAGACTTGGCGTATAAGGTTTCGTGGTTGGCGGACAAACCACTTTGTAAGGAGCCGACAATTGCCATCGCCCCCACGCAGAAAAGCAGGCTGGCCGAGACAAAGCCTTCCGCAAAAGTGGAGGAATCCGCCTTGAGCAGATGCCCGAAACGATTCAGCTTTTCGTCCAGATCAAGCCATTCGCCGATTAAGGCCCCCAAAGCAAAGGAAATGATCGTAATTAAGACCTTCTCCCCGCTTAAGGCTCCGCTTATTCCGATGTATAAAACACATAAACCCAGGCCGCTCATAATGGTGGAACTGATTTTCTCGGGCAAACCCCGTTTGAAGAACAAACCGAGGCCAGCCCCCAGCATCACGGCCAGGCAATTCACTATTGCCCCCCATAAAGGCATAAATATTACTCCCCTTTCTCTCCTGCCCTCTCTAAATCCAATAGCAAATACAAAAAGGCTCTCGCTATAAAAGCAAAAGCCAAACTCAGCTTGCCAGAATGAAAGTATACCATAACCATCTATTTTCTACAATGCGTCCCTGGCGTTTTGTCTATGCTTCCTGCGCTCGAACCAGCTCCGCGCCCTCCTCCAGGGCTTTGAAATTAAGCTCCCGCAGCTTCGGATTCTGCACAAATTTATAGCCCAACCGCTTCTCCACGGCCTTTTTGGCTTGCTCCATCCCGACAATCTTGGTGGCCTCAATCGCCGCCCCCATGATAATAACGTTAAAGACGCGGGGATGAAGCTCCTTTTTGGCAATCTCCAAGGCGGGAATCGCCATCACCTTTTTGGCCTCCTGCGGCAAACCATCCTCCACGCCTTTTATCGAAGCGTCATAAAGATACACGGTATTTTGGTCGGCGTACTGCCTGGTCCGGCGCACCGCCCGGTCAGATAAAGCAATCACCAGGTCAGCCTTTTTAAATTTGGGGGAACCAATTTTTTCGTCCCCGATTTGACAAAAGGCCACCGAAACACCGCCCCGCTGTTCCACACCGAAGTTGGGGATGTATAAAGCTTCTTTCCCGCTGTCATTGGCCGCTTCCACCATGATCCCCGCCACCGATTGCACTCCTTGTCCACCTTCTCCCGCGAGAGCGATTTTTACCGGATTTTCCATCTGCCTTTTTCACCTCACCTTTTACTGTTTTGTATGGTTTCCCTGGCTTGTGTTGCTTTCCTTTGCTTCCTTCACCGGCACTTTCACTTCGCCAATTTTAAAATACTTGGGCATCGTTTCCTCAAGAAAATGCCAGGTGTCTTTCGCATTGGTGCTCCAATTGGTGGGGCAGGCGGAAAGGGCCTCCACAAAGGAAAAACCTCGTTCCTCGATTTGATTTTGCAGGGCTTTTTTCAGGTAATTTTTTAATTGCCGCAGGTTGGCGACCGTGCCACGGGCGGAATAGGCCGTCTCCCCGGTAATCGCCGCTACCATCTCCGGCCCTTGCGTCGGATACCCGGTCTCTTCCACGTCCCGGCCATAGGGCGTGGTTTCTGTTTTCATCTCCGGCAAGGTGGTAGGGGCCATCTGCCCGCCGGTCATCGCGTAATTGCAGTTATTGGCCAGAATCACCGTGATTTTTTCATTGCGCGTGGCCGCATTCACCAGATGCTGCGCCCCGATGGCGTAGCCGCCGCCGTCCCCCATGTAGGCGATGCAGATCCGGTCCGGCCGGGCCCGCTTGATCCCGGTCATCACCGGAGTAGTGCGGCCATGATGGGTTTGGACCGTATCCGCGTTGAAAAAGTCCCAGGACAAAAGAGAACACCCAATATCACAACCAAAAACTACCCGCTCCTGAACCCCCAGTTCATCAATCGCTTCGCCCAAGGCCTTTAAGACCAGCCCGTGCCCACAGCCGGGGCAAAACTTATGGGGTTTTGTTTCTATCCGCCACGCTTTCGGCATATTGGGAACAACAGTCATCAGCGGCTCCCCCCTTCCCGATTGGTTTTATTTGACCTTAATTCCATGACATAATCACTCAGCTCTTCGGCCGTAATCCCCTGGCCCGGCATTAGATAGGTGGCAATGGGCACGGTTTCCCCGTAAAGGGCTTCCTGTACCAGCTTCAGCAACTGCCCCTGGGCCGACTCTGCCACCAGCAGCTTTTTCGCGGTGCGGGCCGCCTTTCTTAGTTGCTCCGCCGGAAAAGGACGCAAAGTAATGGGCCGGAAAAAGCCCGCCCGCACCCCTTTGTTTCTTAAGGCACGGACAGCCGCCCAGGCCGCCCTTGCCACAATGCCATGGGCCACCAATACGATTTCGGCATCAGCGGTCTCTATTACTTCATATTCTATTATTTCCGGGGCAATCTTCTGGTACTCTGCCACATAGCCGGTAATTACTTCGAGCAATTCCTCTTCGGTATTAAAGGTGTTACGCAAATGGGCGGGAGCCCGGTCTACCCCCGGCATCCCTTCCTGGCCGACGAAAGGAACCGTTTTTTCCATTTTTATTCCCTTGGCGGCGGGATCATAAATATGAAGTGATTCCCGCATTTTCGCCTGATAGCCGTCGCCCAGCACAAAAGTCGGGAAACGGTATTTCCAGGCAGTATTAAAGGCCTTAATCGTATAATCAAATAAATCCTGGTGGGAACTGGAGGAATAGACAATCCTTAACCCTTCCCCGTTCCCGCCAAAACAGGTTAAAGTTGTTTCCTGCTGGGAGTAAATAACCGTGGCCGTCGATGGCCCGCCTCTTTGCTGGACAATGACCACCGTGGGAAGCCGCAGCATCTCGGCCATGCTCATCGATTCCTGCATGAGAATATTGCCCGGACCGGCCGTAGCCGTGAACGCCCGCTTCCCGGCCAGGACCCCTCCACAAGTGGTGAAGCCGGCCGAAATTTCGTCTTCGGTTTGCAAAAATTGCTTGCCATAGCGAGGGGCCAGCCTGGTCCAGTAATGCATGATTTCATTTTGCGGGGTAATCGGGTAACCATACATAATCTCCGCCCCGGCTGCCAAAGCCGCCCAGGCAACGGATTCATTGCCCGTCATAAAAACCTTTTTTACCCCTTCAATTGGTTTGGCTTGTTTCCTTTGCGTTTTAGCTTCAAGCTCCACTGCCGGCATGCTCATTTCCTTGAACCTCCTTCTTCCGTCCTTCAGTCTTTCCCGCTTCAGTTTTTTGTTCTGCAGTCTTTCACGCTTTTAGCCTCCCCGCGCTTCTTCCGGCTCTGCCTTCCTGTTTCCCGCCTCACCAAAAGGCGCGGGGCATGTACCGTTTAAGAAAAAACACCGGATTGCCGCAGACATCGTAAGAACCAATCTCCTTTTGCCATTTTTGGTCCACGGTGGTCCAGATTACCGGCAAGCCTAAAATTTTCGCCGCTTTTGTCACTACCTGCGCTCCCTCGTGAATAATGGCCGGTTCCGTGTCGTCACCCCAGTGGGAGTTATTGATTAAGCCATGCACCGCGCCCAATGCCCTTACATAGTCCACGACCGCTTCCACATCCCCGGTCATCGGACGGGCAATATTAATCACTACGTAGATTTTTAAGCTTTCCCTTTCGAAAGCAGGTCTTTCCAAGAGCCGCAGCTTTTCTATCCCCGCAACTCCATATCCTACATCGATGACCACGGCTCCTTCCCTTCGCAGTGCCCAGCGCACGACGGGTTGAAGTAAATTGCCCGTTTCCCCTAAGCCGATTGTATTTAGGGTTTCCCAGGCCAGGACTTTTATCCCCCTGGCCTCCAATTCTTTTTTTAAGGGACGTAAGGTATAAAAGGGCTCGACCAAATCTAAATCCACCAGGATAACCGGACGAATGCCGGTCTCAAACAGCCAAAGCGCCCGGTTGATGGCCACTTCGCTTTTCCCGCTGGCATATTCACCAACATAGGCTTCCTTAGTTTGCGCAATTTCCCCTTTCGTCATTCTATCCCCGCCCTTTCTTGCTTCCACTTCCCAAGGTTTTGCCAAGTGGGTGCTTTCATCAGGCAACAAACAAAAAAGGCGGTCTTCCCATTAAGGAAGACACACCTATTTTTCCCTAAAACAACAAGAAACTACCCTCGTAAAAGGGCTAAAACAAAAAACCGTTAAAACAAATAAACGAAGACCGCCAGCAAGATTAAGCCCGGAAGGCCTAACAAGCCGACTCCCAGCACGGTTACCGGATTGACAGGCAAATGAAAACCGGCGTAATTTCCGATAATATTCAGGACAATCAAAACAAGCAAGGCGACCCCACATTTTACAAACAGTTTGGTAACCAGTTTGATGGGCCCCAAGATTAAACGAACAATAATATATAAAACCAGCAGTAATAGTAGCGTGGCTAAAATTACTCCAACTTCCATACTCTCTCCTCCGGATTCCTTCTCTCGGCATCCTTCCCGGCGATGGCGTCACCTTATTGCTTCTTTAATTTCCTGCTTGTTGATGGCGCTTGCATTGTTGTTAGTATTGTATGTCCCGAATTATTTTTTAGAACAAAACGCGTAAAGAATAACATAAAACCCACCGTCGCCTAATTTAAAAATTGATTGATTTCTTCGTTGATGACCTTTTCCTTTTTGGCTTCCTTGAGAAGAAACATGTATCTTCTTTCCGTCGCTTCCATGGCATAAATCGCGTGGTCGATCATATCCGGATCTTTTACTTCATTAAAAAGCGCCTGGGCTTCTTCCCAATCCCGGTGGGCCTTTTTCACCAGGGTAGTTAAAGCGTATTCTTTGGTTTTTTCATCCTCGGAAGCACTGAAGAATAAATTGAGCTGCGTAAGCAAACGACTTAGACCCTCGCCTAGTTTGTCCCAATATGTCTTAAGCGGCGAAATCCCTTCCGAGATTTTGGACAACATCGTTTTCATCACCAACACCCTCTTGTTTTCCATTTTATAGTTAATTAGTAATATTTTATCCAGTTGGTGTTGGTTTTATTACTCCAAAATAAAAGCAGGCGTTCTTGAAGCCGCCTGCTCGAACAGAACTGCTTTAAGTCCGCCTGCTGTTACATTAATATCCTGTTCTCCATAGACCGCCCGAAGCGCTCGGTCGACCCCTTTAGGAAGAATAGGTCCTTCCTCCATCCACCAGAATAAACTGCCCCGTGATGTAACTACTAATATCGTGGGTTAAATACAAGGCTAAGCCCGCAATCTCCTCCGGCCCGGCAATCCGCTTTAAGGGTATTTTTTCAATCAACTGTCTTTTGCCTTCTTCCGAGTACACGCCTGAGAACATCGGGGTTTCGATATTGCGCGGCCCGATTACATTGACGTTGATGTTATAGGTCGCTAACTCATGGGCCATTGCCCGCATCAAGCCCAGTTGTCCCGCTTTGGCCGCCACATAGGGCGCGCCCCCTCCGGTCCCGGTGATAATGGAACCGGAAGAAATAAAGACAATCTTCCCGTAACGCTTTTCTTTCATATTTTTCGCAGCGGCCTGGGCGATTAAAAAACTACCGTGCAAATTGATCTCGATCTGCCTTTGCCATTCGGCATAAGAAAGCTCCGTAAAAACAGTCCTCACGCCAAAGCCCGCCGAATGAACGAGAATATCGATTTTCCCCGTCTTCTTATAGATATTTTCTACTACGGCTTTTACTTCCGCTTCGTCGGTAACGTCCAGATGAAAGTACGCGGCGCGCAGCCCCTTTTCCTGCATGGCCAGCGCGATCGACCGGCCCTTTTTTTCGTTCCGGCCCAACAAAAAGACTTGCGCCCCCGCCTCGGCATAAAGCCAGGCCGTGCTTTCCCCGATGCCACTGGTGGCTCCCGTCACCAAAGCGACCTTGTTTTGAAATGAAAGTTCCATCTGAATCTCTCCATTATTCTGCCATTATTCTTCGCTATGCTTCATTTAAAGGAGACTTCCTGCTTCGTTAAGGCAGGTTAAACCAGTATTTCTAGCTACGGTTGTAAAATGACCTTAATCGCTTCGCCGCTTTGGGTTAATTCAATGCCTTTCTTGATTTCCGCCAAAGGCAAGACGTGGGTAATATAATTTTCCGCCACCAGCCGGCCAGAGGCAATCAGATTAAAGGACTTATAGTTTTGGAGATGGTCATAGCCGAAATGCCCAATCAGCGTTAGCTGGTTATAATGCACGATGTTGGTATCGATGTCCGTAAGTTTCCCCGGGGCAACCCCGCCGAAGAAAATGACCTTTCCGCGCTTGGCCGCCATCTCAATGGCCTGTTTTTGCGCCTCCGTCGACGGGTTGGCGGAAATCACCTTTTCCGCACCCCAGTTCCCCGTAATCTCTTTTACTCTCGCCACCGGGTCTTCCTCTTTGGAGTTAATCAGATAATCGGCACCAAATTGCTTGGCCATTTGCAAACGGACTTCCGACATTTCAATGGCAATGACCTTGATGGCGCCCCTTAGTTTGGCCAGTTCAATATGCAAACAGCCAATGGGGCCGGTGCCAATAATTACCACCGTATCTCCTAAAGTGATATCGGCGTTTTCCTGGCTGGCGTAAACGGAAGACAGAGGCTCCGTCATTACGGCCTTCTCGTAAGACATTCCTTCCGGAACCTCAATGATTTGTCCTCTTTCAATAATGTCTTTAGGGATGACCATGAACTGGGCAAAGCCTCCGGGGATAGTGGTGCCGGGGACAATCAGGCTTTCGCATTGGCAGTACCAGCCGTTTTTGCAAGCCCGGCAGTCAAAACAAGGTACCGTGGGGGAAACATAAATCCTTTGCCCCACATGGTATTTGGATACATTCTCGCCTACCTGGACAATCTCGCCGGCGATTTCATGCCCCAAAATCTGCGGATAACTAATCCTTTTATGCCCGTTAAAGATCGTCCGGATATCCGAGCCACAAAGCCCTACCGCTTTAACGCGAATGAGGAGCTGGTCTTTTCCACACTCTGGCGTTTTTACTTCTTCGATTCTTAAATCATTTGGCGCGTGTAATACTGCTGCAAGCATTATTTATCCCTATCCTTTCCTGGTGTTTTATCCTTTCGTGCTAATTTCGGACACATAGTATCGAAAGAAAAAGGCGATACCATGTGCCCGCTTGCCTCTTTTTTATTTATCCAGTTCCTTTAAAATGTCCAGAATTTGCTGATCCAGTTGGGCTCTGCCTACTCCCGTCAGATAAGGAAGAGCATTCAGACAAGGGACTCCGAAATCTTCCTTTAAATTGGTACTGGAGAGAATCAAATCCGGATTCAGTTGTTTTACTTCTTTGTCCAACTCACCATAGGTGGTTTTTTTGATTGTCGCTTCAATATTGTTTTTCTGAAGCAAATCATTTAATTTCGCGGCGACCATCGTTGAAGTCGCAATGGAGCTACCACAAGCACACAAAATAGTATAACGTTTTGCCATTTTTTGTCCCCCTTTGTTATTCAATCAATCACCTAGAACAACATAAATAATTTGGAGATGGCCTCCTGGATCAGATAGCCAAACCAATACATCCCGGTACAGAAGCTGGTGATGATGTTCGTTCCTTCCGGAATGGCAAAGCCAACTTGTCTCGCCAAAACGGTTACCGCAGGCGCCATGGCGGTCGCCGTCCACAATACAGCAACCAGAGTAACCGTACCAATAACCAACGTTCTGAAGAGATTTCCTCTACATAAAGCCACGGAAATAATGGTCATATAACCTATGGCCGGAAGGTCCGCTAAGGGTAAGGTCTTATTCCCCGGCAAAATAATGGCCAGAACAATCGCGATCGGAATCAGGAGCACCGCCGTGGTGAGATTGGCTGTTTCCCCGAGGACAATCGCCGAATCCATTCCTATATATACTTCGCGACCGGCGAATTTTTTCTGCATGAATTCATTGGCGGCATCAGCAATAGGCACGAGTCCTTCCATCAGAATAGAAACCATGCGCGGTAAAAGCACCATGGAAGCCGCTAAACTCATTGCGGTGGTAAGGATTGTTTGATAGGGCATTCTGGCAACCGCTGACAGGACCGCCCCAACTACCAAACCGATCATTAACGGTTCCCCGATGACCCCATATTTCTTTTGAATATTGCCGGGGCTCCAGTTTATCTTGTTAATCCCCGGGATCCGATCTAAAAGCCAGTTGACCGGATAAGCAATTAACCCAGCGCATTGGGTAAACACATGGGGCAAAGAAACACCAGGAATCTGGAAATAGTCGTACAATAAGTTCCGGGTTCGATCAGCCAGGAAAATCACAAGAACCATCACGATTACACTTACCATAATCGCGGCGCCAACACTTTGGGTATGATAATACGCAATCTGCCCTAACAACATGACGCCCCAGAAATTCCAAATATCTACGTTCAGGGTTTTCGTCCAGTTCAAAACAAGCATCAAAACGTTTGCGCCCAAAAGAGCCAAGGCCATAATAGGCGCAAAGGACGACCCCCAAGCAACAGCGGCAGCAGATGGCCAGCCTAAATCAATCACCGTCAAAGTTGACCCCGTGTTTTTAGCCAGCGCTTCAGCAACCGGAGCAATTGCGCCCCAGAAGTAGCCAATAACAATATTGATGCCGGCAAAACCGACCCCAATGGTAACCCCGGCCCGCAGCGCCTTGCCGAAACTCAGCCTGAACAGTAAACCGAAGAGAGTAATAATAATGGGCAACATTACTACCGGACCTAATTGAGTCAGCACATCAAATACTTTCATCATGAGTTATCGCCTCTCTTTTTTTATTGCTTTTCCATGAAAAACTAAAACCGTTCCCCTTGCATTTCCTGCTTGTATTTGAAAACCGCCTTTATCTTGCCGGCGTTTTGCCCAGTTTTTCCTCCAAAAAAGCCTGGATGGTCTTGGGCTCCTGTAATGTGAATATTTGCTGAATTAACTCTTCGTTCTGGAAGGTCCCCATCATCTGCTCAAGCATGGATAAGTGATCTTCCGTACTTTTTAAGGCTAGCATAAGCACAACCGAGACCTTGATTTTCTCATCCGGATCCGCCATCGAACGGACCTCGACGGGATGAGACAAAACCGATACGGCAATCGTTGATTCCAAAGTTAAGGTCGGGTCACTGGGATGCGGGATGGCAATCCCGAAATTAGGGGTCATCTGTAACCCGGTAGGAAAATTTTGCTCTCTTTCTAAAACGGATTCCCAAAAACCCGGTTTGACTTTTTGCTCTTTTTCCAGGAACCGGGCTAAATGCTGATAACAATCTTGCCAGTCCTGAAAATCCCGGGTCGGGCTGATCAAAACAGAAAAGTTCATGCTCATCCATCCTTTTGTCATCGCCATTAGATTCACGCTTTATCAACCTAGACTGTTCACAACATTTGTTTCGCATATTCTTTATATTCTTTTTATTTAACTGTAAATTGAGCTTGCACTTTGCCTGTTCCACAACACCTCCTCCCGCATCAAGATGAACCAAAGTGTGCTCTCTCTCCTCCTTTCCTGGGGCTTTGAATATTTCATAAATCGATTTAAATCGGATTTTCTTCCTGCTCGAGAAGCTGTAGGATCCTTACCGCGGTGCAGCGGTCCGTCACCAGCGCATGGACCAAACCGCTTCTTACCGCCGCTAAAATAGCGTGGCTTTTGTATTCTCCTCCCGCGACCGCAATGACATAATTTATTTTTTTCGTTTTGTCCAAATCAATGGTGATCATACGGTCGATGACCGGACCTTGAATAATCTCACCCTGCATATTCACCATGTGATTAAACACATCCGCTACAACGCCTCTTTCCTGCAACCATTGAATATCTTCCTGAGGAAACCCGCCCGCGATATTGAGATTGGACTTTAATTCAGGATACCAGGCTCCAATCCCCACCAGGGCGATCGTAATCTTGTCAAACAAAGCAACGGTCTTTCTAACTCCGGGATCCTCCAGTAACACCTCTTTAATCTGGGGAGACTGAACAAAAGCCGGAACGATAAACATCGAGATTTCGGAATTGAGCTTTTCGCTGAGCATATTTAAAATCTTCATGCCGTCAATTGTATTGAGTTGCCATAACCCTCCGGCCACCTGGACGATGTATAGTTTGCTGAAACTGGTCTTTTCCGGCAGGGCCTTGATAACCTCCGTTACGGTAGTTCCCGCCGAAATACCCAGGATATCTCCCTCCTGTAATGTTTCCAGTAAGAATTTGGCCGTTCCTTTTCCTAATTCCCATAAATTCGCCTGGTAATCATTCTCTACTCCTTCGACGACCAGCGCCGCTTTTAAACCCAGTTCGTTTTCCAACCTTTCTTCCAAATAGCCTAAGTCTTTGGCCGGGGAAACAATCTGGATCCGAATGATGCCTTCTTTTTTCGCCTTATCAATGAGCCGGGCCACCTTAAAGCGGGAAATATGCAGTTTATCGGCAATCTCCGTTTTGGTTAATTGCTGTTGATAATACAATTTACAAACTTTAATCATCATTTGTTGTTCGTACATTGCTTTCACACCGCTTTCTTTTCCGCTCGTTTGAGCGCGATGCACTCAATTGTGCTCTGTGCTTAAATCATATCTGTTCACGCCTTTTCCCGTCAATGGTTTTGGGCAAATAACAACAATAACAGCCAGTAAAAATGCCAGGTATTTTCTGGCTAAATTACGCCAAGGGCCACGCCTGAGTAAACACGACCGGAAAATGAAAAGGGCCCTGGGATAAAGGATGAAAAAGAGCTCTAAAGAAATAAGCAAGGCCCCAAGGAAATAAGAAAGACGCCCAAGAAATAAAAAGGGCGCCAGAGGATGGTATTGGTTTCACACCTCCCCTGCTGCCCTTTCTTCTCTTGAGGCCTATTTTTCTTTCGTTCTTGCTTCTTTTTTCTTTCCGCTTATATTTCTCTTCTTCCCGTAATCGCCCGGCCTAGGGTCGCCGTATCCGCATATTCCAAATCGCCACCCACCGGAACACCGTGCGCAATTCTGGTGACCTTTAATCCGAGGGGCGCTATTAATTTGGAGAGGTACAAAGCGGTTGTTTCCCCTTCGATATTCGGATTGGTGGCAATAATCACTTCTTTAATCGTCCCGTTCTTAAGCCTGTCTAACAGCTCTTTAAGCGTTAAATCTTCCGGGCCTTTCCCGTCCATAGGAGAAATGCGCCCTTGCAGCACATGATACAGCCCTTTATATTCATGGGTCCTCTCAATCGCCAACACATCCTGACTGTCCTCCACAATGCAAAGCTGTTCCTGACTGCGCTGCTCGTCCTGACAAACCCGGCACGGCACCACATCGGTCAAGTTACAACAGACCGGACAGGTGGTAATCTTCTTTTTGACATCCAGCAAGGCTGCGGCAAAGGCCTCCACCTGCGGTCTCTCCATGCTCAAAATATGGAAAGCCAGCCGTTGCGCCGTTTTAGGGCCAATCCCAGGCAAGCGGGTAAACTGTTCGATCAGTCTGGTGAGAGATTCCGCATATTGAAAAATCATCTTGCTCCTCGCTTAAAAAAGCCCCGGCAAATTGAGCCCGCCGGTGATTTTACCCATTTCCTGAGCAGCTAATTCCTGGGACTTGCGTAAAGCCTCGTTAAAAGCAGCCACCAGCAGATCCTGCACCATTTCTTTTTCCTCCGGATCTAAGATTTCCGGCTCTAACACTACCTCTTTAACCTCCTGTTTGCCGCTCATCACGACTTTTACCACGCCTCCTCCGGCGGTAGCTTCCACGGTCATCTCTCCAAGCTGTTCCTGCAGTTTACTCATATCCGCCTGCATTTTTTGAACCTGCTTCATCATCTTGGCCATATTGGCACCACCAAAACCCATTTCCATAACCTCCTTAATTCTTTGTCCCTAAGACTTTAGTTCCCGGCAAAAACGGTTAATCCTTAATCGAAACATACTCTGCCCCGAAAATATTAATCGCTTTCTGCACCGGATCTTCCGGCAGAGCGCTTTGGGGGGGCTGGTTTTCCGCTGCTTTTTGTAACCGACAGCTAATCCGGAGCGGAAAGCCGATAATCTTCTCCAGGATTTGCTCGACAACCTTTTTATTCCCTTCCGCCTCGACTTTCTCTTTGTAAAAAGGATACTCGCTTTTGAAAACTAAAACCAGTTTGTTCTCCTCTAATTGGGCCGGCGTAGCCTCCGTCAGAAAGTGGTAAAGAAGCTTTTTCGACTTGTTTATTTCGGCCATCACCAAATCCCATTTTTCCTTGACCTCATCTATGGTAACCCCGGCTGTTTTTTCCTCAGTGGTCTTTTCCGGTGCTGCGGAAGCGGCCACCTTTTCCGGAACTGTTGTCGGGGCGGTTTTCTTCACTTTTGTGTCCTTAACTTCTTGAACTTCTTGAGCTGCCTTGGCTTCCTTTGTTTCCTTGGCTTCTTGAGCAGGCTTTGTTTCCCCAGCGGGCTTTGCTTCCTGTGCGGGC
>DGEB01000004.1:13394-15102 GCA_002385735.1 Peptococcaceae bacterium UBA3937
TGCTTCCTGTGCGGGCTTTGCTTCTTTCTCGGTCTTTACCGTTTTTATTTCGTGGCCCTCCGCTTTCGCTTTGGTCTCCTCCGTCGCGATTGCCTTGTTGGCCGCTTTGCTCTCCTTAACCGCACCTTTTTCTTCTGTAGAGATGGGCTTCTCAACTGCTCCTTTTTCCTGGGCAGCGATTGACCCCGTAGCTGCGTTTGCCGTTTTTGTTATGGGGTCCGCCTTTGCCGCTTTTGTGGGCATGGCTGCTTGCGCCATCCTGGCCAAATCTACCCTTTGGGGCGTCTCTGTTTGATAAATCATGCCCAGCAGGGCCGTTTCCAAGACCACGCGCATATTTTTCAGCCAGCGGCTGTCACTTTCCACTTTCGCCAGTTTCGCCAGATTCTCCGATAGCCAGGTTAAACCCAGCTTTCTTCCTTGTAAAAGCATCTGCTCCTTTTGCCGCAAATCAAGAGAAACGAATTCCGAATCGCTCCCGCAGGCTTGCAGTAAAAGCAAATTGCGCAGATATTCCAGGATATCCTTCAGCACTTGTCCCGGTTCAATGCCGTCTTGCAGGCAATTATTGATCAGCACTAAAACTTGCGCCGCGTCCTTCTGAATCACCGCATCCATCAAGGTAAGCAAAAAATCGTTTTTGACCATGCCCAATACGTCATAGGCGGTCTGTAACGAAAGCTCCTGATCACAGTAGGACAAACACTGATCCAGGAGGCTAATCGCATCCCTCAGTCCGCCTTCCGACTTTCTGACGATCAGATTGAGCACACCTTTTTCGGCCGTAACTCCCGAAGCGTCCAGGATCTCCTGCAACCTTTTTTCCATATCCCGCGACCTGATCTTTTTAAAATCAAAACGCTGACAGCGAGAAAGGATCGTGGCCGGTATTTTATGAGGTTCTGTGGTGGCCATGATAAAAATAACATGGGCGGGCGGTTCTTCCAAGGTTTTCAGCAAGGCGTTAAAGGCCTCCGTAGTAAGCATATGAACTTCATCTATAATGTAAACTTTATATTTACCTTGGCTGGGCACAAAACTGATTTTTTCTTTTAGTTCTCGGATTTCCTCGATGCCCCGGTTCGAGGCCGCATCGATCTCCAATACATCAAGGGAACGTCCTTCGTTTACATCCACGCAATTAATACATTGATTACAGGGCTCTACGCCATTAGGGGAAAGGCAGTTTACCGCTTTGGCCAGAATTTTGGCCGTACTGGTCTTCCCTGTTCCTCGCGAACCCGCAAATAAATAGGCATGAGCGATCCTCTGCTTTTGTAACGCATTACGAAGGGTTTGACTGACATGTTCCTGCCCTACTAAACTTTGAAAATCAGCGGGCCTCCACTCCCGGTATAAAGCTCTGTACGCCACATTCTCTCCCCCTTTCCTTAAGGATACACAAAAAGCCGCCTGCAACGCAAGCCGCTTTTTCATTTAGGAGCATAATATTTTAATGACCGTGCACCTGCCTTCGAAGATAGCCTTCCAAGCGTTACTCCGGTAGTTAGCTCAAACCAGGCATCCCTACGGCACACGAAAGTGTTTGCTTACCGCTGCTTCCTTCCGGCCCTGACGGGGTTCGCAAATTTCCGTTGCGTAGGACCCAATCCTCATCACCACTTTCCGAAGTCAGACCTTACAAAGCTACTCCTCGAGCAGGAATTCAACCCCGCTATAGCGGATTGCGGGTTACAGGGCACCGCTA
>DGEB01000004.1:15202-20151 GCA_002385735.1 Peptococcaceae bacterium UBA3937
GGATTGCGGGTTACAGGGCACCGCTACCTCCCCGTCTAGCACGATCAAACTTCTGACCACTTCTCGTTTTTATTATTCATTTTAGAAAGCTCATCTCGAAAAAACGGGGTTTTACCCCGCCCCTTGATCTTTTACTTTGAGCCTTAGATATTTAAGTATAAGCGTAGACAGGAAAAATGTCAAGTTGACGCAAATCCCATTATTTGTAAGCCTGTCCTTGAAACGACCTTGTCCGCTGCCTTCATTCGCTTATTTTATAGGCGTCTTCATTCCTTGGCTTTGAAATTGTAAATCGGTTGGAGCTCCTTGATTACCTCTACGGTATCCTGAATATTCGCCATGATTTCTTCCATTGGTTTATACGCCATGGGGGCTTCGTCCAGCGTCGCTTTACTTACCGATGTGGTATAAATGCCTTTCATGGCTTCTTGATAGTCTTTAAGGGAGAGCTTTTCTTTCGCTTTATTTCTGCTCATGATTCGACCGGCCCCGTGCGGAGCGGAAAAATTCCAGTCCGGATTGCCCTTGCCCACGCACAGCAAGGAGCCATCCCGCATATTAATGGGAATTAACACTTTTTCTCCCTGGTATGCTGAAATACTGCCCTTACGGATAATGTTATCCTTAAAATTGATGTAATTATGAACCGTGTGGAAGGAGGGGAAATCGTTCAAATCTTTGTTTAACAGTTTGTTTAGAATAAGCTGCGCAATGGTTTCCCTGTTCAGCAAAGCGTACTCTTGACAAAGCTGCATATCGTAAAGGTACCTTTCCCGCCAGTCCCCTTCGAGAAAACATAAATCTCGGGGATAATCGGCTGGGGCCGCTTTGCTTCTTAGTTTGATGGCCATGTTTTGATAGTATTCGGCGACTTGTTTACCCAAATTCCTGCTGCCGGTATGAATAACCAAATAGACATTGCCTTCATTATCTGTATTCGCTTCAATAAAATGATTGCCCCCGCCAAGGCTCCCGATACTTCTCTCCAGCCTTTTTATTTCTTTTAATTCCCTGTAGCAGTGTAGCTTCTGAAGTTTGGGGAATTTTACAATCTCACTTTCATGGACAGCCGGACCACCAGGGATGTACCGGTGAATAATTTTATCCAATCTTTCTAAAGCAAGCGCGACCTTTCCTAATTCGATCGTGAGCATGCCACAACCAATATCCACACCAACCAGATTAGGGATTACTTTGTTTCCTAAATTAGCAGTAAAACCAATTACACACCCTTTGCCGGCGTGGGTGTCGGGCATAATTCTGATTTTGCTGTCTTTCGCAAAATCCTGATTCAAAAGCGTGATAATTTGCGAAACTGTTTCCGGGTCAATATTATCCGTAAAAACTTTGGCCGTATTGTATTTGCCTTTTAGTTCAATCATTTTACCTCCTTTGACGGACCTCTGATATATAACTAAAATCATTTTACCATAATTGATTGGCGATGCTTTATCAGTTCCCCAGCGCTTATTTTTATTAATATATAATAGTTGACTATTTTCATCAATATGGGTTAATATCAAAATAGATTGGAGAAAATTCTTATCAAAAATTTTGCTTGCAATGTGTTGGCATCTGTCGTAAAATATAAAACAAATTGAACAATGATTATGTGAGGAAGGGGAAAAGTACGCAGGATCATCGAGCGCAGAGAGCCGGTGGTTGGTGCAAACCGGTGCGATGACTGCCGAATCCGCCCCGGAGCAGAAAGCGATGAGCTTTACGGTCATGTCCGTTACGCATGATGAATGAGTGGGTTGAAAAACCAAGCAGGGTGGCAACACGGGAAATTACTCTCGTCCCTAATCCGTATTTGAACGGGTTAAGGACGAGAGTTTTATTTTTTTTACAGTTGCTTTGGCATACTTAAGGAAGAACAGAATTGTTAGGAGGAAAGGAAAATGTATGAAAAACAGAGTTTAATGATTCCGGGACCTACCAATATCCCGCCAAGGATCTTGCGTACCCTCGGCAAACCCGCCGTAGGGCACCGCACCCCGGCTTTCAGCCAGTTGCTGAAAGAGGTTTCGACACAATTGAAAGAAATCTATCAAACCCAAAACGAGGTGCTCATTTTAACTTCGTCCGGCACAGGAGCCATGGAAGCTGCCGTAGCGAATTTCGTTAATGCCGGTGACAAGGTGCTGGTGATGGAGAACGGGAACTTTGGTGAGCGCTGGGGAAAAATTGCAACACGTTACGGGGCCGACGTGGAAGTAATCTCCGGCCCTTGGGGGGAACGGGCCAATCCTGAGGCTTTGCGGGAAAGAATCGCCCAGGACACCCAGCATGAGATTAAAGCCGTCTTCGTGACCCATAATGAGACTTCGACCGGTGTTTTAAATGATACAAAAGCATTAAGAAAGGCCCTGCAGGATCACCCGGCCCTCTTCATCGTCGATGCCATCAGCGGCATGGCGGTTTCTCCTTTACCGGTGGATGAATGGAAACTGGACGTGGTGGTCAGTGGCTCCCAAAAAGCCTACATGCTGCCTCCCGGGCTGGCGTTTATCAGCGTGAGTCCGAAAGCTTGGGAGGTCTGTGAAAAAGTGACCAGCCCCCGCTTCTATTTTGATTTGCGGGCGGCCAGAAAAAGTCTCCTGGAAAAAAGCACAACGCCCTATACGCCCGCTACCAGCTTAATTATCGCTTTAAAGGAAACCCTGGAGATCATGCTGGAGGAAGGCTTGGAAAACATCTACGAGCGCCATGCGTTTTATAGAACCCTGGTCAGAACAGCCGTTAAGGCGCTGGGACTAGAACCCCTGGCCGGTGATGAGGCTGCTTCTCCCGCCGTGACGGCGATCAAGAAGCCGGGCGATATCGACGTCAAGGCGATTACCAAACTAATGCGGGATAAGCATAATGTCCTGATTGCCGGCGGGCAAGGCAAACTGCAGACGGAGATCTTCCGCATCGGGCATCTTGGTTATGTGCATGTTAATGATATCGTGATGACCATTGCCGCCCTGGAAAGAACTTTAAAAGAACTAGGCATGAACATTCAATTAGGACAAGGGGTAGCTGCGGTCCAGGAACTGCTGGTGAAGGCCGGCAAATAAACGAAAAGGGCGCTTGAGCCGGAAAAGCAGTGGACTTGCGTTACAAGAGACAAGCAGAGCATGCGTGCGAAAAGAGAAGTGAGAGGAGCGAAAAAAAGTGAAGGTATTAGTGTGTGATAAAGTATCGGAGAAAGGGTTAGAGGTATTCAAGGAATACCCGGAAATCGAAGTTGATGTGAAATTAAAACAAACCGAAGACGAAATCTGCGCCATTGTCGATCAATATCATGCGATTATCGTCCGGAGTGAAACCAAGATTACAAAGCGGGTTTTGGAGAACGCCAAGCAATTAAAAGTCGTGGGAAGAGCCGGCGTAGGCGTTGACAATATTGACGTCGAGACCGCTACTATGTTGGGAATCGTTGTGGTCAATACTCCGGATGGCAATACGATTGCCGCCGCCGAACATACCATGGCAATGATGCTGGCGATGGCGCGGAATATCCCGCAAGCCGATGCTTCCTTGCGGCAAGGGCAATGGAACCGTTCCCAATATATTGGCGTAGAATTAAGGAATAAAACCTTGGGGATTATCGGTTACGGCAAGATTGGAACCGAGGTTGGCAAAAGAAGCAAGGCGTTTGGGATGAAAGTGTTAATCTATGACCCCTTTGTCACCCAAGAAGTGGCCACCAAAGCAGGAGTAACCCCGGTTCCCTTGGATACCTTATTAAGAGAAAGCGATTTTATTACCGTGCATATGCCTTTGACGCCTGAAACGAAGCACTTGATCGGTGCGGAACAGTTCGCCAAGATGAAGGATGGTGTGCGCCTGCTCAATATCGCGCGGGGCGGCATCATTGATGAAGCGGCATTATATGACGCGGTGGTAAACAAGAAAGTAGCCGGCGCCGCTTTGGACGTTTACGAAAAAGAGCCACAAACGGAAAGCCCCTTGTTTACCCTGCCGGAAGTAATCGTAACCCCGCATCTGGGCGCTTCTACCGTGGAAGCGCAAACGAATGTGGCAATCGATGTCGCTCATGAGATTGCGCGGGTCTTAAAGGGCGAACCGGTCTTGAACGCAGTCAATATCCCGTATGTTAAATCGGAACAAGTGGCCTTGATGCGGCCATATCTGGAATTAACCGAAAAGCTGGGTAAATTGGCCGGTGTCTTCAGCGAAGGGCCGATTAGCGCGGTGGAAATCAAATATCTTGGGGAAATCGCAGACTATGAATGTGGTTCCCTGACCAATACGCTGTTGAAAGGCTTATTAAGACCTTATCTCCACGATGCGGTTAACTATGTTAACGCTCCATTAGTGGCCAAGACGAGAGGAATCAAGGTGGAAGAACTCAAGAGCTCCCAAACCGAGGACTATACGAACCAGATTAGTGTCACTATAAGAGGAAACGGGCAATGGGAGCACTCGATTGCCGGAACTGTTTTCAAGAAGAATGAGCTGCGCATCTTAAGGATCGACCAATTTACCCTTGATATTCAACCCACCGGACATAATCTGATTATTACCCATACCGACCGGCCGAAGATGGTGGGGCAAATCGGCATGATCCTGGGGGATTACGGTATTAATATTGCGGGCATGCAACTCGATCGTTCCGAAGCCGGCGGTGGAGCGATGATGATTCTATCGGTGGATCACGAAGTAGGCCCTGAGGTTATGGAGCAAATCAAACAGATGGAGGGCATTCATACGGCAAACTACGTGGCATTTTAATCTGCTAAATCTACTGCTATATTCGCTGCTAAATTAACTGCTGTGCTGTGCTATGCTAAGAACTTGCGGAAAGGAGGAGCAGCAATTGTTAGACTTGAAATTTGTGCGGAACAATCCTCAACTAGTAAAAGACGGGCTCATCAAAAGGAACATGACTACCGAACTAATCGATCAATTCTTAACCATAGATGAATCCCGCCGTCAAA
>DGEB01000014.1 GCA_002385735.1 Peptococcaceae bacterium UBA3937
AGACGCACGGGACTTAAAATCCCGCGAGGTTTACCCCTCGTACCAGTTCAAGTCTGGTCTCGGGCACCACTATAGCAAGAAAGGCGGCAAGCCATAAGCAAAGACACCTGAAAAGGGGTCTTTTTTGTGTTTCCTGTAGGATTTTGAGGTTACTTGAGCAGGCACTTTAACTTTGGTGGATAATATATTATTACATAGTAGTTTGGGAGTTAGCCGGGATAGCATAATCTGTTTATGATAGTTTCCGGCCTTGGCGGGGAAACTGTAGGTATAATCATCTTGGAAAAAAGAAGGATCATTACTTGTTTGAAGGGAGTTTGTTGGCGCCATGAAGCAGGTTTTAGTTACTGGTGGGGCAGGTTTTGTCGGCTCCAATTTGGTGAAGATGTTGGTGATGGATTACGGCTGTAACGTCACGGTGATTGATAATATGCAAACAGGACGTCAACAGAATTTGCAGAACCTGGGCATTGAAACGGAAATCGAACTTTTAGCCGGGAATATCCTGGACCGAGTGCTGCTCGAAAAAGCTTTGCGGGGGAAAGACACGGTCTTTCACCTGGCGGCGCTCACTACCCTGGCTGCTTCCGAGTTCCCCCGGAGCGGCCTGGAAACCAACATTATCGGCACTTTTAATGTCCTGGAGGGAGCCTTAAAAGCCGGAGTCGAAAAGGTGGTCTATGCCTCCAGTTCTTCCGTGTACGGCAATGCCGAACATTTCCCGACCAGGGAGCAGGAGCGGCCGCAATTTTTGAGCTTTTATGCGGCCGGCAAATTCGCCGGCGAAAGTTTTGCGCAGGTTTTCCAGGAGCAATATGGCCTACCGGTCACCATCATCCGTTATGCGAATATTTATGGCCCTAACCAAAACCCCGGCAATCCTTATTCCGGGGTGGTGGCGAAGTTCATTAAATGGGCCCTGGCGGACCAGCCCTTGGTCATTTACGGCAACGGCCGGCAGACCCGGGACTTTATCTTTATCCAGGACGCCTGCCGGGCAACTGTTTTAGCTGCCTTAGGCTCCTTTTCCAACGGGGGTGTGTATAACATTGGCACGGGGATTGAAACATCGGTGAACGATCTGGCCAGTTTAATCATCCAATTGACGGAAAGCAAGAGCGCCCTTCGGTACGAAGCAAAACGGGAAATTGACAGTATTGACCGCCGTTTGTTGAATTTCGAAAAAGCCCGCAACGAATTGCATTTTGTCCCGGAGTGGACCCTTTCGGCAGGGCTGCGGAAAACCATTGCCTGGGTCCGGAATAAAACGCTGGACAGTGAAAGGGTGGAAAGCAGTAAGGGTTCGGAAACCAATGTTTGTTCTTCCGAAGACCCGGTGTAACTGGTAAAAACAGCAAACTTTTTCCTTTTTTATTTTTTATACAATTTTCTATTTTGCTCTTTGAACTTTTTCCAATATCCGCTATAATTGATTATGGTGATGCGAATGTTTAAGGAAATTGTCAAAAGAGACGGAAAACGCGAAAGTTTTAACCCGGAAAAAATAACGCGGGCCATCTATAGTGCGGCTTTAGCCTGTGGCGGCAGTGATTTTAGTCGAGCGGAAAAGCTTTGTCAACAGGTTTTGCAACTGGCCGAGGAGAAATACTCAGGCAAAACGCCGGATGTGGAAGGCATTCAGGACCTGGTGGAAAAAGTGCTGATCGAAAATGGACACGCCCAAACGGCCAAAGCGTATATCCTATACCGGGAAAAACGCAAAAGGGCGCGGGAACTCAACGCTTTAATCAACGCGACCATTGAAATGTTCACCAATTATTTGGGGGATAAAGACTGGCAGATCCAGGAGAATGCCAATACCCAGAAAAGTATTAACGGACTAAACAATTACGTGCGGGAAACTTTTACGAAAAAGTATTGGCTGCATGAGGTTTATCCTGTTGAGGTCAGAGAAGCCCATGAGGGCGGTGATGTGCATATTCACGATTTGGGGTTTTTTGGCCCCTATTGTGCCGGTTGGGATCTGCGTCAACTGCTCATGGATGGTTTTGGTGGTGTGAACGGGAAATTGGAAAGCAAACCCGCGAAGCACCTTCGTTCGTTTTTAGGGCAGATTATCAATTCAACCTTTACTACCCAGGGTGAAACAGCCGGTGCTCAAGCCTGGTCCAGTATCGACACCTATTGTGCACCGTTTATTTATTATGATGGTTTGTCCTATGAGAAGGTCAAACAATGCATCCAGGAATTTATTTTTAACATGAACGTGCCGACCCGGGTCGGTTTTCAGTGTCCCTTTTCCAATCTCACCTTTGACATCATTGTTCCCAGCACTTTAAAAAACGATGCCGTGATCATCGGCGGCCAATTAATGGATAAAACCTACGGTGAGTTCCAGAAGGAAATGGATATGTTCAACAAAGCCTTCTGTGAAGTAATGTTGGAGGGCGATGCCAAAGGGCGCGTTTTTACCTTCCCGATTCCGACTTTGAACATTACGAGGGATTTTGACTGGGATAACCCGGTGATCGATGAATTTATGAAGATTACCTGTAAATACGGGATTCCTTACTTCGCCAACTACGTTAATTCGGATTTGTCGCCGGAGGATGCGGTATCCATGTGTTGCCGGCTGCGCCTGAACACCCGTGAATTGAGGAAAAGAGGAGGCGGATTGTTCGGCAGCAATCCGATGACCGGCTCTATTGGCGTGTTTACGATTAATTTACCGCGCATTGGTTATCTTTCGAAAAATGAAGCTGAGTTTAAATCTCGTTTGTTGTATCTGGCCCGTTTAGGGAAAACATCATTGGAGATCAAACGGAAGATTATTGAACAGCAAACTGATGACGGGCTTTATCCGTTTTCGGCCTTTTATTTGCGTAACATCAAGAAAAGGACCGGGCAATATTGGTACAACCATTTTAGCACCATTGGGATTGTGGGCATGAACGAAGCTTTGCTGAATTTTATGGGCAAAGACATTACCACTCCGGAAGGGCAGGAATTTGCTAAAGATATCCTCAACTATTTACGGGATATCCTGGTGGAATTCCAGGAAGAGACCGGTCATGTGTATAATCTGGAAGCGACGCCGGCGGAAGGCACTTCTTACCGTCTCGCCCAAATCGATAAGGCGAAATACCCCGATATCATTACGGCAGGACGCGAGGCGCCCTATTACACCAATTCCACCCAGTTGCCGGTGAATTTCAGTGACGATATCTTTGATGTGCTGGATTTGCAGGATGATTTGCAGGCTCTTTATACGGGCGGCACGGTGCAGCATCTGTACCTGGGTGAGCGGATTGAGGATATCAACACTTGCAAGAACTTAATCAAAAAGATCTTCAATAACTACAAGTTGCCTTATATGACCCTTACGCCCACCTTCAGCATTTGTCCGGAACATGGGTATATCAAAGGGGAAGAATTCCGCTGCCCGGACTGCGGACATGCTACGGAAGTCTGGTCGCGGGTGACCGGTTATTTGCGGCCGGTGCAAAATTACAACAAGGGTAAACAGGAAGAATACTTTGAACGGAGGAAATTCCGCTTGCCGGAGTTGATTTCATGAGAATTGTCGGGTTGGTGAAGAATTCCGTAGTTGATTATCCCGGGAAAATAGCGGCTGTCATCTTTAGTCCCGGTTGTAATTTGGATTGTTATTATTGCCAGAACCGCCCCATCATTGGTCCGGTTAAGCCGGAACAATCGTTGCCGGAAGCGGAGGTTTTCGCTTTTTTGCAAAAGCGGCGGGGACTTTTGGACGGCGTGGTGTTTAGCGGCGGCGAACCAACCTTGCAAGCGGATTTAGCTGCTGTGATGCGCAAAGCGAAGGACTGGGGCTATCTGGTGAAGCTGGACACCAACGGCACTAATCCTGCGGTTTTACGTACCATGGTGGAGCAGGGATTGGTGGATTATGTGGCCATGGATTTAAAAGCTCCTTTTCATAAATATGCGATGATCTGTGGAGAGAAAAGCAATACTATCCTGGATAATATCCGGGAAAGTATTGCCTTCTTAATGACCGGAAAGGTCCCTTATGAATTTCGGACGACGGTGGTACCTGAACTAAACGAGGAGGATGTGCTGGCCATGGCTGCCGCGATTAAGGGAGCCCGGCTTTATGTCCTGCAACAATACCGGGTGCCGGATTTTGTAAAAAGGGCCGGTTCGGTTGAAGCAAATCCCTCGGTTAAAGTGGCTTCAGAGCGTCAAGATATAGCGGACTTAACAGCGCGAGCATCCGCTCCCCAGCTTCTTTTGGCGCCGCACCCGCCGGCTTTCCTGCGGGCATTGGCCCGTAAAGCAAGCGGGTTGGTGGAAAAGGTGGAAACCAGGGGAATTTAATTAAAAGAAGCGGCCCCTTATTAATCTTGCAGGATGCGCCATTGTTTGATGGTGGCGATATCCAGCAAGGCGGGTTCCGGGTTTACCGCGGTGGGTTGTCCCACCGGATTTAAAATGGGGAGATCGGTAATGCTGTCGGCGTAGGAACGGCTTTCCTCCCAGTTTATTTCTACTCCACGAAAATGGGCGTGGAGTAGTTTTTGTTTGTCTTCACCGCTGATGAACTGCGGGCGCGTCTCGTGATCAAACAACTGGTGATTGAAGGGCAAGTCCATACCGAGGACCGTATCAAACTGCAGGTCTTTCCCGATGAGTTCGAGCAACTCGGTGTAGCAGCCGGAAAGGAGGACGGTGTGGTATCCTTCTTTTTTTGCAGTTTCAATTTCTTCGATTATTTTTTGGTTAAACTGGGGTCTGATTTGCTGGAAGACGGTTTGAAACAAGCTTTCGATTTCTGTTTTGGTCATCCCCCGGAAAAGGTCATGGAACAATTGTACGGCGTGGTATTTTAATGTTTCACGGGCAATAAAGTTTAGTTTATACAGGAGGACGAACGGGGCGATTCTGGCATAAAGCAGGTAATAACGGCCTGAATTGCCGGTTTGTTCTTTCCAGGTTTTTGCTACATAGGGTAAGGTGTCACCTAGAAACAGTGTACCGTCAAAATCAAAAATCGCTAATTTGATCATTAGTGATGGTTCCTCCGTTCCTGTTTGAGTGATGTTGACTAGTGGATAGTTTAACATATCCAGGCTAAAATTTCCAGAGCTTCTTTTTCCCCGTTCTATTTTTGCTGATTTTGTGATAAACTGGACTAAACATATGTTTGTAGAGCAAGAGGATTGGAATAGATTAGGGAGAGCAAGCGGCTATGGAAAGATTAAATGGGCTGGTGGAACGGATTACCTTTGTAAATGAAGAAAACGGTTTTAGTGTCATCAAACTCAGATGCAAAGGCTATCACGAGTTGGTGACGGCGGTAGGGACAATGGCGGCGGTGAACATTGGCGCGGTAGTCTCTTTACAGGGTGAATGGATTACGGACAGCAAATACGGCCGTCAGTTTAAGGTGCAGTTTTATCAGGAAAGGATTCCGGCTACGGTGGCGGGGATTGAGCGTTATCTCGGCAGTGGCTTGATTAAAGGGATTGGGCCGGTCAATGCCCGGCGGATCGTCAAAAAGTTTAAGGAAGACACGATTCGCATTATTGAGGAAGCGCCGGAGCGTTTGATGGAAGTGGAAGGAATCGGCGAAAAAAGAGTGGAGATGATCAAAAAAGCCTGGCAGGATCAGAAGGAAATCAAGAACGTCATGCTTTTTTTGCAGGAGCACGAAGTAACCACGGCCTTTGCGGCGAAAATCTATAAAACATACGGCAATGAAAGTATCCGCATCGTGAAAGAGAACCCCTACCGGCTGGCCGATGACATTTGGGGGATTGGCTTTAAGACGGCCGACAAGATTGCGGTCAAAATGGGCTATGATCTCCAGTCTTACGCACGGTGTAGCGCCGGGTTAATCTATGTCTTAAACCAGTTATCCAATGAGGGGCACTGTTTTGCTTACCGGCAGCAATTACTGGAGAAGGGAGCGGAATTATTGGAGGTCGAGCCGGCCATTCTGGAAAAAGCCCTGAATATGTTGCTGATGGAAGGCTTAATCATCAAGGAAGAAGAGGACATTTGCTATTTGCCGCCCTTTTATCACAGCGAAATCGGGGTGGCGCAAAAGATTAAAGAGATGATGGCCCTGCCCAGCCCCTATAACATTTCAAATTTAGATGCGATTATCAGTAAGGTGCAAAAGGAAAAAGGCCTGAAGTACGATCAGGTACAGATTGAGGCCATTAAAACGGCCTGTTCGTCCAAAATAATGGTATTAACCGGTGGCCCCGGCACGGGGAAAACCACGACCACCCTGGCGATTATTCATGTTTTTAAGAAAATGGGATCGAAAGTGCTTTTGGCCGCGCCCACGGGCCGGGCGGCGAAAAGGCTTTCCGAAGCCACGGGCTTTGAGGCGAAAACCATTCACCGGCTGTTGGAGTACAAGCCCCCCGACGGTTATCAAAAAAATGCGGATAATCCCCTGGATTGTGATGTGTTAATTGTCGATGAAATGTCCATGGTCGATTTGTTGTTGATGTATAACTTGTTGAAAGCGGTGCCGAAAAAGGCGGTTTTGATCCTGGTCGGCGACGTGGACCAGCTTCCTTCCGTAGGGCCGGGTAATGTTCTGAAAGACCTTATTGCTTCGGAAGTGGTGAAGGTGGTGAAACTGACCCGGATTTTCCGGCAGGCCAGCGGTAGCATGATTATCACCAATGCCCACCGCATCAACAAGGGGGAATTTCCTTATCTCAAAGGGGGACGGCACAGCGATTTTTTCTTTATCGAAGAAGAGGATCCGGCCAGAATTGTGGAACAGATCCGGGAGCTTTGTCTCCACCGCTTGCCGAAGTATTATGGGGTGGACCGGATAGACGATATACAGGTTTTAACCCCGATGCAGCGGGGGGAAGCGGGGGCGAGGAACCTCAACGAGTTGCTGCAGGAAGCCCTGAACCCTTCCACCGAATATGTGGTCAGCGGCGGAGTTAAGTATAAGCTGCACGACAAGGTCATGCAAATCAGGAACAACTACGACAAAAACGTGTTTAACGGCGATATCGGGCGGATTACCCATGTGGACATGGAAGAGCGAAAGGTGCTGATTCGTTTTGACCAGGGGGAAGAGGAATATGATGTTTCGGAATTAGATGAGGTGGTACTGGCCTACGCTACCACGATTCACAAAAGTCAGGGCAGTGAATATAAACTTGTGATCGCCCCGCTTCTCACCCAGCACTTTATGATGTTGCAGCGTAATTTGTTGTATACCTGTGTGACGAGGGCTAAAAAAGTGATGGTGCTTTTGGGCACAAAAAAGGCGTTGGCGATTGCTTTGAAAAACAATAAGGTCGAGCAACGCAACACCTTGTTAATGCAACGTTTACGCGATGTGATCGGAAAAACGGCCGAGGCGGAAGGTCCGTTCTCTTAAAAATATTTCTCGCGGATGATCCGGAGAATAGCATCCTGATTATCCGAAACCTGGGGCAGCGAATAACCGATAAACAGCGGTGAGGTGACAAAACGGGGAATTACTTTGGCGATAATGCGGTCGTCGAGGCGATAAAAGAAGATGTTGTAGCTGTTGCAGTTCTTATGAAAATAGTGCAGGGAAAAATGGGTGGCCATTTGGGTGTAATCAGCAAATTGATTCAGTTGCTCCGGATTAAGATAATCTTTTAATTCTAAGCCCTGGAGCTCTTCCTGCGGCCCGGTGCTTTTTACTGGATCCGCAATTTTAGCAAGCTTGGGGTTAGTGAGGGTAATATTGAATTCGGTATATCCGGTGCGGGGTTTCGTGGCCAGGTTGAATTCCACCCCGTCTTTTTGGTCGATGATAATACCTTCAAAGTGTTCGGGGAGGACGTTTTTATAACAGTTAACCGTATTCAAGCCGATTATTTGCATATGCGGATGTTTTACGGTGCCGCCGGACAAGGGGCCATGACTTTTATAGAAAATCACGGAGGCGAATTGTTGGGAGTTTTCGAATTCCAGCCATTTCTTTACGCCGAAGGAAATGACTTTATGCAAGTGTTCTTTCGGGTAATCGGAGAATTCTTGCTGGCAGTCCGCGGTTTCCACCAAAACGGTGGGGTAGGTATCCTTGAGTACCGGATATTTGTTCATCACCAGCAGGATCGGATAATCCTCGGCTAAAATATTGACCAGAGATCCCCGGTCACAAAAGGGGCATTTGACCTGAGGATTAGCAATACAATAGGGTTTTTTCGCCGCTACGGCGGTATTAAAGTGAAGCAGTTCGTATGCTGACATGGAAACACCTTCCCAGAGCATAATATTATTAAGAAAACTAAGCAAAAGAAAAAGGAGGAGATGCAACATGGATTTGCAGAAAGCAATTTTTGAAAGACGAAGTGTGCGCCGCTTTTCAGAGGAACCGGTGCCGGATGAGGATCTTTTCGCCATGATTGAGGCGGCCTCCTGGGCTCCCAATGCCGCCAACGCACAGATGTGGCATTTTGTCGTGGTGAAGAAGAAGGAAGTGCTGGAGGCCATGGCCCAGGCCATTGAACAAAAGTTTGACCAAATTTCCCGGCAGCTTGGTTTTACCAACGAATTAGCCGGGAATAAGCGTAATGCGCTGTTTTTTGCGAAAGCTCCCGTCACGATTGCCGTTTTGATGAGGCCGTATGAGAGCAAAGTGAATCTTGCGCTTAAAAAGCTAGGACTTAATCAACTGGAAATCCAGCGTTTACGCGGGCAAGCTGATTTACAAAGTATCGGTGCGGCAATCCAAAACCTGCTCCTTACCGCTTACGCGAAGGATTATGGAGCGTGCTGGATGTGCGCACCGCTGGTGGCTGCTTATGAAATCGAGAAAATCCTGGGCGTAGAAGAACCCTGGGAATTAAAAGCCTTGATTCCAATTGGGAAGCCGGCAGACTCCCCGGGCCATTCCTCAAGGAAAGCGGTAAACGAAATAATCACCATGATTGAATAAGGAAACAGGGTTAGAACAGCGCAGGAGAGGAACTAAACCAGTTTGACCTGGTGGTAGACCTTTTTCCCTTTACGGAGCAACAGTTTCTTGTCCTGGAAATGAGCCAGGGTTACGATGGAGGCAAAATCTTCTACTCGCTGCTCGCCTAAGTAGATCCCACCTTGTTGAATCAGCCGCCGGCCTTCGCCTTTCGAGGAAATCAATCCTGTGGCCAAAAGTAGGCTGAGGATATCCATGCCGGAGGTCAAATCCCCTTCCGGCAGTTCTGTGGTAGGGATGGAACCCTCATCACCACCGTGATTGCCGAAAAGGGCGCGGGCGGCCTGTTGGGCTTTGATGGCTTCTTCTTCGCCGTGGACGAGTTTGGTAACTTCATAGGCGAGAATCTCTTTGGCCTGGTTAATTTTTTCATCCTTGAGGGAACCTAGCCTTTTGACTTCTTCCATGGGGAGGAAGGTTAAAAGGGCCAGGCAGTTTTCCACGTCGGGGTCATCAACGTTGCGCCAGTATTGGTAAAAGTCATAGGGTGAAGTTTTCGCCGGATCCAGCCAGAGGGCGCCGGATTCGGTTTTGCCCATTTTTTTGCCTTCGCTGGTGGTAAGCAGTTTGAAGGTTAAGCCATAGACATCGGCACTTTCCACGCGGCGGACCAAATCCACGCCGCTGATAATGTTCGACCACTGGTCATTGCCGCCTAATTGCAGTTTACAGTTGTAGCGCCGGTATAACTCCAAAAAGTCGTAAGACTGCATCAGCATGTAGTTGAATTCGAGGAAGGACAAGCCTCTTTCCAGGCGGTTTTTAAAACATTCCGCCGCCAGCATCCGGTTTACGGAAAAATGTTTGCCGATCTCCCGCAAAAAATCAATATAATTTAAATTGGCCAGCCAATCGGCGTTGTTGACCATAATCGCTTTTCCTTCGCCGAAGTCGATAAAGCGGGAAAATTGCTTTTGAAAAGAACGGACATTGTGGTCTACTTGTTGGCTGGTCAGCATTTTGCGCATATCCGTCCTGCCGGAAGGATCACCGATCATGCCGGTGCCGCCGCCGAAGAGGGCAATCGGCCTGTGGCCGGCTTTTTGCATATGCATCATGACCATAACTTGAATAAAATGACCCACATGAAGACTGTCTGCGGTAGGGTCAAAACCTATGTAAAAGGTCACTTTTTCCTTCCCTAACAGTTCCCGAATTTCTTCTTCGTGGGTGGCCTGTTCGATGTAGCCTCTTTCCAGAAGAATGTCGTAGACATTGGTATTTACCTGTGTGTTTGACATGTTCCCTTCACTCCTTTGCCTTCTATTGTACCATAAAAACAGCCGAGGAAAACCACCGGCCGGCGAATAACTTTGCCGGAGAACAAAAATAATAGAAGAATGCGGGAGACCAAGAGAAACAAAAGAATCAGGAAGGGGGAGCGGGGATGAGCCGGTTAACCTATGACCGCATTTTTGGCCACCTGGTCAAATATGCCTATCAGGGCAGGCTGGCCGAAGGGATTAGGGAACTGAATCCCTTCGGGGATGAAACGCTGAATGAATATATAAAATACGCCAGCGGAGGCGGGGATCCGGACCGGGTGGTCTTCCCGGTGCACAAATGCCTGGGCGGGGAGGAATGTAAGGAGCGTCCCTGTGAAGTGGCCTGCCTGTTTCACGCTATTGAACGAGATAAATTAGGGCGGGTGGTGATTAAAACCGATTACTGCACCGGTTGCGGCGAATGCGTCCGGGTTTGCTCCCATGAGCATTTAATCGACAAGAAGGAATTTATCCCTTTAGTCCAAATTTTGCAAGAACGGACCGTGCCTGTTTACGCCATCGTGGCCCCGGCCTTTATTCGGCAATTTGGGGAGAAGGTTACCCCGGGCAAGTTAAGGATGGCCTTGAAACGCCTTGGTTTTTACGGCATGGTGGAAGTGGCCCTTTTTGCAGATATTCTATCGCTGAAAGAGGCTTTGGAATTTGACGAACATGTCAAAAAGGAAGGGGATTTCGTCTTAACCAGTTGTTGTTGCCCCATGTGGGTGGCGATGATTCGAAAGGTCTATCACCAGTTCGTCTCGAATATTTCGCCCTCGGTTTCCCCTATGGTGGCCTGTGGCCGGGGGATTAAAAAGCTTCATCCGGAGGCGAAGGTGGTCTTTGTTGGCCCTTGCGTTGCCAAGAAAGCGGAGGCCAAAGAAAAGGATATTCGCGATGCGGTCGATTATGTGATTACCTTTCAGGAACTATCTCAAATCTTTGCGGCAGTGGGGATCAATCCCGCGGAATGTGAAGAAGACCAGAGTGACCATTCTTCGGCAGCGGGGCGGATGTATGCCGTTACCGGTGGCGTAAGCCAGGCCGTCACTGATACTTTAAAGAAAATCCGGCCGGAAAAAAAGATTAAAATTAAAGCCGTTCAGGCGGACGGCATCCGGGAAAGTCGCAAATTATTGGAGCGTATTTTGAACAACGAAATTGAGGCTAATTTTTATGAGGGGATGGGTTGCGTCGGCGGTTGTGTGGGCGGGCCCAAGCGCAATCTTCCGGTGGAAGAAGGGAAAAAAGCCGTTTTGGCATATGGGCGGGAGGCGGAGAAACGCACGCCGGCCGACAATCTCGCTGTGTTGACCTTGCTGAAAGCAGTAGGCTTTCAAGAAATCGACCAGCTTTTACTCGGGGAGAAGTCCAACCTGTTTAAACGGGCTTTTCAGTTACCGGAGGAAAAACCTAACCCTATGGAAAACTAAAGGGCGGGGGAAACACCCGGCAAAAAAAAGACCAGGTTATGAAAACCTGGCTGGCGAAATAAAGACATCCAAAGATATCCCCGCCCCAAACCATTCGAACGCATTCACCGGCAAATGCAGGTAGTTTGCTCCACTATGTTTTTATCAAAACCGGTATTCCAGAGAAAAACCGGAAAGAGGCGAATTAAGCAAGACCAATTAGGCTGTAGGGATAGTGTGGTTTAGAATGAATTGAGCTTTAAGGCATCAAGGAAAGAATCTACCAAGTGCGGGTCAAAATGGGTACCCGCACATTTTTTAATTTCGTTGATCGCTTTCGCCGGGGTCATCGGTTTACGATAAGGACGAGGACTGACCATGGCGTCGTAGGCGTCAACTAAGGAGAAGATCCGGCATTCCAACGGGATGTTTTCCCCGACCAGCCCCAAGGGGTAGCCGCTGCCGTCCCATTTTTCATGGTGCTTTAAGATGAGGTCGCTAATAGGGATAAAATCGGCTGTGGATTGGGCAATGCGGGAGCCCAGTTCGGAGTGCCACTGGATTTCTTTCATTTCACGGGAATTGAGAACGGTTTTCTTAAATAGAATCTCATCGGAAATGCCGATTTTCCCGATGTCGTGGTATTTAACAAGCAGGTGCAGTTTTTCCATGGTTTCATTGGACAAGCTCATTATTTTGCCCATATTTTGCACCATTTCCTTGAGGTGCTCCAGATGGTCGTCTTTGATAAAATCTTTGGTTTCCAGCGCGGACAGGAAGGAATTGATAATCGCCTCCCGGGTTTGACGACGGGTGCGGATTTTTTCCTGATACATATTTTTATCGGCTTCTTTAAAGAGGTCGGACATGGTAGTGGTAATCGTATCCTGCGCTAAGGCGTAGCCCAGGGACATACTTAAGGGAGTAATCGGCTTCGATTCGTTATATAAAGCGATCTCCATTCTGATCCGCTGGCAGATGATTTCCATTTCCAGCTTGCGGGCATACGGCAAGAGAATGGCAAACTCGTCGCCCCCGATGCGGGCCACGATGTCCGTGTTACGCAGGGATTTTTTCAGGACACTGGCGGCCGCAATTAGCAAGTCGTCCCCCACCTGATGGCCAAAAGAGTCGTTGATAATTTTCAGACCATTTAAGTCACACACAATGATTCCGGCTTCGGCGATGCGCAAATCATAGTTTTTCATTTGTTCTTCGAAAAAGGCGCGGTTATATAGGCCGGTAAGCGCATCGTAGATGCCTAAATGAATCAGTTTTTCCTCGATCCGTTTCCGGTCGGTAATGTCTTTATAGATGGTGTAATAACCCATTTGTTTATTGTTGATGATCATGGGAAAGGCCAGAATCGAGACGTAAATTAAGCTTCCGTCTTTCTTTTTGCGGATAAATTCGTTGTTGGGAGCGTTTTCCGTCAAAAAGGAATAGGGCAAATCCGGCATTTCATCGCACAAAAGATCAGGGACAATAAAATCATTGAGATTACGTCCCTTTAGTTCCTCCAGGGTATAACCGAAAAGGTTGACAAACTCCTGATTAACATTAATAACCTGATGGGAATTGTCCAACATCGCAATTCCCTCGGGATAGTTTTCAAATAATTGTTTGTAGGTAACCTTGAGGTTTAACTGGTCCAAAAAGGAAAGGTCTTTTTCATCATAATTAAGGCCACCAGGACTGTGCTTTTTTATAAAATTGAAAAAATTTACAATATAACTGAGGATGTTGGTAAATTTCATAAGAAACACATCCTGTTAGAGTTATTTTAATATTATAATTATTTAATTCGAGAAAATTCTGTTAAAACCTTCTAAAATCAAGGTCCTAGAGGGATAGTAATTTTATAAACAATTGACTAAAGGTTTTTTTCCAGCATTGTCCCGATGCCTTTTTTCGTAAAGATTTCCAGTAACAAAGCGTGGGGTTTGCGCCCGTCAATGATATGGACATGGGGCACGCCGTAATCTAAAGCGCTGAGGCAACTTTGGACCTTGGGGATCATGCCGTCGGTAATCTGGCCGTTTTCCAGATACAGACGGACTTCGCCGGAGGTTAGTTTAGAAACCAGGGAACTGGGGTCGTGCCCAAGATAGATCCCTTCCACATCGGTAAGCATGACCAGTTTTTCGGCCTGCAGCGCTCCTCCCAGAGCTCCGGCGGCATGATCAGCGTTGATGTTGTAGCTTTTGCCCTCAGGACCAATGCCAATCGGCGAAATAATGGGGATATAGCCTTGGGCGGAAAGCATATGAATGAGCTCGGCGTTGATTTTGGTGATTTCGCCGACCAGGCCAAGGTCAACCGGCGCTTCTTTTTTCTTTACCTGGATCAGGTTACCGTCTTTCCCGGAGATGCCGATGGCTTTTCCGCCTAGCTGGTTAATGCAGCCGACGATGGCTTTATTGAGGTGCCCGCTTAAGACCATCTCCACAATGTTCATGGTCTTTTCGTCGGTGATGCGCAGGCCTTGATAGAACTCCGAGTGGATATTGTTTTGTTCTAAGGCTTGATTAATATCCGGGCCGCCGCCATGGACGATGACCGGATTCATGCCCACCAGTTTCATTAGAATGATATCCTGAAAAACCAGTGGCTGGAGTTCTTCGTTCAGCATGGCATGTCCGCCCAGTTTGATGACCACGGTTTTACCGAAGAACTTTTGGATGTATGGCAAAGCCTCTACGAGGATAGCGGCTTTTTCTGTAGCATTCAGCATTTTGTTCACTCACTCCTGTTTCATTGTGGCGCGACCACACTTTTTCCATCTATTATAGCTTACTTTTAAGTTTGTGAACAGACGGAAACAAAATAATTCTTCTTTGCATATAGTGTGAGGAGATGTGGGAGGGGGGTGAACATTTGCCGGTGAATCTTTTGTTTGCGGTTGCTTTAAGTCTTGACGGATTGGGGATGGGTTTATCTTACGGCGTAAGGAGGATCAAAATTCCCCTTGTTCCGCTTTTTATCATCTGTTTGGCATCAGGGCTGGCCATTTTTTTGTCCATGCTGGCTGGCGAAATCCTGGAAGCGTTTTTATCGGCCCGAGTTTCACTGGTGCTCGGGGCCGTGCTTTTGATGCTGATGGGACTTTGGATTATTCTGCAAAACTTTTTTCTAATAACGGTAGGTCCGTCGCTTTACCGTTCTAAGCTGCCACATGTGGGCTTGGTGGTGAGAATCCTAAAAGAGCCGGTCCTGGCTGACCTGAACCGGTCCGGCGAAATCGATACCCACGAGGCGGTTTTTTTAGGTGTCGCGTTGGCGATGGACGCGCTGGGTGCCGGTTTTGGGGCTGCTTTAGCGGGGTATAGTCTTTTTTGGACACCGCTCCTTGTTGCCCTGGTGGAATTTCTCATGATTAATTTCGGATTATGGATCGGCAAAATCCTTGATTTCGGTAGACAGGAAAGGGTTTTGAAGGTTGTACCGGGCGCGATGATTATTTGCCTGGGGCTTTTCAAGCTGGTGGGCGGCTACTAATGAAGAATATTTCCCCTTGTTTAAAAAGAAAAGATGTGCTAATAATAAGGCAAAAGAAGCAAGGAAGGAACAAAGAAAGAACAAAGGGGGAGCGAAAAATGAAAATACCAATCAGAACGCTTACATACAGTGCCTTAATTTTAGCTTTAGCCATTGTCGTGCAGAGTGTTAAAATGCCCCAGTACCTGACCGGACCCCTGGTCAACGCGCTTTTATTCACGGCCAGCGCTTTGGTTGGTCCGCTGAGCGGGGTTTTGGTCGGACTGTTCACTCCGTTATTGGCCTTTAGTTTTGGCATTATGCCATTGGCGCCGGCCATCCCGGTGATTGTGCTGGGCAATTGTTTTCTAGCCATTTTCTATGGTTTATTCGCGAAGAAGCCCATCTTGGCGGTTATTGTTGCGGCTTTCGCTAAATTTGCGGTGATGACCTTAAGTGTGTACTATTTATTCCCTTTGTTGTTACAGATTACTTTTCCGCAACAAGTAGTAACCATGCTTACGGTGCCTCAGTTGGCCACTGCTTTGGCAGGCGGTGCTTTGGCCTTATTTGTTTTAAAAGCGGTTCAATGGCAAAAAATTAAGCGCTAAGATAATTGCTGGGATTGGAGGCAATAACTACAGCGCTTTTTGTCTCATAAGGAAAATGGGGCGGGGGAAACTATGACTAGGCTGGTAACTGTACCAAAAGAGTTAGCGAGGCATTACGGTTAGGAATGCCGTTAGTTAACTTTAGTTACCAGTCTGGTCATTGGAAGGATGAGGCGAAAGGTATACCGGCAGGGGGTCGCAAAAAGGCTCTTCCTCAAAGTACAGGAAGCGGGTGGCGACACTCTTTTCCGGTAGGTAGCCGGCAAACTTTCCGATCACTTTACCGGCGAGATTTAGTTTGGTAATGGTATTGTTAAATTCGTCCCAATAGAGCAGATCTCCGTCCCTGGTCCATTGCAGATTGCGAATGGGAAAGGGGGACGTGAATAGAGGCTGGGGTGCCGTGGGGCGGGAAGAGGAGTGGGTTGCGAAAAAGGAGGAGGGCGTAATTACATAAAGCCGGTCCGTAAAGCCGGTGCTAATGGTATAGGCAATGGTCTTGGTCTGAGGATGGGAACACAAGTTGCTGCAGATCCCGTCGTACTTTAAAGGCAGGGTCTTGGTTTCTCCGCTGGGCCAGTGCCAGAGGAGGATTTGGCCGGCCTCTTTTTCTGTCGGATTGACCATCAGGAGGACGGAAGCATCGGTTAGCCAACAACAGGCTCCCAGGTTTTCCACGCTCATTGCAGCTAAGCGCTGCCCGGTGGGCGTAAAGACGGCTAATTGAAAAAAGTTGCTGCCCACATCCGGATAATCCTCCAGAAAGCTTACCAGAAGATGTTCGGCATTGGGGCTCCAGGTTAGTTCGGTGCATACCCGGACGGTTTCCCGTGGAGACTCTCCAGCGGTTTTATGTACGGCTTCTCTTGCGGTTCCCTTTCCGCTTTCCGGTTGTTCTTCCGAACATACCGGGTAAAGGGGAATGCTTTGTTTTTGGCAAAGGCCCAGTTCACAGGTTAAAAGATCAATATGTTCCGGTGAAGTGTAAGCGAGCCTGTTACCGGCATGATTCCACGCGCAGAGCGGTTCATTGGACAGAAAAAGGGGCGCCGCCGTTGGATCGTCCAGCTTATACAAAAAAAGGCCGTCCAGATAATGATACAGGGTAAAATAGTTTTCGGCAGGGCTTAGCGTAGCCAGATGACCGTTCTCCTGAAGAGGAGTGCCGGAGATGGGAAGACCGTTTTCCGGAACATTGCGCATGGCTCGGACCGTGCCGGTTGGATCAACGATGATTTGCACCGGGGTTAATCTGGGGAATTGTTCCAGCGTAATGAGCCTGCCCGTACGTTCCCCGGCTAAGGCAATCGTGGCCTGAGCTGACACCGGAAAGGCAAGGAAGGAGTCCTCCAGCGACAAGTGCAGTAAATTGTTTTCATAGCCTAAATACAAGCCTTCGAGGATTACTTCATGCTGCCGTGGCCACCAGGGATTGTTTAGGTCGGCAGCCTGAACACCGGAAAAAAAGCCCTGCTGCGGAACTGCGCATAAAGCGGATAACGCTAACAATGATACGATTTGTTTAAACAACAGCCAAGCCAAATTCATCTGTTTACCTCCCCCTAAATATTTCCATATGGAAATATTTTACATTTATTAGGAAATTCCTTCTTTTAAATTGGGGAAAGGCAAAAAAAGTAACCCTTATCCAGTAAGGGTTATGCAAAAAAAGGTTTGCATCTGTCAGAGATGCGCTTGTTCGAGAGAGAAAGGAGGGATTCGAACCCCCATCATCAGGTGCCACCGCCTGAGTGCAACCATTACACCACAATCTCTCCTCTTGAACATGTACTCATTATAACAAGGTTTGTTAATATTTGCAAATGGTTCTTTTTGGACAATTATAGAAGACTCTTATACACATCT
>DGEB01000051.1:0-24354 GCA_002385735.1 Peptococcaceae bacterium UBA3937
ATTTTCACAAACTATTGACAGATGGATCAAATAAGCATCTTCATTCTGAAAAAACGCTCCACATATTGAACATTTATGTGCGTACTCCATGAATTTTTCAACTCCCCCATCGGTAAATGACAAAAATACCATCAATGTATTACAAGCGAAAAGCCGGCAAAACCGGCTTTTTCGTTGGTCATCATCGTATCCCACTGTCGAAAGCAGCGTTTATCGCTTATTTTTTTGTTCCTTCAACCGATCCAAGATGGTCCGGTAGCCGTCCGCGCCAAAATACAAGCATCGTTTCACCCGGCTGATGGTAGCCGTACTCGCCCCTGTTCTTTCCGCAATATCCGTATATGTATAGTTCTGGTCCAGCATTTTCGCCACTTCCAAGCGCTGGGCCAGCGCTTTTATTTCCGCCACCGTACAGATGTCCTCAAAAAAACGATAACAATCTTCTTTATTTTCCAAAAGCAAGATTGCTTCAAATAGGTCTTCCGTGAAATCGTCCTTTAACCGGCTATCATAGGTCATGGGATCGCCACCTCTTCACATTGTCCAGGATAGGCCTTGTCTGTCTGCAATCATTTGATTAATTAAAGCTGACTGAATCCTTTCCTTTATTTTGGCAAGAGGAATTATAAAGGAGCCTTTTCCGTCAAGATCTGGCTGGCTTCTTCCGCTTCCGTCTCTGGAACGAGTACCTCCACTGCCCCGGAATCCCCCAAATGAGGCACCCCGATGGGACGAAGCATCACCAACAGCCCTTCATTGGTGAGCAAACTTTTGATCTGCTCCGCCACAACCCTGTTCGGTGAGATATAGACGACCTGCCACATGAGAAACCCTCCTTCAAACACTGAATCAGAAAGTACATTAATCACCAGACTCCAATGTCCCTTGCTTGGTGAAAATCTGAGCTTTTCCCCTGATTTTAATGGCTGATGTGTACTGGGTAAATTGAGCAATCATAACCTCACCCCGATCCAGCTTTTCGGTGTGGTGAAATTTCGTATCTTTGCCCCGGGTCAATCCAATGATCGTGACCCCGTTATCCAAGGCCTTAACTACAATATAATCTTCAGCACAAGGTTTTTCAACACCATGATCCGTTTTTTCCATGTGACTCCCCCCATCACAATCCACTACCCAGGTAGTGGCATTCTTCTTTAGCTATTTTGATGCGATGCCTGATACTTTTCCTTCAGAAAACGGTCCACAACCGCCGGCACCATGTCCGAGACACAGCCGCCAATCAAAGCGACCTGCTTGATCATGGACGAACTGAGGAAAGCATAATCGCCCTCCGCCATCAAAAAGATCGTTTCCAACTCCTGATTCAGGTGTTTGTTCATTGCAGCCATCTGCATTTCATATTCAAAATCGGAAATCGCCCGCAAGCCCCGGATGATGGCCCTGGCCTGCTTTTCCCTGGCAAAATCCGCAAGTAACCCGCTAAAGCTTTCCACTACGGCATTCGGCAAATGTTTGGTGCTTTCACCCAACATGGTCATCCTTTCCTCGAGGGAAAAGAAATTATCTTTATAGTTGTCATTAGCCACGGCAATAATAACCTGATCAAATAATTTGCAGGCTCTTTCGGCGATGTGAAGATGCCCGTTGGTAACGGGATCAAAGGTTCCTGGATAAATTGCGATGTTCATTTTTATCTCCTTTACTTTTTCCTTTCTTGAAATCTTGTCCTGTTTAAAACTCCTTCTTTGCTACTTTTCTAATCTAAACTGTTTATTCGTGAGATTTTTCGGTAATCCTGCTATTTTATCAAAAAATCTTTTCTCCTCCCTCCTATTCTGCCCTGCAAAATATAATCCTACACCCTGCTAGCCCACACTAACCGCCCCTTCGCCCAGGATGTTTTTCAACTCCTGCAGCAAAAGCGGCGTGACTTCCACCCAATACTGCTCGTTGCTTTTAATTAACTTGTTCTTCTCCGGATAATAAAGATAAAGCGGTGTCTCCCCCCGGTATAAACCAAGCACCGGCCGCAATTTTTGCCACAGCTCTTCCTCATTGACGGAACCGGAGATTTTCAAAAAAAGCTTGCCCGGCCGCTGGGTATTGTCATTCTCGAGCGGCTGGATTCGGTCCACAAAGAATTTGGGCTCGTCTTCCTGCAGACTTAAGCGACCGGTCACTAAAACAGGCAAATCCTCCTTGAGCAGTTGATTGTACTTCATCAGATTCCGCGGAAAGAGCATGGCGTCAAGGCTAGCCGTCAAATCTTCCAGGACAAAGTAAGCCATGGTTTGCCCCTTTTTAGTGACCGAACGACGCAGGGCCGTAATCATCCCCGCCAAAGTCACCGCATCCCGGTCTTCCCCCGCCGCAACCAAATCCGCAATCGAGCCGTTGGTCCGGCGCGCCATAACCTCCTTATACTCGGCCAGAGGATGCCCGCTTAAATAAAGCCCCAGCACCTCCTTTTCCATCTGCAGGATTTCCTTTTCCGTAAACTCCCGCACGTCCGGGAGCGGGATGGGCGGACAGGCGAAAGCTTCCTTCTCGGCCGCATCCGTGGCTAAATCAAAGAGCGAAAGCTGGTTGGAGTTTTTCTGTTTCTGCCAGGCCAAAGCCTGGTCAAGACAGGCCGGCAAAACCATGAGCAGTTGAGCTCTTCCTTTGTGCACGGAACTAAAGGCGCCGGCCTTGATTAGGTTTTCAATCACGCGCCGGTTGATATGAGTAAGCTCCACCCGCTCACAAAAATCCTGCAGACTCTTAAAGGGGCCATTGGCCCGTTCTTCCAAAATCGCCTCAATGGCCTGATAGCCCACCTGCTTGATCGCCGCCAGCCCAAAGCGGATTTTGTTTCCGCTCACGGTAAAGCTCTCCCCGCTCTCGTTGACATCCGGCGGTAAAATCTCAATCTTACGCTGCCGGCATTCTTCAATATAGAAGGGGACCCGGTCCTTGGTTTCAATCACGCTGGTCAAAAGAGCCGCCAGAAATTCCACCGGATAATGGGCCTTCAGATAGGCCGTTTGATAAGCCAATAAGGCGTACGCCGCGGAATGGCTCTTGTTAAAGCCGTAACCGGCGAAAAACTCCATTAAATCAAAAATCTTGCCGGCAATCTCGGCGGGAATCTCTTTTTTCCCTGCCCCCTCCACAAACTGCTGCCGCAAGCCGGTGATAATCTCCAGCTTTTTCTTACCCATGGCGCGGCGCAACAAATCCGCCTCGCCCAGGGTAAAACCGGCCAATTCGCTGGCGATGCGCATGACCTGTTCCTGATAGAGAATGACCCCGTAAGTATTCTTTAAAATAGGTTCCAACGCCGGGTGGAGGTAAGTAATCTCTACCTCTTTGTGTTTCCGCCTGATAAAGTCCTCGACCATGCCGCTACCCAGCGGCCCGGGACGGTAAAGGGCCACCAGAGCGATGATGTCTTCAAAAGTGCGGGGCTTTAATTCCCTTAAAATCGCCCTTAGCCCGGAACTCTCCAGTTGGAACACTCCAATCGTATCACCCGCCGAGAGCAAATCATATACCGCGGCATCATCCAGCGGGATGCTTCCTAAGTCAATTGCCTTGCCCTGGCTCTGTTGCACCAGGGCCACGGTGTTATTAATCACCGTTAAGGTGCGCAGCCCCAACAAATCCATTTTCAACAGGCCGATTTCTTCCACGGTTTCCTTGGCAAACTGGGTGCAGACCAGCCCTTCGGAAGTCCGCTGGAGCGGCAGATAATGATCCAACGGCTCCTCGGAAATAACGATACCGGCGGCATGAATCCCCGAATGCCGGGGCATCCCTTCCAGGGCCCGGGATATCGTCAGCAACTCTTTCACGGTAGGATCGGTCTCCTGCAGCGCGGCCAGTTCAGGGGCAACCTCCAGGGCCCGGGCAATGGTCATTCCCGGTTCCATCGGCACCAGTTTAGCCACTTTATCCACTTGATAAAGCGGAATACCCATCGCCCGTCCCGTATCGCGGATCGCCGCTCGTGCCGCCATAGTTCCGAAAGTAATAATCTGCGCCACCCGGTCCTTCCCGTATTTTTCCATTACATAATCAATGACCTCGCCCCGCCGTTCGAAGCAAAAGTCGATATCAATATCCGGCATACTTACCCTTTCGGGATTCAAGAACCGCTCAAACAGCAAATCATATTTCAAGGGATCGATATCGGTGATGCCCAGACAATAAGACACCAGGCTCCCGGCCGCCGATCCCCGGCCCGGTCCCACAAAAATGCCGTTGGTCTTGGCAAAACGGATAAAATCCCAGACAATCAGGAAATAACTGCTGTAGCCCATTTTCTCAATCACGGACAGCTCATAGTCCAACCGTTCCTGGTGCCTGGCCTCGATTTGGGAATACCTTTTCGCAAGGCCCTTTTGACACAACTCCCGTAAATAGCTGTCGGCCGTGTGCCCCGCCGGAACCTCGAAAGGCGGCAGGTGGTTTTCCCCAAAAGTAAAGTCTACCTGGCAACGCCGCGCAATTTCCGCCGTATTTTCCAGCGCCTGCGGATAGTCGCCGAAAAGCAGCCGCATTTCCTGTTCATTCTTTAGATAGAATTCCTTCGTTTCAAAATGCAGTCGTTCCTCGTCATTAATCGTCTTCCCCGTCTGGATACATAAGAGGATATCCTGCAGGAAGGCATCCTCATGCCGCAGATAATGAACGTCATTGGTGGCCACCAGGGGGATCCCGGTTTCTTCTGCGATTTCCACCAAAACCGCATTAACCTGGCGCTGCTCCGCCAGACCATGATCCTGCAGCTCCAGGAAGAAGTTATCAGCCCCAAAAAGCTCCCGGTAAAAAAGGGCCTTTTGTTGGGCCTCCTCCTCTTTGTTTTGCAGAATCAAGGAAGGAATCTCCCCGGCCAGACAGGCGGAAAGGGCAATCAGCCCCTTGTGGTATTTTTGCAGCAGCTCCACATCCACCCGGGGTTTATAATAAAAGCCTTCCAGCCAGGCCGCGGAAACCAGCTTTAATAAATTGGCGTAACCCTCCTGATTTTCGGCTAAAAGCACCAGATGATAGGGCGTTTCATCCACCCCCGCCGCTTTGTCAAAGCGGCTGCGCGGAGCCACATAAACCTCACAGCCAATGATGGGGTGGAGCCCCGCCTTTTTAGCCTCTTTATAAAACTCGATCACACCGTACATCACGCCATGATCGGTAATGGCCAGGGCTTCCATTCCCGCTTCCCGGGCTTGCGTCACCAGCTCTTTAATTTTACTTGCCCCGTCCAGGAGACTGTAGCAGGTATGATTATGCAAATGAACAAAAGCCACCTTGAAAGCCCCCTTTTACCGTTTTACAATGCGCGCACTTACCACGGCCTTGGCCTTGAGCAGTTGGTCCTTCGCCCCAAAAATCGAGACATCCGCCAGACAAAACTTCTTCCCCAAATGGATAATCCGCGCCCGAACCTCGATGACATCCCCCACCGCCAGCGGCTGGAGATGCTGCAGGGACAGATTGTCCACCACTGTATCCAGGCGGTATTGTTTCCGGGCCGCAATATAGGCCGCCGTGGAAACAATGGTCGTCAAAATGCCGGGGCTGGCGGTCCCGTCTTCATTAATCATAAAGCGAGTGATTTCGCCGGAAAGCATAATCCCGTCCGCGCTTTCACCGCTTTCCGTTCCTTCCGCCCCCTTGCTAAGCATAGTTCGAAAAGCTCTGGTCGCTTTCAGTGTTTCCGCTTCTTTGAGGCGCTGTTTCTCCGGCAGGTCTTCCAGCTTAAAGCCGCTCATCACCAGGTTATCGATGGTTTCGCCCACATGGGGCTGTTTTTGCGTCTGCTGAAAAGCTTTGATAATATCCTGACGGCTGACTACTCCGACCAGTTTGCGCCGTTCTACAATCGGCACCAGCTCAAAGCCTTCCCAAACCAATAGCCGCGAAAGATGAGACACCAGCATTCTGGGTTCCACCATCAACACATTCTTCGTCATCACGGATAATATACTGGCCTGGGGATCTTTGCCCGCCACATCTACCGCCGTCACAATCCCCACCACCGCACCATTCTGGTCCACCACCGGAAAACGGCTAAAGTGGCTTTCCGCCGCCAGACGGTGCCAATCGGCAACCGTAGCCTCCATCGGCAAAGACCGGACGTCCCGCACCATAATATCCGACACCTGGAGTAAAGCTTTGTCCGTAAAACAATGATCAGCGGCCCGATTCAGCATGGAAACCGCTTCAAAACTGTCATAGGGGCTGGAAATAACCGCAACCCCTTTCCTTTCCGCTTCCCGGATGATCTCTTCCGAAACATCAAATACCGCCGTAATCAGCAAGTGGGCACCCATCTCCACCGCTAAGGCCTGTAGCTCCAGCCGGTCCCCCACCATCAACAAGGAGCCCCGGCCTAAAAACTGTCTTAAAGTCGCCGGTTTATAACTGCCAATCACAAAACTAAGGGGAGCCGTCCCCGCTAAATCCTGTCCGGTCAAAAACTCTCCCTCGACAATTTTTGCAATCTCCTGCAAGGTTAATTGTTCAATCTGGCGTTCTTCTTTTTGCTCAATCCGGATCGTGCCTACTTTGGGAATGGAGCAGACCAGCCCTTGCCCTTCGGCTTCCTTAATCGCCCGGTAAGCCGTGCCTTCGCTGACCGCCAGCTCTTTAGCAATCTGCCTGACGGAAACTTTCGTCCTAATCTCCAATGCCTTAATATAACGAATAATCTGTTCATGTTTGGTCAAACCGTTTGCGAGGCTCTCTCCCGCCACTTTTGTCCAACCCATCTTATCCTTTTCACCCCATTTTGCCATGTTTCACTCGCTGCTGCCGTCTTACACTGGCACACCAGCCTTGTTTCATCCCTGTTTAACTGATTCCAGTATAACAGAACGGGCGGGCTGTTACAATGAGCATCAGCAATCGCCGGGGAGTGTATTAGTACAGGCAGAAAAAACCACAAAAAAAATACCGCCTCCTCCGGCAGTATAGTCCAGTGCAGTATAGCACAGTAATGCAGAAAACGCCTTACGCTCATTTTTTTCTCATTTGACGGGTCATCAATCCCCCGATCCGGCCCGATTCCTCCGCCGTTAACTCTGCCCAGCCATGCTTATTGATTTTTTCCCAGAGCCCCAGCTCTTTGGCAATTTCGATTTTCAACAGATCCTTTGCGGTAGGCTCTTTCCTCTTTTTCCTGGACATAGTTCGATACTCCCTGCTTTCTTTTTCTTTTGTATTCCCTCATATTATGTAGCGCTCACCCATCATGTGTGCGTGTCTGCTATTTAGAATGAAACAGCGAACGCGAAAATATGCGTGGCGGTCTTGCCAAGCGGTCTAAAGGAATTTTTCGGCAAAAATCCGCCCCAGCCCCACCCGGTTGATTCTTTCTTGAATCGCCTCCACATCCGTGGTGTAAAGATCCTTTTCCTGCATATGGGTAAAGTATTTTCCGCCGGAAAAAGTATAACGGTTTTTCAAGCCGTCCGGCCTGTTAATCATTTCATTGGCATAGGCAATTAAATCCCCGATGGCCGTCATGCGGGGCAACTCCAGCAAAGGCATCCCCAGACAATGGCGCACACTGTTGTGCCCTGCCAGGCTGCCGGTGGACATCGCTTCCGTATGCCCCACGAAAAGCCCGGCCTTCTCCCCGGCACAGAACAAATTATCCAGACCCAGCACTTTTAAAGCATTATTCCGGGGGGCCATGGACAAATAACGAATGGAATTCCCTTTGCCTCCGGAATAGGGATCATCATAACGGGCATGTTCAAAGCCCGGGATCCGGCGCAGTTTTTCCAGCGGGTAATAGGAAGTCATTAGTTTGACATAGCCGGTATCCAGCAAGACCAGATTTTCCGCATACTCCTTCAAAGCATACTGTTGACACACCTTGTAATCCAATTTCTTTAAATTGACGTCCTCCACCGGAACCGGGACCACCACTACTCCTTCCTTATCCAACTGCTCCACAATTTCAGACCCGAGGGAATGCTTCGCCAGTTTGCACGAACCGCTGAAAGCCCCGTACAACTCATCGCCCCGTTGCCCCAGCAAATCCTCCACACCCGCCCGCTGACTGATACTAATCCGCGGCCCATAGGAGGGGCATCTTAAAATACACATGCAACAGCCGTTCCCATAGCGCAGGCAATTGCCCATCGGTCCGGTCGAACCGGTCGCTTCGATAAAAACATCCCCTTCGATCACCTTTTCATCGGCCAGAACAATCCTTTTTAGGGCGGAACCTTCCTTCTCCACGTCCACCGCCCGCGTTTCCAGCCGGATGTTTACCCCGAGCTCCTTCAGTTTTTTACGCACCATCGGCTCCACTTTGGTTACATCATATAAAGAGGCATGTCGATGTCCCGGAAAGTGTACGTTTTTATGCCGGGCGACCCGGTCGGTTATTTCAATTAAATCTTCCGCGCCCAAAGCTTTCAGTTCCTCCGCAGCAGTGTAACGGCCGTTATTCCGCATAATCCCGCCCACATTCCCTAAGCCCAGCAACAAATCCGTCTTTTCCAGGACGGTCACCTCGGCTCCGGCTTTGCGGGCAGTGATGGCTGCGGCACACCCGGCCCATCCACCCCCAATGATGACAACCTTGACCACTCTACCTAACCTCCTCTCCATATCCGGCATCTCCGTAAACAGCACGCCGCTGGACATCTCACCGGTAGACCTCCCACGGGTCAATTTGGGTTTTACAACTCTTCACCCGGGTTCCGTTTTTTAATCTGGTCTGGCAACTGCCGCAAACTCCTTCTCCGCAGCACAATTTGGTATTATTCGAACACACTAAAGCCACCTGACTGCGCAGCTCTTGCAGTAAGTTGCTCACCCCCTGGGTTAAAAAAACAGGCCCCCCGCAGTAAATCAGCTTTACGCCGTCGGTTAAGATTTTTTCCCTGAGGTAAGCGAGAACATCCGCCCGGAGGGTCAGCTTTTCGAGATCCAGGATTATCTTCGGCAGAACCCGGCAGCCCATCTCCTGAAACAAAGCAGTGGTAAAGTTCTTAATCCTGCCCGGATCCAACAGAACCTCCACCTCATTCCCGCCCTGCCTTAGCTTTTTGGCCACCGGCACGGCCGGCGCCTGCCCGATGCCTCGCAAAAGCAAGAGTGCCTTGGCATGGTGCAAGCCCTTTAAATGACGCAACCCCAAAATCCCGTTCCAATAAGGACCGCGCAAAAGAATTTCCTGGTCCGCTTTCTCTGTCCGCTGTTTGAACAAATACTTGGTTTTCACACCCCGTTGCTGCAAGGCAAGGACAATGGTTTCCAATCTTTCGTCGGCGCGCATCACCGACGTGGGGATATCAAAATATTCCGCGGTGCCCGGCGGCCGTAAAAAAACATAAGCCCCCGGTTGATTGAGCTCTCGGGCCAAAGTCCGGTTCACCTGTAAGGTTAAAAGCAGCACGTCCGCAGCGACTTCCTCCGCCCCCAGGATTTGCCCCCGGAACAAGCCGCGACTGGGTTTGGACCGGGCATGATTCCAAACGTATTCCTGCAGGATGCACACGCCCTTCCAGTTGGTGCAATCACAAAAAACCTTCCCCTGCAGCTGAGAACACATGATACATTCGCCTACCTCCGCCAAATAGCAAGGGCAGTATTCGGTGCCGGCATCAATGCAGTCTGATCTGTTCATCCTTGTAACACCCCTCTTTTCATTACTTAGCTTATTAATTCCGCCGGCAAAGGGTGCATTTCGTCACAAGAAAAAAAAAGAAGCCTTGCGGCTCCTTGACTCTTACTTTACTCTTACTTCTTCAGTTTACTCTTTTTGCTCTTCAGCAAACAAATCGGGGTAGCAATACAGCGTTTGCGGGTGATTCACCACGTCCTGGAAGTCGGAGAGGATCTTGGAGTATTTAAAGGAGAAATTAAAGAACAGATGGATTTCCGGCTTGCTTTGGTCGACCGAGCGCAGGATAACTTTATCCGGGTAGAATAAATACTGGTAGTCCTGGTCCCGCCAGCAAAGACGGAAGTTGCCGATCATCATACTCACATTGCCCCATTCATGGATGTAAATGTTGTTCAGCGTGCCCCGCCCTAATTCAAACTGCTGGCCCCAACTAAAACCCACGGTATGGTCAAGTCTGCCAAGGAAAGTGCTGAAATGCTCAAGAATAAAGCGGCAGGGCAGGCTAACCTCCTCGATGAGCCTTCTTTCCGTGGTGATTTTTTCCTCTACGATTTTCAGTCGGATCGCCGCCGGGGTATTGTCCTCTTTGTCCAAGGCATATTTTTCTCTAATCCGCCAAAGATTCTGAGTAATCTCTTCAAGTGCTTCCAGATACCTGGCATCGCGCTCACGCCGTTTTTCCATTCTTAATCCCTCGCTATTCTACTTTGGCAAAGGCAACCACGTAGTTATGTCCGCGTTCCTTTGCACATTTTGGACAGGTTGGATAGTAATAATAAATGGCTTGGACGTTCTTTCCTTTATATTGTGCATACTCCTTCATTTCTTTAGTCCATAGAACAACATTGGCCTTAGGTTCATCAAAAACCTTACTTAAAAAAGTTCCGGTTATTTTCACATTTTCCACACCGGGTATTTCCGAAGTAACGGCCAGATAATACTCGCATCTCCATCGGGAGGGGGTATAGGATAGCAACAGAAAATCCTCCTCTTCAGGAGCAGCTTCAGCGTCCACCGCTTGCTTCCACATCCTTTGTCTGATGCGGCTAAAACCCTGCAACGGTTCAGGTAGATAATCGGAAAGATCAAAGTAAAGAACGGAGAATAATAGTTGAAGCAATCTTATGGGGATTAAATAATATTGAGGTAACTTTTCCTTGATAAAAAGCTTATCCTCCCAAGCAAAAGTCTTTTCGTCCCAGAAAGCTTTATCAAACCTGGGACAACAGACTTCTGTATCCTGTTTTCCCCACAACCTCGCAATACCTCCTTCTCCAATCATATCATCTTTCCAATTCATACTACCATGATTTTAGGACGCAAGCAACTAAAACTGGTTTTCACAACCCGCCTGTATTCCGGTCTCAAATTATATGTAAAAAAGAGCCTGCCTGGGCTCGGTTCTGCTTTGAGAATTATTAGCTGCTTAGTCTTGTCATCATGGGATCATCATAGGCAAAAAATGGTCGGGATGACAGGATTTGAACCTGCGGCCTCTGCGTCCCGAACGCAGCGCTCTACCAAACTGAGCCACATCCCGACAACATTATATATATTAACATCTAATGCTAAATTATGCAACCACCAGCTTCTGCAAGTATTACGGAATATTTTTCCATTGGCCGGATCAGGCCATCGGCGGCCTGATTTGACTTCTCCTGGCCGCACCCATATAATTAATTACGAAGGCAAAAAAGAAAAGACCTTGAAAGGATTTTCGTCGCTTTTAGAGAATTACTCTTGATAATTATATGAAATTATATGAATGTTTGACCAGGAGGGAAAAGTATGGCTAAAAAGTTGACCTGTCCGGAATGTAACCAACCAATAACCCCCAAAACCACCAAATGCCCGCACTGCAAAAGAAAAGTATCGCAAAAATACCTGCATAATTATCTAAAAATTGTCAGCATCTCTTGGTTTGTTGGACTGGGATGCTTTCTGTTGTTCTTAATCATACCTTTTATCTTCTATGATTACATCGGAGGAAAATGGACCGGGATTATTGTCCTTTCGGGCATCCCCATTTCCATTCTCGTCGGCTACCTGACGAGAAAGCTGATGTTTAAATAACCTCCCCCTTGGAGGAATTTGTATGTAGGAAATCCTTGAAGCAAGAAAAGTCTCCGCCCGGGAGGCTTTTTTATTTTTCCGCCAACTCCTCCAGAACCTGCATAAGGATTTCTTCCGCTATCCCTTTTTGCACCGTCACCTTGCCGATGGCCACCGGTAAAACAAAAGCAACTTCCTTGTTCGCGACTTTTTTATCCAGCTTAATCTGCTCCGGGATTTCCCTGACGGTAGAACCGGACAGATTCATCGGTAATCCCCACTCTTGCATCAGTTTTTCCACCCGCGCCAGCTTCGCTGCACTAAACAACCCGAGCTTAACGGCCAGCATCCCGGCGGCCCGCATTCCAATCGCCACGGCCTCCCCATGCCGGTACTGCTGAAAACCGGTGGCCTTTTCCAGAGCATGCCCAATCGTATGCCCCAGGTTCAAGATGTGCCGCAAGCCTTCATCCCGTTCATCGCGCCGGACGATTTCCGCCTTGATTTGCACACAGCGCTCAATCATCGCCGCCAACACCGGCGGGTTGTCCCGGGCGATGATCTCCCGGGCGTGGGTCTCCAGAAAAGTAAAAAAGCCGGCATCCCACAACAAGGCGTATTTCAACACTTCCGCCAAACCGGCTTGCCATTCACGCTCATCCAGGGTGTCCAAAGTGCGCAAATCCGCCCACACCGCCCGGGGTTGGTAGAAGGTCCCCAGCATATTTTTGCCCCGCGGGTGGTTGACCGCCACCTTGCCTCCCACACTACTGTCCACCTGCGCCAAAAGGGTGGTCGGGATTTGAATGAAGGGCACGCCCCTCCGGTAAAGAGCCGCCACAAAGCCGGCCAGATCCCCCACTACCCCGCCGCCTAAAGCTAGCAGAGGCACCTGACGGCTGAAATTCCTGGCCAGCATCGAATCAAGAATCTTCTCCGCATTGACCCAGGTTTTTGAAGCTTCCCCCGCTTCCAAAATATATGTAAAGGGACGATAACCCGCTTCTTCAAGCAGTCCGGTTAACTCTTCTCCGTAAAGGCGATGGACCCGTTCATCGGTGACCACAAACACCTCTTCTTCCGGAGAAAAGCGCTGTAACTCCGCCACGCCGGCAGGCCAAATCTCCGTACCCAAAAGAACCTCATAGCTTCTTTCGGCAAGTCTCACCTTCACCCGACGGCAACTTACCCCGACCGCCGGGTTTGTTTTTCCTTGTTCAAGGGCCTCCTGTCCTCCAACTCCTTTTGCAAGGGCAGCCGGCTCCAGGGCATCCTCTGCCCTAACCCCTTGTCCTATGGCATTGTGCTCCGTTCTTTCTTTTTTCATGGGCGCCTGTTCTCCTTGTATTGCTTTCTTAACACTTGCTCAGATAATCAAGATAATGGTGGTAGTTGAGCAAAAGCTCCTCCAGATGGTCTCCGCCAAATTTCCCGACCACCGCTTCGGCTAACACCCAGGCCGTTACCGCCTCCCCCACAACGGCCGCCGCCGGAACCGCACATACATCCGAGCGTTCCACCACTGCCGCGGAGGCTTCTTTGCTTTCCAGATCCACACTGGCCAGGGGTCGTCGCAAAGTGGGAATCGGCTTCATCACCGCCCGAAGGACCAATAGTTCGCCGTTGGTCATGCCTCCTTCCAGGCCACCGGCATGGTTGGTCCGGTGGTGGAAGCGTTTTTTATCCACATCATACGATATTTCATCATGAACGGCGGAACCCGGCAAGGCTCCGGCCACAAAACCGGCCCCGATTTCTACCCCTTTTATGGCCGGAATGCTCATGACCGCCTGCGCCAGCCTGCCGTCCAGGCGACGGTCCCACTGCACATGGGAGCCGAGCCCTACCGGCAATCCCTCGGCGACAATCCGGATCACCCCGCCTAAGCTATCGCCTTTTTCCCTGCTTTCGTCAATCAGCCGCAGCATCGCTTCCGTGGCGTCGGGGTCCGGACAATACAAGGGCGTGGCAAATAACGCCGGGCCCCAAATCCTTTCTTCGGCCACCGCCTGTACCCCGCCGATGGCCATGACCTGCCCCTCTACCCGGATGTTCAAGGCACCCAAAAGCTCTTCGGCAATAGCTCCAACGGCCACCCGGACCGCCGTTTCCCGGGCGCTGGCCCTTTCCAGGATGTTGCGCATATCCCGCTGCCGGTACTTCAGCCCCCCGGCCAAATCCGCATGCCCCGGGCGTGGCCTGCTGACCATCCTTTCCGTTAGTATTGCTTCCGGGCCGCTGGCCATTATCTCCTGCCAGTTTTCCCAGTCCCGGTTGTAGATGGCCATTGCAAGGGGACTGCCTAAGGTCTTTCCTCCCCGCACCCCACTTAAAAACTCCACCCGGTCTTCTTCCAGGGCCATCCGCTGCCCGCGACCGTATCCCCCCTGCCGCCTTTTTAACAAGGCGTTAATCCGTTCGAAATCCAGTTTTAAACCGGCCGGCAGCCCTTCAATAACTGCCAGCAGGGCCCGCCCGTGGGATTCTCCCGCCGTAAGAAAACGCAGCATTTTAAACCCACCTTTCCAGTTCTTTCCACATCGCTTCCACCGGGGCATCCGTCCCTGCCCACCTTTGGAAAGACAGGACGCCCTGCTCCAAAAGCATGGGCAGCCCATTCATGACCCGGCAGCCTCTGGCTTTAGCCTGCCGTAAAAACAGGGTCTCTTTCGGCCGGTAGATTAAATCCACCACCAGTTGCCCGGGATGCAGCAAGGCCAAGTCCAGCGGGGGACAGGCTTCTTCATGGGGAGCCATCCCCAGCGGCGTGGTGTTGACCACGAGCCCGCTTCTTTTAACCAGCTCTTCTAAGTCCGCCCCTGTTTCGCTTCTTCCGGTGGGCTTTTCTTCCGTCGCGGCCCTTTTTACCGCTTCCCCCTTGGGCCACGACCGGACGTAAACCTTCGCCCCTAGCTTTTCCAACTGCTCCGCTAAGGTCACTGCCTTTTCCAGGTTGCGATTGACAAGGGTCAGTTCTCCCATCCCCGCCCGGGCCAAAGCCACCGCCACCGCCCGCGCCGCTCCCCCGGCCCCTAAGATGACCGCACTTTTTTCCCGCAAAAGCTGCGGCTCAGCTTTCCGTCCCGCCGCCAGGAAACCGGCTCCGTCCGTATTGTCGCCCCAGAGTTTTTCCCCTTCTTTCCAATAGAATGTATTCACCGCCCCGATCAGGCGGGCTTCTTCCGTGATTCCATCCAGGTAAGGAATAATCGCTTCTTTCAAGGGGATGGTCACATTCCCTCCTTGCATTCCCAAAGCTTTGATTCCCTTCACCGCTTCCTCCAGCCGGTCCTTTTCGACATCCAAAGCCACATAAATGCTGTTCATCTTTAATTCCCGAAAGGCCGCGTTATACATGACGGGCGAAAGGGTATGCCCGATGGGATGGCCTAATACCGCAAACACTTTCGTCGTCCCCTTTACTCCCGGCTGCATCGATTATTCACCACCTTTTAATTCCTCGAGCAACTGCCAAAAACCGGGGAAAGATACATTTACCGCCTCGGCTCCTTCCAGCACCGTCTTTCCCTGGGCACCCAACGCCGCCACCGCTAGCGCCATGGCGATCCGGTGGTCGCCAAAACTCCGGCAGGAAACTCCTTTTAAAGCGTGTCCGCCGGAAATGCGCAGCCCGTCCGGCAGTTCCTCGATGCGTCCCCCCATCCGGGAAAGCCCTTCGGCAATCGCCGCCAGCCGGTTGCTTTCCTTGACCTTTAATTCCGCCGCATCCCGGATCTCCGTAACTCCCTCCGCAAACAGCGCCGCCACCGCGAGTACGGGAATCTCGTCAATCAGGCGGGGAATCATGGCGCCGCCTAAGGAAATCCCTTTCAGACTGCTGCTTTCCACTTCAACGGTGCCGATTAATTCACCGGCGATTTTCTGCTTTTCCGTAATCCGAAGTTTTGCCCCCATCGCCTGCAGAGCCTCGATAATCCCATCCCGGGTCGGGTTTAACCCTACCGACTTTATGGTGAGCTTGCCGTGGGGGGCAATCAAGGCCGCTACAAGCAAAAAAGCCGCTGAAGAAAGGTCCCCCGGAACAAGCACCCGTTGCGCCTTAAGCGTAGGAAATCCTTTGACTGCCACTTCCTTTTCGGTCCCCTTGCCGCTAGCTTCCAACTCCGCTCCAAAGGCCTTGAGCATTAGCTCGGTATGATTACGCGAAGACCCCGGCTCAAGGACGACCGTCCAGCCCGGGGCATACAGACCGGCCAACAAGAGCGCTGATTTGACCTGGGCGCTGGCCAGCGGCAAACGGTAATAAAGGGCGTGCAGGTTCCCGCCGGTAATGGCTAAAGGAGCATATTTTCCTCCCTGACGACCAATGATCTGGGCGCCCATCTTCCGCAAGGGAACGGTAATCCGGTCCATCGGCCGTCGGCACAGGGATTCATCCCCGCTCATAAAAGACGTAAAGGATTGTCCGGCCAATATGCCGCTGAGTAGCCGCATGGTAGTTCCGGAATTACCGGCATCCAATACTTTCTCCGGTTCCTGTAGGCCGGATAAACATTTGCCTTCGATGGTCACCCTGGCGCTACCGTGCTCCTGCCTTCCTTCTTGCGTGGCCGCTTCTTCCACCCGGACCGGAACGCCCAAATGCCACAGACACTTTAATGTATGCAAACAATCATCCGCCACAAGGAATCCCTCGATTACGGTTGTCCCTTCGGCTAAAGCACCCAGCATGGCCGCCCGATGGGAAATGGATTTATCCCCCGGAACGCGGACGCTCCCCTTTATTTCAGCAACCGGCACGATTTCTTTTTTCAACCTGGCCACCCCGACTTTCCATTATACATTTTTTACATTATGGTAAAAAATACCGCACGGCATAGCCCTTGCCGGTTAAAACCCGCACCGCTTCATCACAGGCTTCCTTACTTTCAAAGCCCAGGCGGACGGTGCCTTCAATCCCTTCCCGGACCGGCCGGATTTCGATATCACTGATATTGATCCTTTTTTCCTTCAGTACCCCGGTGAGCTCCGCAAGAACCCCCGGCTCATCCGGTACGGTCACCGTCAGTTCAAAGACTTGCGGTAAAATCCCTTTCAACCCGACGGGCACCTGCTCCCGCCAACGCCTGGAGCGTTCCAGAATCTCCGCCAGCGCCACCTCGTCGTTTCCGGCCAAAGCTGTTTCGTACTCCGCCAGCACCTGCCGGAATTCACCCAATAAAACAAGGAGCGTTTCTTTATTCTGCAGCAGAATATCGCGCCATAAACCGCTGGGGCTGCCGGCAATCCTGGTCGTATCACGGAATCCTCCTGCCGCCAGAGCAAAAAACCCGCCTTCCTGCTCCTCCAGTTTTCCTACCGTATTGACCAGCGCGCCGGCCAAAAGGTGGGGCAAATGACTGATGGCCGCCACCTTCCGGTCATGTTCGGCCGGAGAGAGCAGTCTAATCCGTGCCCCCAGTTTTTCCAAAAAGCTGCCGACCACCTGCACCGTTTCCATCGTAGTTTTCTCCGTAGGCGTCAACAGGTAAACAGCGTTTTCCAAAAGCTCCCCATGGGCTTGTCTAATCCCTGTTTTCTCCGAGCCGGCCATGGGATGGCCGCCCAGAAAGGACACCCCATCGGGCAAATGAGTCTCCATATACTTTACAAGCTTGGCTTTCGTACTGCCCGTATCCGTCACGGTCATCCCTGCCGAAAGGTAGGGAGACAACTGTTCACAAAGGCGGGGCATGTCCGGTACCGGAACGGCCAGAAAAACCAGCTGCGCATCGCACAGGGCTTCTTCAAGCTGCCGCAAAGTGCCGGCGGCATCCACAGCGCCCAGCCGCACCGCCTCCTCTGCCGTTTCCGGCCGCTGATCAATTCCCCAAACTAAAAGATCAGGCATTTTCCTTTTCATCGCCAGACCCAAGGAACCGCCGATCAAGCCCAGCCCAACGATGACGACCTTTTTGATCGCCCCAAGGCTTTGCTCACGAGAAGCGTGGCTTTCGCTTAAATTTGGCACCTGGTTAAGAACCTGCATTTTTTCCACCCCTACAGGGTGCGCCCCATTACGGCCGCAATTTTCCCGATTTCTACTATGATATTGCTCAGCCTTTCCGGCTTGATGCTCTGAGGCCCGTCACAAATGGCTTCACCGGGCCGGGTATGCACTTCGATGATTAAACCGTCGACCCCGGCCGCTACGGCCGCCCGGGCCATCGGCTCCACTAAGGGCCATTTCCCGGTGCCATGGCTGGGATCCACAATCACCGGCAAATGGGTCAACTGTTTGAGAATCGGCACGGCGGAAAGGTCCAGCACATTCCGGGAATAGGTATCATCAAAGGAACGAATTCCCCGTTCGCACAGAATGACCTGGTGGTTCCCGCTTAACATAATATATTCCGCGGCCATCAGCCATTCATCAATGGTGGCGGCCATACCCCGTTTTAGCAGCACTGGTTTTTTCGCTTTCGCCACTTCCTTCAGGAGCGGAAAATTCTGCATGTTTCTCGCCCCTATTTGCAAAATATCCGCGTACTGGGCTACCAACTCCACCTTTCGGGTGTCCATTACTTCCGTGACAATGGATAAACCGGTTTTTTCCCGGGCTTCCGCCAAATATTCCAGGCCCTTTTCCTCCATCCCCTGGAAGGCATAGGGCGAGGTCCGGGGCTTATAGGCGCCGCCCCGCAGGATTTTGGCGCCACTTTCCTTCACCATGAAAGCAATTTCCAGGAGTTGTTCCCGGCTTTCCACCGCACAGGGGCCCGCCATTACCTGCAGTTGGGGCCCGCCAATCGTCAACTCCCCGACCCTGATGACGGTGTCCTCCCGGTGAAACTCCCGCCCGGCCAATTTATAGGGGGCCAAAATGGGGATGACCTTTTCCACCCCATCCAAGGCCTCGATGGCCATATTCACATTATCGGATTTTTCCCCGACCGCGCCGATTAGAATTTTCTCTACCCCACGGGATTCGTGAATCTGATAGCCGTTTTTTTTCAGCTTCTCTACTACTTTTTGGACCGCCTGTTCTCCGGCGTCCGGACGCATGACAATAATCATTTTTTTCTTCTCCTTTCCTTAAACAACCTCACGGTTTACGTAGGTTTGAAAAAGAGAATTGAAAAAGGCACCAGAAGATCAGGTGCCTTCAATACTGCATCTTCTTCCTACCATCCTACCGTGATCTTACTTCCCATTCCAAGTTTTCCCGGCAACCAAGGGGACTCTCCAGCCCCGCCTGCCCACTCTTTTGCAGTTTTAACGGTTCAACTGTTTTCTGTTGCCACCTTCTGCCCTGCTACCATCGTACCGTTCTACCATCCTACTATTCTACTATTATTCTACTATTCACGATTCTTGCCTATTATTATATGCTTCTCCACTGCTCCTGCCACTTTTTATTCATTATATGCAGTCCGTTCTGAAAAAGCAAGATTTTTGCCGTAAATGATGAAAACTTTTCAAAAGCAATCGCTCAGGACTTTTGCTCCATCCTAAGTTTTTGCTCCGTATCGGAAGCGTCTTCCCGCTCCAGCAGCGACCAAAGGTGCTCCCACAGCAGCTTGCTGGAATGCGGGGAAGCCAGGTGGGCCGCCGCCGCGCTCATCCGCGCCAGCCTGACCTTATCCTCCCACAGAACCTGCAACTCGGGGATTAACTGCTCGCGCTTTTTAATCTTTACGGCTGCGCCCCGGTTTAAGAGGTAATCGGTATTCCGGTCTTCCTGCCCCGGCAAGGAAGAATAGATAACCAACGGCTTGCCCATCGCCATTACCTCTGCGGTAGTAACTCCGCCCGGTTTGGAAACCACGATATCACAAGCCGCAATCACCTCCGCCATATTCTCCACGTAGCCATACACCCGCAACCTGGGATTATCCCGTTTTTGCAAGCTTTCATAAAGCCGCCGGTTTTTACCGGAAATCACCACTACTCCGTATTGCCCGGTTTCCAGAAGTTGCTTGGTGATCGTCTCGATTTTCCCCAGACCCAAACCACCGCCCATGATCAACACCACCGGTTCACCGGCAAGCTGCAATTTCTGCCGTGCCGCCGCCATTTCGATGACCTGCCCGAACTGCATCCGGATGGGAATCCCCACCGGCTTAATTTTTCTAGCCTCAATTCCTTCCTGCAGCAAGGCATAATCCAAATCAGGCGAGGGAATGAAGTATAAATCCACGCCTGGACTGATCCAGATGGGATGAATATGGTAATCGGTAACCGCCGACGCCAGAGGCACCTTAATCCGCCCTTTTTGTTTCATCGCCCCCAGCATACCGGTGGGAAAAGCATGGGAACAGATAATCACCTGCGGGTTGAATTCATTGATGAGCTGCTCCATTTTCGGGGAAAGGATTTTCGCGGAAATCCGGCTTATATCCACCAGCTTTTCTCCCCCCTCGGCCTGGTCGTATAAATAGCCCCAAACCTTGGGCGTAAGCCGGATTGTTTCCATATAGCTGCCCACCACGACTTTATTCAAAATGCTGTTGATGTAGCGAAAAGTGTCTATGATTTTCACTTCCGAACCCGGTGCCTCCACCGTAAGCCGTTCGGCAACCGCATGGGCCACCGAATCATGGCCGGCCCCAATCGACACAGAAAAAATCAACGCTTTAATCGGATCCCTTTTCATCATGCACGTTTATCCTCTCTTGATTTTTCTCCATGCCCTTCTTTCTCGCTGCAGTCTTGCTGTTTGTCTTTTCCTTTATAGATATTATAACTTGAGAGCCGCCCAATGGAAACATTTAAATTCAAAATTAAGCAGCCGCTCTTCGCCCGCTGCGAATCGCGACTGCCTAATCCTCTTTGTTACTTTATCAAGTTCTTTTCCTTCACCGGAACAACAGTTTCTTTACCTAACCAGTCCGGCCAGATTAGTTACCGCTTCCCGCTGGATAATGGTTTGGCCGTGTTCCTTAAAGAAAACTTCATCTACCGGAATCCAATCAGCGTATTCCCCCAGAATGGCCGCGACGTCCTCAACCCCCAGAGGTAATGTATTCACCGCCAAATAATAGCCCTCCAGATACTTATACAAGGCACTCTTTTCCAGTAAGTCGGGGTCCAATCGATGACAGGCCTGGATGCAGGTTTCCAAATCGGCAAAACCCCAAACCTGGCCGGTTCCTCTTTCAAAACAGGGTTCTTCGTCAAAATCTTCTTCCTCGTCATGATGAGTAAAGGTGAAAAGATTGTTATCCGCACCCCTCGAATGAACCTTGGTCATGATAACTGCGATGCTGTCTACTGATAAAGGATACGCTTCCACCATGAGTTGTGAGTCTTCCTCGATCTGAAAACCACATTCATGATAAGCCATGTCAAGCAAGTCCTGAAACAGTTCCTGGGCTTTCGGGCCTATGGGCATAAATTCCCATTTTTTAAAGTCTCTTTCCTCTAAATCCTGATTGGTAATAATGATCTGGACCTTATCTTCGTTGATCTTCTTGATTTTCATAAGCCCACCTCCTCTATCTCCTCTGGGTATGGAGGTAACGTAACACCATTATAAAGTATAGAAAATAATTGTCAAGGGTCAACACCTTACTAATACTATTCGATTTTCCGGTAATAAATCCCTTTAGACAATAAATAAAAAAGTCGTCACACCTCAGCGATGGCATCCGTAGGACAGTCCTCGATACTTTCCTTCACTTCGTCCTCCATCTCCACCGGCACTTCATCCTCCACCGCCACGGCCTTGCCGTCGTCATCCCAGTCGTACACCTCCGGAACCAAACTGACGCAAGCACCACAAGCAATACATAGTTCAGGATCAACCCGCACTTTCATAAGAAATCCCACCTTTCCATGTTCTATCATAGAAGGATTTCCGTGGAAAGGTCTTTTTATACCTCTTTGATTTTTTCGTCAGTCCTTTTTAGCCCTAAAAATTTTTTTGCACTAAACGGGAAATTTCGGCCCAGGTGTCGTTATTTTCGAATCCCCGGCGCCACGCGGCTATCCCGGCCAAATGATATTTTTTCATTAACTCAATCCGCTTGGCCAGGGAATGACTGTCCTCCAGCCACATCCGGTATTTTACCCCCTCCTCCCGCACTTCGGCATAATTCTGCCCACTCTTTTGATCAAAAGTAACCTGTGCGCCTCTTTCCTTCAGCCATTTTTCAGCCGCCGGCATGGAGTAGGCCCGCGAAGTTACTTTAATTGTTCCGTCCCCCCCGGCCTTTTCGGTCCAAATCCGCGTATAAAAAGGAATCCCCAGAAGTAATTTATCCGCCGGCACTTCCTCCAGCATTCTTTGCAGACCACTTTCCACCCACGGCAAGGAGGAAACAGAGCCCGCCACAGGACTGCTGCCGCCATGTTCATCATAGCCCATTACAATAATATAATCGGCGGCTTCGGCAAGCTTTTTCCGGTCGTAACACAGCGACCAGGTTTCGCTCTGAGAATGAAAAGTAACATCCACCGAAAGCACCCGCCCCTTTTCGTGAAGGAGCGGCGCCAATTCCCGCACAAAAGCCACAAAGGCTTCCTTATCCTCTAAATACATATTCTCAAAGTCGAGATTAATACCATCCAGTTCATAGAGGTCCACATAGCTTAAAAGCTGCCTGATGACCTTGATTCTTAAAGCGGAGCTCCCCAAAAACTCCCTGGTCAGGTCTTTATCGAAGCTGTTGGAAAAGAGCCCCCAGACTTGCCGACCATTCTGATGCGCCCAGTCCACCAGTTTTTTGTCCGCTTTATTCTGGACCATCCCGTTCTTTTGCAAGGCAAACCAGGTGGGGGAAAGCACTTCCACCCCCGGTAACTCGCCGATTTTTTCCGGACTGGCCGTAACTTGTCCCACATACTCCCAGGTGAGAATAATCGGACGGCCCAAAGGGTTCCAGGGCGTATAAACCTCCGGCTGGGGCACCTCCCTCGCCTTAACGCCGACTAAGGCCACCTTGTCTTTAGCGATGTAACCGGCTTGGCCGGCCTCCGTTTCTACCCAATACCAGCCCTTTTCTTCTCTCAGAATCCGCACCTCTTCCTCCAGGGACAGTTCGTCCACCCAGGCCGAACGAAGACTGGGCGCCAGCCGGATTTTCCCGGCTTTCACCATCTTGCCCATCTGCAGGGGCTGCTTTAAGCTATAGAGACTCGCCGTTTTCCGTACCGGATTGGCGAGCAGTTCCAAATGGTAGATCTCCTGCAAGGGATCCACGGGTAAATAAAGCTGCCCTTCTTTTTCCCGTACCGGATAAGTAAATTCATAGGGTTCCAAATTTAACAACCCTTCTTTGATGCCAAAGGGGAAATGGTAGAGCTTTTCGGTGGTGGTGATAATGACCACTTCCCCGGTATCATCCTTTCTTACGGACGGGTCTATGTATTTTTGCACAAAAGAAAGCGGCAGATAGAGCATGTCCTCCAGATAAATACCCTTCTCCATGGTCCTGTGGCCCATATAGTAAAGCTCCACATCCTGGGAAGCCGGAAGCGGGGCCTGCAAAAAGCCCGGAAAATAATAAAGCAAAACGGCAAGAAGAAAGGCAAAAAACAGCGCAAAGAACAGTTTGCCCTTGAATAAGGGCCGTTTTTGCCTGGTTTGCGTCCTGCTTAACGGTGCCAGCGACATAAAATCTTCCCCTTCGTCATTTTTTATTCTTTTTAATCATACCAATTATCGACATTTTAGGGAAGAACTCAATTATTGGGAGAAAAGAAAAGAGGAAAGGGCACCGCTTGCTCTTTCCTCATGGGCAAAATATTTATTTTTTCTCTGATTCCACTTTCTTGACCAGGCGCCGCTGACAGAAGAGGAAAATCGGAAAAGGAATGATGATCCAGCCCAGACTCTTAACTAAGTTGTGTTTGGCCCGGGCATTCTCCCGGTCATAATAATCTTTCACTAAGGCATCATAGTCCGCCCGTAATTCTTCCTCAGACTTCTCAGGTTGTGATGTCTCGCTTCCCTCACTTCCCTCAACGGCCGGCCGGTCATATTTCCCAAATCCTTGTTTAAAATCCTCAAAAGATTGATAATACGGCGACGGATTAACAAGATTGGTTACCTCATGATAAACAGAGATACAGCCGCCTAACATCATCATCAAGGTGACAAACAACACCAAATAAAGATAGATCTGCTTAATCATGTCTTCTTTATCGCCCTCCTTTTGAGCCCCGCCTTTAACGGCAGCCGCGATACTAAATACCAGAAAAATAAGTGCGAACAGAGAAAGCAACAACAAACCTACAGCATTCAACAGCAGCCTCACCGCCTTCCTGCAATTTTTAGCTGTTGGGGTTAGAAGTTACCACCTCCCCTTTCTTGCATCAGACGAAAAATACTGCAAAATGTTCCATCTCTGTCCTGTAATTAAGAATATTATACTCTACTTTTTTTCTATGGTTAACATCATAACACCGTCTATATCGATTGTTAACATATTTTTATCGTTATTCGATAAGGAAGGTTTAAATTCGCCCCTCGGGACAAATTATAAGATGATGAAACTCCCCGAAAAGGAATGTTTAACCAAGACTTTACAAGCCGGACCTTGTTAACATGGTCATGGAGGACCGGTTAGACTTAGGAGGTTCTGTAGTTTGATGACCGTCCTTGCTTTTTTGCGCTATCTTGGCCGCTTATCCTTTCTTCTGCTTTTCTGCTTGTTTCTCCCTCTTCCCCATGTGACAAAGGCAGCCGCCGCAACAAGCGCTACACAGAGTGCTGCACAAAATGCTGCACAGAATGCTGCCGAGAATGCTGCACAAAATGCTGCACA
>DGEB01000051.1:24623-32393 GCA_002385735.1 Peptococcaceae bacterium UBA3937
AATGCTGCACAAAATGCTGCACAGAATGCTGCCGAGAATGCTGCACAGAGTAGTGCGCAGAAAGCTGCACAGAGCGCGGCCCAGAGTGAAGACTTGCCGAGTGAAAGCTTGCCAAGCGAATACTTGATTACCGTCCTCCTTCCGGGACTTTCCCTCCGGGACATCCCCCAGTGCCCTGCGCTCCTGAAGCTGTCCGAACAAGGCGCCATTGGCCTTTTAAATACGCAAAACGACGGACCCCGGAGAATCAGCGCCGCTTATCTTACCATCGCCACCGGAAAAAAAGCGGCTTGTACCGAGGAGGCGGCCCAAGCCTGGCAACAGAGTGAAAAAATTCAGGAACTGGCGGCAGCCGATTTTTTTCAAAGATACACCGGATACCCTTTACAGGTGGAACACCCTGCCCAACACCCCCCAAAAAACACCGTACCGGATCGAGCACTGGTGGCGAAGCAGTTATCACAGCAGGCACCGGATGTGGTATACCTTCCCTACCTTCAACTATTGCTAAACAGTAATTCCCCGGAAGTGCGCCTAGGCCTTTTAGGAGAAACTTTAGAAAGGCACCAGCTTCCCCTGCTCTTACTGGGAAATCAGGATCTGCCGGAAAAAAGCTCCCGGCCGGGGGCTCTCCTGGCCATGAACGAAAAAGGCCTCGTGCGGCACGGGATTGTGGACCGGCGCACCTGCACCGTAAGCAACTTCTCGCCCACGGTCTACACCACCAACTATGCCTATCTGTATGAACACACCGAGCGTTTCCTGAAGGAAAATCAGCAAGGACTTGTCCTCCTGGACTTAGGCGATCTGGCCAGGCTGGATGCCTTCTCCGGCCGCTTATCCCCCGGCGTCTATACGGAAACCCGCGAGAAACTTCTTCAGGCCATCGACTCCTTTTTAGCTGCACTGCAGCAATTATCTGCCCAAAAGAAACTCCCCCTCCTCATCGTCGCTCCTTACCCGGCCAAAGAAGAAGTAACTGCCGGCAACACCCTTACCCCCGTTTGCTATTATTCGCCCACCCTTTCCGGAAACCGGCTTCTCACTTCCGCCAGTACCAAAAGAGACGGGCTCATAACCAATCTGGACATCGCCCCGACCATTCTCGCCCACTGGGGCATACCGGCGGAAGGCCTGTTTTCCGGTAACCTGCTTACCACCGTGGCCTGCGCCCATCCCCTGGACTATTTAACCCAACAACTGGCCCTGTTTCAAGCCAACCACGCCCAACGGCCCCTCCTGATCAAAGGGTATGTGCTTTTCCTTATCATACTGGTGCTCGCCCTCCTTTTTCTGCTCTTGCTGGGGAAAAACACTTCCCCCCTGTACCACGTGCTTAGTAAACTCCTCCTCACGGCCACGGCTGTCCCCCTGCTATTGCTCCTTCTGCCCCTGGTCCCTACCAATCTGCTTGCCGTGCGCATCATCGTCCTTTTTGCCGGGGTCATGGTGATTCACTGGCTGGTTCACCGGAGGGCCCTGCTCCCTTTAATGTTCCTCTATCTTTTTACCGTTCTGGCCATCAGCATGGACCTGCTCCTTGGCGCCCCGCTCATGAAAAACTCGCTTTTAGGCTACGACCCCATCAGCGGCGCCCGCTATTACGGGCTCGGTAACGAATACCTGGGCGTGCTGTTCGGCTCCTCGGTGATAGGATTAACCCTCCTTTTAGAAACAGTCCGGGCCAAAAAAGGCCACCGCCTCGCCCGGCAACTCCTCCCTCTCCTGGCAAGCGGCGCCCTTTTCCTGCTTCTTTTGGTGGCGGCGCCCCGGTGGGGAACCAATGTGGGCGGAGCGATCACCTTTTTAAGCAGCTATCTCCTTCTTTTTGCCCTCCTCTTGCGGCCCAAGCTGTCCCCCCGCCTCCTTTTTACCACAGGATTAGCCACGGTCTTCTTCCTGCTCGTCCTTTTTGCCTGGGACTGGCACCGACCCATAGAAGCCCAATCCCACATCGGGCAAACCGCCCGCCTCATCGAAGCCGAAGGTCCCGCTGCGCTTCTACCCATCCTCGCCCGGAAAATAAGCATGAACCTGAAATTATTCCGCTACTCCCTCTGGAGCCGGGTTTTTCTCGCATTTTTAGCCGCCCTGGCCATCATCTTCAAAAAACCCCCCGGCCTACTCCAAAGGCTGTTTAGCCGGTACCAATATCTAAAAACCGGCTTTTACACCGGCTTAGCCGGCAGTTTCGTTCTTCTGGCTGTCAACGACTCCGGCATTGTGGCGGCAGGGACCAGCATGCTGTTTATCGCCCCCCCCCTGCTCTACCTTGTTTCCATCTCCCAGGAGCACAAGGACAAAACAGCAAAGGACGACACCCCTTGAAACAGGAAGGGCCGGTTACCGGACCGGCACCTTGTGCAGGGGATATTCGCCGCTCACCGGATTCCGCTCCTCTTTCCGGTAATCTGCATAGACCAGACACTGTTCGGAATACAAATAGGCATAGCCCCGCCGCACCCCTTTTAAGGGGCGGGTCGCCTTGTTGTGCTCCACCAGCCAGATGGCCTTTTCCAAAAGGGGATCCTGGACCCGCAAAACCGGCGGAAGCTGCCCGGAGGCATTGACGGATAGGCGGTCACAGACCATCTCATCCCGCAGCACCGTCGGATCCACTCCCTTTTGCGCGGAAAAATACCGGAAGACCAGCGCCGTGTAATCATCCAGCGAAATTCCATCCTTCCCCTGGGCGGCGGCATAGGCCCCGAACCGGCTGAACAAAGTAAAAGGCGTTTCCCCGGTCTGTTGCAACAGGTAGACCAAAGTCCGCCGGAAACGGCCGCTGTTGTAGAGGCGCTCCAAAGCATCTTCCGTGTCATGCAAACGCCGGAGCTCCTCCGCGGAAAGCCAGGGCGTCTCGATAACCTCATAGGGAGGCTCCTCCCGGTACCGGCAGGGGTACTTTTCCGCCTCCTCCCGCATCGGCGCGCCGTGCAACAGTTTTAAAAACCCAAGCTGCAGCATATGGGGCTGCATCGCATAAGCCTTGTTAAAGCCGGCGGCAAAACTTCCCAGGTCCTCATAAGGCAAGCCGGCGATTAAATCAATATGGATATGAATATTCCCCGGCGCGACCAGCCGCCGGATGTTTTCTTCCAGGCGGTCCAGGTCGGTGCGGCGGTTAATGGCGACCAGGGTTTCCTCATTAAAGCTTTGAATCCCGATTTCAAACTGGATCGCTCCCACCGGCGCCGTGGCCAGGAGCTCCAGGGTGGCCTCGTCAAGGATGTCCCCGGCGATTTCAAAATGAAAACAAACCCCTTGAGGAATAACCTTCCCGTAGTTTTCGATAATGAAGCGAAACAATTCCCTTGCTCTTGCCGGATGGCAATTAAAGGTCCGGTCCACCAGCTTTACCGTATGGGTGCCACTGTTGGCCAAAAGCAGCATTTCCTTTTTCGCTCTTTCCAAATCGAAAAAGCGCACCCCGCTACCCCGGCCGGAAAGACAAAAAGCGCAGGAATAGGGACAGCCCCGGCTGGTTTCCAGATAGGCGATCCGCCCTTTTAACGCCGCCAGATATGCCTCGCTGTACGGGCTGGGGGGAATTTCCCGGGGAGCATAAGGAAGAGCAAGGATCAGCTTTTCCCCCTGCCGATAGCATAAGCCGGGGATATCCCGGAGCTCTTCGGCAACCGGCATCGTTTCCGTTGCGCAGCCGCCGGTCGCTTCATCTTGTGGGCCGGGGGAAGCTTCCGGTTGACCGGAGGAACCTTCCGGTTGGCCGGGGGAAGCTTCTGGTTGGCCACAACAGCTTTTGGGTAGGCCACAGGAAGGAATCTGTTGGTCACGGGGGATTTTGCGGGACAATCTTTCCAGCAAAAGGGCAAAAGGCCTTTCCCCTTCCCCGGAAATCACGTAGTCTACCTCCGGTGCGGCGCGCAAAATTTCCGCGGCATTAAAGCTTACTTCCGGCCCTCCTAAAACCATTACCGCCCCGGGGAGCTTGCTTTTGAGAAGCCGCAGCAGTTGCCTTGTGGCGGTAATATTCCAGATATAGCAACTCAGCCCGATTACCTGGGGGTTTTCAGCTAAGATCCGCCTGCTAATCTCCTCCAGCGCGTCATTAACCGTCCCTTCGATTACCTTAACCGTAATCCCGGCTTGCGGACAGAATGAAGAAACCCCCGCGGCCAAATACCACGGGGCTAAAGACGAATGAATATATTTGGAATTGAGAGCACACAGCACGACCTTTAAGGATTGCTCAATGAAGGATTTTTTCATCGTTTATCTTTCCTTTTCCCTTCTCAAGCTACTATATTAACCTGCACCGTTTCTTTGTTAATACATTAACCGATCGTCATGGTAAACATACACGTTCATCAAGAGACCCAGAGCCAACATATTGGCCAACAGAGAACTTCCGCCGTAGCTCACAAAAGGCAGCGGGATCCCGGTAATCGGCATCAGGCCAACGGTCATGCCCACATTCTGCAAGATGTGAAAGGCAAACATGGAAACAACCCCGACGGCAATCAAAGTACCAAAGGGATCTTTGGCCAGTTTGGCAATCCTGAGACCCCGGAACAACAGGACAAAGAACAGACCTAATAAAAGAACCGCGCCGATAAAACCAAGCTCTTCGGCCAGGACACAAAAGATAAAGTCGGTCCATTGAGCCGGTAGAAAATTATTAATATTTTGCGAGCCCATCCCCAAGCCTTTCCCCCATAAGCCACCGGAACCAACCGCAATCTGGGATTGAATCACGTTCCAGCCGGCCCCACGGGGATCCACCATGGGGTTGATAAACGCAACCAGACGATTTAATTGATAAGTTTTCAGCGGCAGCCACCAGCCCCAGGTATAGTGGCCAAAAACCGCCAAAGCAATTGCCCCGATTCCACCGCCAAACAATAAAGAAAGCAACAAAGGCGAAGCGCCTGCTGCCAACAACATTCCGAACATGATGGCTACATAAACCAGGCCGGTTCCCAAATCCGGCTGCAGGAGAATTAACCCTAAAGGAACCGCCACATAGACAAATACCGGCAGTAGATCCTTCAAAGTATTCAACTTGCCGATTCTCGGCACCAGAAATTGAGCTAAACCGACAATCAAGAGAATTTTTGCAATTTCGGCCGGCTGCAATTTAAAGGGACCAATGGGGATCCAGGCTTGAGCGCCGTTGGTTTCTTCCCCGAAAATCAAAGTGGCCACCAAAAGCACAATGTTTAACGCAAAAATGGGGATGGCAAATTTCGATAATTTACTGTAATCAATGAACAATACACAGCAAAAAGCGCCGAGCCCTACAATGGCCCAGAGGATTTGACGTAGAACAAAATTTATTCCGTATCTGGCACTGGCATTTACCGTGGCGCTATCTAAAACAAAGAAGCCCATCACAAGGATGAGCGCTACTGCCCCCAATAGAGTATAATCAATGCTCTTGGTTATTTTCGCAATACGCACTTTAATCACCTCGTTCGCTCTACCTCCATTATAACCTGAACTCTGGTGATTCCCAAAGGTTTTCTCTTGCCAATTGGCGCATCTTTAAATCCTTACCCCTCGCTTGTTGCGGCCAACCACGCCAATGACAGGGATATTGGCAATTAAAGCAACCGATTCCTTGTCGGAATTCAAGGTTACTTCTGTCCCCCGCCGGTCAATCTCCATATAGTTGGAGATAACATCCAACATATCTTCCTTTAAGGAATCTAAAACTTGGGGTGAAATACTGGCCCGATCGTGTACCAAAACCAGACGCAATCTTTCTTTGGCAATAATTTTACTGGTAGGCTTTCGCCGGCCAAATAATCTCTCCAAAAAATCCATGCCAATACCTCCTTTACCTTACCTTTGGATTCCAAAGAATTTTTTGATTTTACTTAAGAAACCGTCTTCTGATTCCATCGAAATCAAGGGAACGTCTTCTCCGGTAATCCGGCGGGAGATATTCCGGTAAGCCTGTCCGGCCATCGATTTCATATCCAAAACGGCAGGCTCTCCCTTATTGGTAGAAACAACGATGCTTTCATCCTCCGGCACAACTCCTAACAAGTCGATCGCCAGGATATCGATCATATCGTCAATATCCATCATATCGCCTTTTTTCACCATGGTGGGGCGAATCCGGTTCACGATCAACAGGGGATTAGGTAACTCGGCCGCCTCCAAAAGGCCAATAATCCGGTCGGCGTCACGCACCGCCGAAATCTCCGGAGTAGTAACGACCAAAGCCCTCTCCGCACCGGCCGTAGCATTTTTAAAGCCCATTTCAATTCCTGCCGGGCAGTCAATAATCACATACTCAAATTCCTTTTTCAATTTTTCGCAGAGTTCTCTCATCTGCTCCGGTTGAACGGCCGTTTTATCCTTTGTCTGCGCTGCCGGTAAAAGACACAAATTTTCAAATCTTTTATCTTTAATTAAAGCCTGTCTCAAACGGCAATCTCCCCGAGTCACATCCACCAAATCGTACACAATCCGGTTTTCCAGCCCCATTACCACGTCCAGGTTTCTTAAGCCGATATCCGTATCAATCATCACAACCTTTTTCCCCATGGAGGCTAAACCGGTGCTGATATTTGCCGTGGTAGTAGTTTTTCCTACACCGCCTTTGCCCGAAGTAACCACTATTACTTCACCCATCTTAATTCCCTCCAGTTATATCATAATATTTTTTTAAATCTATTCCTTCGCAGACAATCATGCTGTCTTGAATCTTCGCGATCTCCGGTCCTTGTGGTTCTTCATCGGGAGGGCGGGTAATACTGTTGGCAATCCGCAACTGGGTAGGCTGTAACCGAAAAGACATCACCCATGCCTTCTCATCACCGGTGGAACCGGCATGCGCAATCCCTCTTAAGTAACCAAACACCATGATAAAACCGGAGGCAATTACTTCTGCTCCGGGATTAACATCACCAAAAATCAACACATTACCGTCAAAGGAGATTTTTTGCCCGGAACGCAAATTCCTTTTCACAATCAAAACCGGTTTGGGATTAACATATTCGGTTTCCGAAATCCCCTGGGTTTGTCCCCTGGTCCCTGCTTTGTTTCTTCCTCGTTCCTTGCCAAGCCTTGGGAAAGGGCTGCTCGTCTCCTCCTGTGCTTCGGTGCGAAGCCCTTTGATCGTTAACCCGGCACCCTCAAGCACCTTCCATAACACCGCCACCTGTTCCGCGGTCAATACCCGTGTACTGGTATCAACGATCACGCTGGCTCCTTTAAAAAAACTCCTGTTTTCTCCTGTCAAAAAGCTTTTGATTTCAGCGATAACTTCGTCCCATGTTCCCTGGTCGCTGCAAATGAGTTGGAGCCCATTCTTGTTGCCCTTTACTGAAATTAAACTATCGTTCATTTGTTGATTCCTATCCTCCTGAGCTCATTCTTAACAGGAAACCTTTAACTATTGTTCGATATTTGCAGGAAAAATCCTGCCAAAATCAGAAAAAATTATGATTTATTTAGTTTTTTAAGGAGAAGGAAGTCCTGCCCCGAGATTGGGAGTTTGTCCCTGACTGGGGGTCTGCCCCTCCCTGGGTGCTTGCCCCTGACCGGAAGCCTGTTCTTGATTACTATTCGGAGCTTGCCCCGGGGGCTGCTCCTGGCCTGGGTTCTGGGTTGGCCCGGCGGTCTGCCCCGGATCCCCCCCTGCTGCCTGGTTGGACGCCTGACCGGACTCTTGCGTTGAGGGTGCACTAGGATTAGGCTCTGGGGTCTGGGTTGAAGGCTGCGTCTGGGCTGGTGCCGGTGCCTGACCCTGATTTGGGGTCTCGTTCTGGCTTGGGGTCTGGGTTTGCGTCTGGGTCT
>DGEB01000051.1:32601-44375 GCA_002385735.1 Peptococcaceae bacterium UBA3937
TGGGTTTGGGGCTGCGTTTGGGTCTGGGTTCCGGTTGAGGTCTGGCCTTGCGTCTGGCTTGGGCTTTCCGGTGTTTGTGGTTTATTGAGACCAAAATATTCCTCAAAAACCGCTTTCGCGATATAGCCGGCGGAACCGCTGCCGCTGTTGCCATACTCGATTACCCCGGCAAAAGCAATCTCCGGGTCATCAGCCGGCGCATAAGCAATAAAAATCCCGTCGAAGTCTTTGTTTTTCACATAGCCTAACCGGCCGGGCTGAGCAGTTCCGGTTTTGGCCGCCACCGGAATATGAGCAGGGAAGTTGCTAAACAGGAAATAGGCTGTGCCCCCCGGGGATGCCACGGCTCGCATCGCCTTTTGCGTTTCCGTAATTACGTCCGGCGGAACCGTCATCTCCATCACCAGTTCCGGAGCGAACTGCTCCACGAGAATCCCTTCATTATCTATAATTTGGTCCACCACATAAGGCTTGTACCGCTTCCCGTCATTGGCAATGGTGGCCACGTAATTGACGAGCTGGATAATCGTGTACTGGTTATAGCCCTGCCCGATGCTGGTATTAAAGGTATCATAATCATGCCATTGGGTCTCCGCCTGCAACCGTTCCCGGCGCTGCTGTTCCAGCAGGTTTTTCTTCCCCTTTAATTCACGCTCCAGTTCCTTCTTGCTCTGGGCATCAGCTGCCGCGATTTTTTCTTTGTATTCCTTTTCCAGCTTTTCGATTTTCGCATCAATATCGTTGTTGATTTTCTCCCGGCGCTTGCCGAATTCCTGCTCCTGCCACTCGATATGGGGCAACAGGCCGCTGCTTTCATAGGGCAGGTCAATCCCCGTCTTTTCTCCCAGCCCAAGCTCCCGGCCTACTTTGCCGATCTGAGCGATCCCCGCCCGCCGGCCCATTTCCTGAAAATAGACGTTACAGGATTTCGCCATGGCCGTGTAATAATTCACCCGTCCATGAACCCCGATACACTTGATATAGGGCGGATACCAATAACGGCCGGTACAGGTCACGGTATCCTGGGGGGTAGCCTGGGCGGCGGATAGAACGGACAGCCCCACAACCGGCTTAAAAGTTGAACCGGGCACATAGCTCCCCTGAATGACCCTGTTGCGCAAAGCCGGCGGTTCATTGTTGAAATAATAGTCGGCCTGCGCCTGGCTCAGGGATTTACCGTTAAAATCCTCCGGGTTAAGCCCCGGACGACTAGCCATGGCTAAAACCTTACCGGTTTTAACTTCCAGCAATACCGCGCCGCCCGCTTTCGCCTTAGGGTATTTTTCCTGCAACCTGGCCAGGGTTTCGTCAAAGGCTTTTTCCATCGCCTGCTGCAGCTTTAAATCCAGGGTCAGAACCAGCTTGTCCCCCTGCACGGAAGGCACGGAACGGACCTTCCGCACCGGCCGGTTTTGCGAGTTCACTTCTACCTGACTGTAACCTTTTTGTCCGCGCAGGTAAGACTCATAATACTTTTCGACCCCGGTTTTCCCCACCAGATCATTAATGCCGTAATCCTCAAAACCGGGCTGCTCCAGCTCTTCCTTGATGGAATGAACATAACCCAGCAAATGTCCGGCTAAAAACCCATAAGGATAACTGCGCTGAGGATGGACGTCAATACTTACGCCGGGGAGATCCCGCCGCCTTTCCTCAATGGCCGTGACCAATTCGATCGAAACATCCCGTTTGATCACGATGGGCTCAAACAAGCGGGTTTTTCCCTTAAACAACTCTTTTACGCTTTCAATGGTGATCTCCGGATCGTTGATAATCTCCACCAGGGTCCGGATGACCTGATCCGTGTCCTGATTCTTTAAGTCAAGATAATTTAAGGAAATATTAAAAACAGGGCGATTCGTAACCAATACCTCGTTATTGCGGTCCACAATCTCGCCCCTGCTGGCATCTTCATGAATCAAACGCGTCGCGTTGGTGACCGCTCTGTTCTGGTAAATCTGGGTTTCAATAATCTGTAACCAGGCTAAACGCAAGATAAGCACCACAAAAATGGCGATGACGATACCCAGATAGATATTCAACGCCCGCTTCATTAAAATTGTGGTATTCGGTTGCACCTCCATTAAACGTCACCTGCCCCTGCCCCTAAAAGCTCTGCTGTTCAACATGCCTGGTCATCCAGTTATAAAAACCATAATAAAGGAACGGAACTAAACAGGTATTGTAAATAGCCACCGGCAAGACCTTCCAAAACAAGAAAGTCCAATTCCAACTTAGTCCCACAATCTTTCCCAGCAACAGGATCATGCTACCGTGAAAAAGACTGGCTAAAAAAAGCGAAAACACGGGCACCAAAAGGTTTTCCCGGAAAGTACCCTGCAAAAACCAACCCCAGATAAAAGCAGTGAGGGCTTTCGCCAAAGCGTTCATTCCCCATAAGCCCCCGATAAAAAAATCCTCCAGCCAGCCGAGAAAAAAAGCGAAAATGGAGCCTTTGAGGTGGCCCTGAAAAATACTGTTAAAAATAACCAGGATTAATAACAGGTCCGGTTTTACCCCCGCAATGGTCAAATGGTTAAAAACGGTGGATTCTAATAGAATTCCGCCCATGCCCAATAAAAACAAGATTAAATAATACATCGATGTTCGCTCCCTTATTAGCCATCGGTTCCCACGGCGTGCGCTGTTCCCGTAAGATTTTCCGTTCCGCCCGCCGCCGCGGTTCCTTCATCCAAGCCGGTATCTTCTGGCAATACAGGCTCTTCCGGCTGTTTCACCTGTTTGATGATAAAGGCCTCTTCCAAGCGATCAAAATCAACAAAGGGTTTGATTTTCGCCGTCTTCATCAAGCCCGAAGGTTCCAAAGTTACCTCGATCACTTTGCCGATACGGATCCCACTGGGATAGACCCCCCCTAAACCGGAGGTCACAATCGTCTGATTCTTCTCAATCGGCACATCATGCGGAAGGTGAATCATCTGCAGATACTGGGCATTATCAACGCCCACCACCACGCCCGGCGTATAGCGGTTCTCGAAAATCCGGCCGCCGACCGCGCCTTCCTGATCCAGAATTAACAAAACGTGGGCGGTGTTTGTGGAGACTTGGACTACTTTGCCAATCAATCCGTCGTGGTTTACCACGACCATCCCGGGAACAATCCCGTGTTTTTTGCCCTTATCTAAAATAATCATCTCGTACCAGTTGGTGGGATTGCGCCCAATCACTTTCGCCAACACCAAATCATAGTTTCCATTTTTTTCCTGTTGATAAGCCAGTAACTCCCTCAGCCGTTCATTCTCCAGCTCCTGTTCCTGCAGGGAAAAGATTTTTTCCCTTAGCATGCTGTTTTCCTTCATCAACTGCTCGTTTTGCCGGCGCAAGACCTCGTGTTCTTCGAAATAGGCTACAATATTGTCGGCGTAGTTAATGATTGACGAGATGCCTTTTTGCAAAGGAGCCAGCATCTCCCGGATGGTAATCTCCAGAGGGAAAGCCTTGTTTTTTTCCAAACTGGTTAAAAACATAATCCGGAATGTCAAAAGGACAATCCCCGTCAATAATACCCCCACCAAAATTTTATTTTTTCTGGTCACTCCACAACCCACCTAGCCTACGTGCTTATTCGAAACCGTCAGCTTCTTCAACACCTCAATATTATCTAATGTTCTTCCTGCCCCAATCGCCACCGCGTGCAGCGGTTCTTCGGAAATATGCACCGGCATCCCGGTCTGTTCGCTAATCAACCGGTCCATTCCTTTTAATAATGCTCCGCCTCCGGCCATCATAATGCCCCGGTCCATAATGTCGGCGGCTAATTCCGGCGGGGTTTTCTCCAAACAAATCTTGATCGTGTCGATAATCTGAGCCACCGATTCCGAAATAGCCTCCATGATTTCATCGGCATTAACCGTAATCAGTTTCGGCAGCCCCGTCACCAAATCCCTTCCCCTTACCTGGTAGGTCTGGTCGTTATCGTCGATCTTCATGGCATAACCAATGTTAATCTTGATTTCTTCCGCGGTTCTTTCGCCCACCATCAAACTGTAGGTCCGCTTAATGTAATTAACAATGGATTCATCCAATTCGTCGCCGCCCACCCGGATACTGCGGCTGGTCACAATCCCGCCTAAAGAAATCACGGCAACATCCGTGGTGCCCCCACCGATATCGACAATCATATTGCCCGTTGGTTCCTGAATCGGCAAGCCCACTCCAATGGCCGCTGCCATCGGTTCCTCAATTAAATAGGCTTCTTTCGCCCCCGCCTGGATCGCTGCCTCTCTGACGGCCCTTTCTTCCACCGTGGTAACCCCGGCCGGCACACAAATAACAATCCGCGGGCGGTTTAACAACGACGGGTTTTTCCGCAAAGCCTTGCGGATAAAATAACGCAACATGGTGTGAGTGACCTCAAAATCAGCAATCACCCCATCCTTCATCGGACGGATTGCCACTATATTGCCTGGTGTACGGCCAATCATTTGTTTGGCTTCATCGCCAACCGCCAGTACCTTCCCCGAATCCTTGTGTAAAGCAACGACCGAAGGTTCATTAATTACCGTGCCCTTTCCTTTGATAAAAACCAAAGTGTTGGCCGTTCCCAAATCAATCCCGATGTCTCTTGTAAACATCTTTTGCTTTCCCCTTTCTAAAATAAACATTAATAATATGATTAATAGCGAAACTAAATGAAGCGCTATGACCAAGTTTTAACGAATTGAGCCAAGAATCTTAATGCCGCATTTGCGCAGAAGCTGCATGGTTTTAACTAAAGGAAGACCAACCACGTTATAGTAACAGCCTTCAATGCGTTCGACCAGCAGTCCGCCCAAGCCTTGAATACCATAAGCTCCGGCTTTGTCGAAAGGTTCCCCGCTTGCAAGATAAGCCGCAATTTCTTCTTCCGTCAGAGAACGAAAATGGACTTTGGTGATCTCCACCTCCTGGAAAAACCGCAGCTCATCCGCCTGCTGCCGGAGCACACATACTCCCGTCATCACCGCATGCACCGCACCCGACAAAAAAGCCAGCATCCGCGCCGCGTCATCGGTATCTTTAGGTTTTCCGAGGAGTTGCCCGTCTTTCACCACAATCGTGTCGGCAGCGAGGATAACTTGTCCGCCCGGCAGGGCCGGTGTTTGCGCGATTTCTTTTTGGGCCGCTTCCGCCTTTTTTAAGGCTAGCTGCCGCACCCATTGGTCATAAGGCGTTCGCGCCCCCTCTTCTTTGATGCTACTTTCCACAATGCGGAATTCCAGACCGATTTGTCGCAACAGCTCGGCCCGCCGCGGGGAACGGGAAGCAAGAATAAGCTCCATCTTTTCCACCTTTTTCTCCTATAACATCTTAAAGTAGACGAACAAGGCCAGAAGAAAACCAACCGCGCTTGCTACGTTGAATTTTAAGGTCAGGCCGAAGGTTATGGTTACAACCAGTAAATCAAAGGTGGTAGGTTCAAAGCCCAGAGGCTGAAAGCCTTGATTCAGGATCGGCGCATAATCTCCTAAAGCCGTGCCCAAAAGACTTCCTAAAAGACCTCCCACAATTAATAAAATCAATAGAAGCAATGGACTGCGTGGTGGCCCATATCCCCCCAAAAAAACCTCCCCCTTAACATGAAAAACCTTTCATTGAGCAAAGGGCTCTTTTTAAGTTTATCATTCTCCTTCTCTTGAAACAAGGTGGAATAAATCAAGTATAAAACTAATTTCGCAGCTCCCTTTCCTTTTCCTCGAAGTATTCCCGCAGCCACCCTAATACCTCGGGATGTTGAAGGGACAGGCCATCCAATTTTTCCCTGATTTCCACGGTATTACAGCTAAATACTTTTTCATTATACTGATGATCATAAAAAAAATCCACGTCCGGCGAACCTGCCAGCAGCGAGACCATCGTTGCCGCCATATCCCCCAGAGGTGGTCGGTCAATATGGCTCAGGCGAAACACAGCTTCGATGGTCGTTCCCTTGCCGGGCATCGAAGCAATCTTCAAATCCCCTTCACAAGCCTGCGCATTGGCCTGCAAAAGAGGAAGCCCCAATCCCACCTTGCGGGTTTTCCGTGTTGTGTAAAAAGGGTCGGCCGCTTTACGGACCGTTTCTTCATCCATCCCCCGCCCATCGTCCTTAATCCGCACAACCAACCGGTCTTTTGGCGTATCCTCCAGAATGTCAATCCAAATGTTCCGGGCGCCGGCCGCCAAAGAATTCTGTACGATGTCCAAAATGTGTAAAGCAATTTCGCGCATCTTTTTTCTCCCGTCTGTTGCTTCGATTTTTTCTTGCCTTCAGCGTATAGTACGAATCGAGCGTCCCTCTTCATGGCGCAGGGCCAGTTTCAGCTCAGCCAAAGTAGCTTCTTTTATATAGGCAAAACAGCGCGGTGTCGTCAGATCAGATAAATAATGGGCATCAGAGGAAACAACATAAGCAAAGCCCTCCGCTTTAATCTTGGCCAACTGTGCCGGGTCCCGGGCCAAATGAGGGGTTAACTCCACCCCATCCAGGGGAAGACCCGGAGGGATTGTCCCCAAATAGCCCCACAGGCTAAAAGCCTGCCGGTCAAGGTGCGAAGCAATACACAGCCCCTGGAGTAAATGAACAGACGCTACCGCCTCTTCCAGCGTAAGGGCTGCCCCTACCAGCAAAAGCCTTTCCACTTCGCCCACTTTTTGATCATGAGCGTCCACCAGCCACTGCTCCCCCAAAGCTTCTTTTTTATTCTTCAAGGGAGGCAGCTTGGCATATACTGTTTCCTGGAACTGAAGAGCGTTTTCCAGTTGTTCAAAAAGGCAAACCAAATGGATATCCTCTTTGGTTTGCAACTCCATACCGGGGAATACCTTGATCCCCATCTCGTGCCCTTTTTCTAAAAAAGCGGCTGCATTTTCCACGCTGTTATGGTCGGTAATGGCCAGGATCTCCAGCCCCGCCTCCCGGGCGCGCCCCATTACGGCGGAAGGCAGCATATCGTCAGCGGCACAAGGGGACAGGACGGTATGGATATGTAAATCCATCGCCCATTCTCTCATTATGGTTTTCCTTCCAATCCCAATTTCGATAAACAAACCGCCACTTCATAGGCACTGTCGTTAGTGCCGAAAAGAAAAATCTTTTCCTGATTGGCCCTGGTAATCGTTTCCGGCTGGGGCAAATGCCCTTCCAAAAACACAATCCCGCTCAGATTAAGTAATTGCGCAATCGCGACGACATTTTGGTTGGTTTGAACCGTAAGCCAAAGATCGCCTTCTTCGGCATGGCTCATCACATTGCTTAATAAATCACCGATGTAGCAGCCGGTAACCTCTCTGTCCCCGGCAAACCCAGTTGCCATTGTTGAATCGCCCTGGGCAGTTTCTTCCTCATTCAGTGGTTTTAGCGACAAGTCTTCGACAATCTTCCGTAGCTTCATCCGTTCTTCCTCCGCTCTTCTGCTCTGCTTCATCTTCGTCTGCTGCTTTCTGCCCTTTCCCTTACTGCTGTTCGCTGTTTCCTGGGATCCCTTTGCTGTATAATTTGCCGCATGCCTCGTACATCGGATAAGCGGTCGATAACAAAGGAAGTCCTTTTTCCTGCGCCAGCTCAATCATTTCCCTGGAGGGTTCTTTTCCCCGGACAAATACCACGCCGACCAAATCAAGCATTTCCACCGTCCGCAAAACCTGGGGATGAATCAATCCGGTCAAAAGCAGGGTCTTTTCCTTGGTGAAGGCCAGCACATCACTGAGCAAATCCGAACCACACGCCGTTTTAATTTCGATATCCGCAAGATTCACATCAGTATATACCTTGGCCTGAAGTATTTTTTGAATTTCGGCTAAATCCATTGCCATTCTCCTCCTCGTTAAGCTCTTCTTTCATTACGATAATTACTGCCTATATTTATTGTTTTCCTGAACACAAGATTACCTTACCATAGAGATTACAAGTTTCTATTCTTAATTATTGATTTCCGGGATGAACCGTTTCGAAATGGACTTATTTCCTGTTTGTTTCCACGTTATAGGTGAGCACTTCCAGATATACGGTAAAATCAACACTGCGCATTTCCACCTGCGGAGGTACCGTAATTACACAAGGGGCGAAGTTGAGAATTGCCTTGATCTCCCCTTGCACCAGCAAATCAGCCGCTTCCTGGGCATGAGCAGGAGGGATGGCGATAATCCCGATTTGCGCCTTCTCCCGCTTCACATAATCAACCAGTTCCGCAACATCGTAAACGGGCACGCCCCCGATGGTTTGCCCAATCTTCTGCGGGGCGTTGTCAAAAACCGCTTGGATTTCAAAGCCTCTGGTCTTAAAGGCTTTATGATTAATTAAAGCCGTCCCTAAATGACCGGCTCCCACCAGAATTGCCTTCCATTTATGGGTTAAACCAAGGATTTTTTTGATTTGTTCGTTTAAGTCTCTTACGTTATAACCTACCCCACGGGTGCCAAATTCACCAAAATAAGCTAAATCTTTTCGGACTTGAGCAGGTGACCCATTTAGCCCTTTAGCAATCTCTTCCGAAGAAACAATTGTCACGCCATTGTTAGCAAGATTATTGAGAAAACGAGAATACATGGACAGTCTGACAATCGTCGCCTCAGGGATTTTCTGTGTCTTCAAGTGCTCGCCTCCTTTCATTCTTGTTAAAATTATAACATATCAATTGACAAGAATATATACTTGCTTTAATCAAAAAAACGGCGGCCGAACAACGGCCGTCCACCACGTGAACCTATCTTTCGTTTTCGTAAAAGCCCAGGCTCCCATCCATCTTCCTTAATTCGTACTGGCGAGAAAACGATGATACTCCTCCAGTAAAACCAGGGCTTGTTGCTGACTCCGGAGCAATTGCGCATCATCCCATTGGGTACTTAATTCTTCCAGGCTCACGCTCCACTCCCGGCAAAGTTCAGCCAGCCGCCGGATAGTCCCTAACTGGGAAGCTCCGAAAGAACCGGCAGCCTGGGCAGAATTGCCTGAATTATCCGCCTCAATCTTTTCCCCTTCCGCCGCCACTTCTTTCAGCTCCGCAGCCAGCACCGGAAACTTGTTACGTAAGGCAATCATCTCCTCATCCGCTACCGTGATGTTTTTATAGAGCAGCAGCCCTTTCGTCAGGCAGACACTTATCTTGCCCAGATACGGGGCTATCGTTTCCGCCGCAAAGGCATCCTCCGCCCTGAACTTATAGGCAACCTTATTCAGGGTATCGCAGCAGATCCCCACGGCTTTTTCATTCACCCTAATCCTTTGGGCCAGAGCCGAAAGCTTTTCTTCATTGTTGACAAATCCCAACAGCACCCGGTAGGGAGCCACCGCCGTAACAATAACCGGCAAGCCCCGTTCTCCCAGTTCCTGCCCCAGTTGCAACGCTTCCTCCCTGTGGTCACAGGTCCCGACCACAATGGTATAATACTGTTCTTTGTTTAAACGTAATACCTTGACCTTCTTCTCCTGCACTCGGGAACCGTTTTGTTGAACGGAACCGCCTTGTTGAACGAAGCCGCTTGGGTCTTCGGTTTCGTTTTGTTGGTCGAATCCGCTTTGTCCCTCCGGTTCCCCTGGTCCCCTGAAGGCGTTTTGCCCCTGTCGATTGCTCAAAGAATCGCCTCGTGACGCCACTCTCCCCTGCTCCTGCTCCTGTCCTTGCCGGGGCATCAGTTGAATATTGGCCAGATAATGCTGCCCCAGGACCTGTCCGAGAAAAGCTGCCCCCGCCAACACCAGTATTAACATAAGAAAAAACGGGATTAACCCGGGTCCGCTCTGTTTAAACTGCCCCATCATAAAATATGCCCCCTCTCTCATCAAAAAATATTATGTGGAAAGGGGGCTTTTTAGAACCTTAATATCGCTATTTTACCTCAAGGCTTTTTTCCTTGAGCAATTTTTTTACTTCCCCGATTAAATAAAGGGAGCCGGTAACCAGCACCAGGTCCTGAGGGGAGGCTTCCACCAAGGCCTTTTGCAACGCTTTCGCCACATCCTCGATGACCAGAGCCTTGCTTGGGGCGTCAAAGAGCGGCTTTATTTGCTCCCAGGTGCGTGCCCTATCCGAATTGGGTCTGGTGATAATCGCCACATCCACCAGGGAGCCAATCCGGCTAATCGCCTCCGCACGGTTTTTATCGTCTAACATCCCGATTACAAGAATCACCCGTTGGATCGTCTTTTTCTGTTCTTTCTGCTGGGACAGCCATTGCGCCAAAGCCGCCATCCCCGCCGGATTATGGGCTCCATCGAGTACCACAAGCGGATTTGTGCCAACCAATTCCAAACGCCCTGCCCATTGTGTTTCGGCCAAACCTTGCCGGATATGGCGCTCCTCAATTTTCCAGCCCTTTTCCTTGAGCAGCTCCGCCGCTCGAACGGCCAGAGCCGCATTGGCCGGTTGATGCTGCCCCCATAAAGGGAGAAAAAGACGATGGTAGTCGGCATGGGGGGTGTGCAGAGCAAAGTACTGCCCGGCCTGTCTTTTATCCTCCGGTGCTTTCCCTGCCGCTCTGCTTTTCCCTTGGGTGGTCTTCTTTCCCTGCACGGTTAACTCTCCTTGCACAAGCCACCGGGTGTCCCCAGTAATTTCGTAAAGAGGCGCCCGGCAGGCGGCGGCTTGCTCTCGCAACACCGCCAGCACTTCCTCTTCGGTACTTCCTGTGAGAACGGGACAGCCTTCCTTGATAATGCCGCATTTACGCCGGGCAATCTCAGCCCGGGTTTCCCCCAAATAGGCGGTATGGTCCAGCGCCACATTGGTGATGATGGCAAGGAGCGGCTTTTTCACCACATTGGTGGAATCGATATCCCCGCCCAATCCCACTTCCAGGAGAGCTACATCCACTTGTTCCCGGGCAAAATACAAAAAAGCCACCGCGGTCAATACTTCAAACTCCGTAGGTTTTTCCCCGGTCTTTTGCTCCACGGCCGCCACCTGGGCCAGGACCTCTTCCAAGAGCGCGGCCAGTTCCTTTTCCGCTATTTCCTGCCCGCAGATCATAAATCTTTCGGTATAGGAAACCAGATGGGGCGACGTAAAGGTCCCCACCCGGTATCCCGCCGCACGCAAAATGGAAGAAAGCATGGCAAGGGTGGACCCCTTGCCATTTGTTCCACCGATATGGATGACGGGAAGATGCTCCTCCGGGTTCCCCAGGAGCTTCAGCAGACAGCGAATCCGCTGTAAGCCCAGATTAATCCCGAAACGGGTCATCCTACTTAACTTTTCCAATGCCTCCGTATAATCCATTACCCTTCAACTCCCGCTCTTCCCGTTTCCTTTGTTGCTTTCTCTTTCCCTTCATTACCATATTATACTCCTAATACACTATACTACTGTGCCTTCACGGAACGGGCTTTTCGATAGGCGCCTATACCTGCGCCCGCTTCCTTTTTAATTCCCCAGGGAAGAGATTCTTTCCAGGATCGCTTCCCATTTGTTTTGATAGTCCACCAACTTTTCCTTTTCCTTGGCCACCACTTCGGCCGGGGCTTTGGCCAGGAAGTTTTGGTTCTGCAGTTTGCCTTCTAAACGGGCGATTTCCTTTTCCAAATTCCCTTTTTCCTTTTCCAGCCGGGCCAGTTCCTTCTCGATGTCCACCAGGCCTTTGAGCGAGAGATAGACTTCTACGCCGCTCACCACTGCCGTTACCGCCTGATCCGGTTTTTCCGGCGCGCTGAGCTGGATCGTGGCCTGCAAGAGCCCCGCCAGGTTCATAATATAGCTTTCCCCATGCTGCAGTGCCGTTTAAGCCGCTTCGTTCTGCGCCATCTAAATCGCTTCTGCCTTTTTGCCGGGAGCCACGTTCATCTCACTGCGCAGATTGCG
>DGEB01000012.1:0-5361 GCA_002385735.1 Peptococcaceae bacterium UBA3937
TGAGCTGAACTACCTGTTGTCCAAAGCGAAGGTTGGCGATGCCATAACCAAAGAAGTCATCACGATTGCCCCCGATGCCCTGCTGGAGGAGGCCGCCGTGCTGATGCGGGAAAACAGGATAAGTTCGCTGGTGGTCATGGAGAATAACAGGCTGGTGGGGATTATCACGGAAAGCGACATTTTTGATGCTTTTATTGACTTGCTAGGTTTTCGGGACAAAGGCAGCAGGATTACCGTGGAAGCGGCGGATGTACCAGGGGCGGTCGAAACAATTGGCGGGATCTTCAACTCCTTTAATGCGAATATTACCCATATTGCCGTATACAGAGGCAGTGGGGGCAAGAGTGACGTAGTAATCAGGACCAACATGTTAAATACGGACGAGATCGAAAAGAAACTGGAGGAAAACGGGTACAAAGTGGTGCATAAAATCAAGAGCGAAGCGTAAGCGGAAAAGCGCATCCGGTGGGCACCCCAGTTAAGCAGGTGAACCATCTGGAGAATCATCTCTAAAGGAAGCATGCCGGGAAAGCATCTTAGGGCAAGGTCTAAGGTGCTTCCTTTTTGCAGTTAACGACATGAAAAGACCCTTCTCGGCAAAACAAGACAAAAGTATCTCTAGCCATAGCTTCTTTTGTGTAAGATAATATATTTGTGTGCCGAAAAAGGTTACCAATACGATCCATCCCCATTTAGCCAGGAGGGGAAGGCATTTGGTTGCCCTGCAACAAAGGCAACAGCACACCGCTTCTTCCACAGGGGCTTTTTTATAAATCCAATCGTGCTATAATACATAGTAACCGGTATTATCTGTAGTAACATTCGAAATTAACATTACAGGAGGAAGACGAGATGAAGATCAAGGAATTTACGACGCACAGACTGATCAAGGGAGAAGATCTCAATCATCATGGCACTCTTTATGCGGGCCGGTGCGCGGAATGGTTTGTAGAAGCCGGCTTTATCCCGGCGGCGGTAATGACGTCCCCCGAAAACATCGTATGCCTGAAGATTCATGGGATGCTGTTTACGAAACCGATTCATAAGGGGGACACCATCAAGTTTACCAGCAAAATTATCTGGGTGGGGCGCTCCAGGCTGATGTCCTATGTCAAAGTGACCACCCAGGATGGAGAATTTATTGTCGACGGCTTTCTGACCTTTGTTCATGTGGATGAGCATGGGCGCGCCATGCCCCACGGAATTAGCCAGATTGAGCCGGAAACAGAGGAAGACAAAAGAATTTTTGCTTTAGCGCAACAATTAGCATAAGGGGCTTCGTTGCTTCGGGCATCCTCGGCTTGACAAGTCTATGAGGATGCCTTTCACAATTTTTTCCCAAGAAGATGAGCTGAGGGGTTGATGAGGCATGTCAATCAAAGTTGCGGTGATTCAACAATGGGCCAATAATGTTCAGGATGCCGAGAAAGCATTGGCCCTTTCTTTGGAAATGATTGATCAGGCGAAAATGGAAAGGCCTGATTTGGTTGTGCTTCCGGAATGTGTCTATCCGGGCTATTTTCTGGACCAGGCCGCCGTCCACGGCTTGCCGGAGCATCTGCGGGAAGGGTTGGCGAAAGCCCTGAGCGCTTTTTGTGCCAGGGCCCGGCAAAACCGGTTTTATCTTATTGTCGGTGTCCCCGAAATCGAAGGGGACAGCCTTTATGATTCCGCATATTTGATCGATCGCCAGGGTCAAATCCTCGGCACGGCACGGAAATCGTTTCTGTGGCACTATGATCGCCAATGGTTTTCACCGGGTGCCGCTTATCCTGTTTTCAGCACGGAGTTAGGAAAGATCGGGATGATTGTCTGCGCCGACGGGCGGCAGCCGGAAATTTCCCGGATCCTCACTTTAAACGGAGCCCAGATAATTGTGGATGTAACCAACTGGGTCAGTTCGGGCCCCAATCCTCATCAGCTTAGTAACCCCCAGTATGAATATATCCTGCCGAGCCGGGCGGTGGAAAACAAGGTGTGGTATATCGCCGCCAATAAGGTAGGAGTGGAAGCGGAAAGCATCGTTTATTGCGGGAGAAGCTGCATTATCTCACCGAACGGCTATGAGCTGGCCGTGGCTCCTTCTCATCAGGAAGACATCCTTTCCGCTACCCTCGATGTTACTTTAAGTGATGACAAAAGGCTTAATGAGGATTTTCACCTGCTTAAGGGGCGCCGCCCGGAACTATATCATCCGCTTTGTGCCGGCGAAGAGCCGCCGGTAGCGGAAGTGTTAAGAGAAAAGGTGGTTCCGGCAGCATTAAGTCTCTACGCCGGTGCGGTTCAGTTAAAAGAGGATTTAACGGTCACGGCCTTGCTGACAAAACTGCAGGAGCTAATCCCCAGGGCTGCCCTGCAGGGCTTAAGGCTTCTGGTTTTTCCCGAGTTGGCTTGTCTGTTTGAAGAAGGGGCGACGAAAAAAATCCTCTCCGTTGCCCGCGAGTACGCGGCGCAATATGAGCTGATGCTTGTGCTCGGGACCGTGCTTTCGAAAGGAACGCAGAAGGTAAAGGCGGCCGCTTTAATCCTGCCTTCCGGGGAAGTGCATTATGCGGAAAAGTGCCATTTGGCTCAGCATGAGGCGCACCGTTTTGCCGCCGGGACGGAACAGCCGGTGGTCCAAACTCCTTATGGCCGGCTTGGGATCATGATGGGCTACGAAGGCTTGCTCCCGGAAGTGGCGCGGTGCCTGATGCTAAAAGGGGCCGATTTGCTGTGCTGGGTGACGAGTTTTTCTTCCGATTACCATCGCCTCTTTGCGCGAACTAGGGCGGTCGAAAACAGGGTGTTTTTGATTGCCGGCAATGTTTGGGGGGAAAAGGGCTGTGGCCTTAGTTCCATCGCCGCTCCCGGGGGGAATCTGGTGGCGAGTGCTTTTGGCCAGGGAGACCAAATTATCTCGGCGCAATTGGATTTGGCGCTGGCCCGTAATAAAACCATCGTTCCGGGAACGGATATCGTAGCCAATCGCCTACCCCATGCCTATGGCCGGTTGCTTGAGAAATAGCGGGATAAGTCCGGCCCTAAATTATTAGACAATGTTATTTTTTGTTGATGGGGTCTATATTGTACGAAAATTGTGATGAAAAGATTCGGGGAAAAAAGCAGGAAAAAGGCAGGCGGATGTATAATCTTTAAAGTATATAATATTCGAAACTATTTAAGTATTTTGGAAACGGGGCTGTCGGGATCTGCTATTTGTAAGAATTGGAGGTGGCGTTCATGCGTGTATGGGTGGGCAGGATATTGTTGTTAGCCGCGTTTGTCTTTTTGTTATGGGTATTTGTTATCGATAGAGAAGACTCGGAAACAGGAGATGCCACTTTACCGGAAGAATTAAAGGGCACCGAAGAAACACAAGAGGGCTCGGACTATTTTGATTTTTTTGAAGCTGAAGAAGAGTACGGATTAGAAGAAAGTGAAGAGGAAGAAGGCGCTCTTGACGAGGCTGAGGCCGAGGCCGAGGAAGCTGAGGAGGTCGAGGAGACCAGGGAGACGAGGCAAATTAGGGATGCGGACATCGTTAGACCGGAAAAGGCCGCCCTGCCGGGAGCCGTCATCGTGATGTGCGACAATTTCTCCAAAGCTCGTCCTCAAAGCGGACTCGACAAAGCCGATATCGTATATGAAATCATCGCGGAAGGCGGGATTACGCGGTTCATGGCGCTCTTCTATACGCAAGCAGCCGAGGAAATCGGACCGATTCGCAGTGCCCGTGATTATTTCGTAAAACTCGCCTGTGGTTATGATGCGCCTTTGGCACATGCGGGCGGGAGTGCGCGAACCTTGCACACTATTGCTTCCCTGGGGGTAAATACTTTAGATGAGATCTATAATGCGGGGCCATATTTCTGGCGCGATAAAGGCAGAAGGATGCCCCATAATCTATACACCAGCACCGATTTATTATTAAAAGGTGCGGCGAAAAAAGGCTATGAAGTAAAACCGCCTGAGTTGCCTCCGGTTGGTCGCGCCTGGGACGGCGAAGAATTTACGGGCCAAATCACCATTGATTATTCCCTGGCCAAGGACTACCTGTACAAGGTGGGCTGGGCATACGACAAGGGTACGGATAAATACCTCCGCTTGATTAACGGCGAACCCCATAAAGTAAAAAGCGGGGCGTCCATTACTGCCGATAACGTGATTGTGTTACTTGTCAATACCGAGAGCTATAAAGAAAACCGCGAAACCTATTCGGATGTGCAGATTGTCGGCGAAGGCGGTGCGCTCTATTATATTAATGGTAAGAGAATGATCGGTTATTGGGTGAAAGAAGACGTAGATGCGCCCATGTATTTCCTGGACGAAGAGGGCGACCTGATGAAGCTTAAAGCCGGAAACATCTGGGTGCAGGTCATTCCTTCCCTGAAGTCGCTCCATGAAGACGAAAACAGCATTAACAGCCGGCTCCTGGAGAGAGAACGAGCCGGGGCGGAGACTCAAGGCAGGCCGGAGCCTCAAGGCAGGCCGGAGCCTCAAGGCGCGCCGGAAGATGAGGATTGGTTTGAAGGTTTAGAAGGGTTTGAAGGTGAAGAAGGCAATATTCCGGGAGGACCGGCAGATGAAGGGTCGGGCGAAGGTAGAGAGTATAAATATCAAGGTCCTAAATGGGGGCAGGGAAACCGGCTGGAAGAAGACGAAGCCGGAACTGAAGGCGAAGGCCGCCGGAGAGGGCCGGACGAAGGCCGTGGTGAAGGCGAAGACCGGGGAAGAAGACCGGAAGGTGGCGGAAATGAAGACGGCATGGGACCGCCTGGAGAAAGAAGGGACGGCAGACCTGGCGGGGCCGGTGGACGGCCCGGGCGACCTTTTAATCCCAAGGACAATGAACCTCCGAAGGTTCTGAAATAGACAGGAGTTTTTCCCGAAAACCGAATAGTCCCGTACAAAAACGGAAAGGCCATCAGTGGATTGAGATGCAGGAAGCGGCAGCAGAGCAGCAACCTATGGTTGCCGTCGCCCCCCGACGAACACTGATGGCCTTTTTTTGCCCAAAGAAATAACCTGCCTTTTCGGGAGGGCAGGTTTAAAAATATGTGAAAGAGGGGGTATAGTTAAACAAAACAACTTACAACTTATTATAACATGCTAAAGTTGTCAAAATCAAGAAATAAGTAATATGTAAATTATAAAACTTAAGTAAAGTTTTATACTAAATTTTTCTACGAACAGGGACAATGTTCCCGGTAGCCGCATAGACTAGAATATGACTTGCCAAAGGAGGGAATCAAGTTGAAAAATTACACCTTTAAGGTATTTCCCGCTCAGAATGGGTTAGATAATACAACTGCTGTGCCCTCGCCTGAATCCCAACCCCTCGAAGAGGTGGCTGCGCCGCCGGAGATGACCTGCCCGCCG
>DGEB01000012.1:5544-12450 GCA_002385735.1 Peptococcaceae bacterium UBA3937
CCGCCGGAGATGACCTGCCCGCCGTCGCTGCCTTGTCCGTCTTCGGAACAAGGGCCAAGGCCACCGGCCTGTCCCCTGCTGCCCTGTCCGCCCATGATGCCGGGAGCGCCACTCTTTGGAGCTCCGGGAATGCCCGCGGGTTCGCCTTTTGAACCATGCCCGTCACCGTTTGGACAGGGGGGCCCAGGGCTGCCTTTTCAGGCTCCTGTTCCTACGGCCCCTCCCTTTATGTGCCCTTATTTCCGGCTGGCGCATGCTTATGTGCCCTGGCAGTTCATGAGGACGGTCTTCAGTCCCGCCGAAGGATTGGCCAAGGGGACGATCTTCCCTGAACTGTATATGCCGCAAGGGCAATACGGGCCGTGTGAAGGGCCCAAACCTTGTCGATTATCATTCGGAGGGGGTGTTCCTTGTGAATACTAACGTTCAACCTTGTCCTTCTTTATTGCAGAGGATTCAACAGGTTTCTTTCGCCGCTCTGGAATTGAACCTTTATCTGGACACCCACCCGGAGGACACCAGAGCACTTGAACAATACAATCGGTTGCATAAGGAACTTTGTGAATTAAAAGCACAATTTGAACAACAACGGGGTGAACCCTTGTTGAATTTCGGTTATGGCGCGAATTCCGCCAAAACCTGGCGCTGGGCGGAAACCCCTTGGCCATGGGATCTGTAGAAAGGGGGTAAAGAAAAGATGTGGGTCTATGAAAAGAAATTACAGTATCCGGTTAGAGTTTCCGGCAAGAACGTGCATCTGGCAAAGTGGATTATCACCCAGTATGGCGGTCCGGATGGAGAATTGTCCGCCTCCTTGCGCTATCTGAACCAGCGTTATTCCATGCCAACCGAACGGGCCAAGGCCACCTTGAACGACATCGGCACGGAAGAGCTGGCCCATTTGGAAATAGTTGGAACCCTGGTCTATAAACTGACTAAGGACGCGACAGTCGAGGAGTTAAAGGCTGCCGGCTTAGGTGGGCATTATGCCGATCATGACCGCGCCCTCTTTTATGTAGATGCGGTAGGCAACCCCTGGAAAGCCGCTTACATTCAGGCCAAAGGCGATCCCATCGCGGACCTTCATGAAAACATGGCGGCGGAACAAAAAGCGCGGGCCACTTATAACTGGCTGATCAACCTGTCCGATGATCCTCAGGTGACCGATGTCCTGCGCTTCCTCCGGGAGCGGGAGGTCGTGCATTTTCAACGTTTCGGGGAATTGCTGAATCATGTGCAGGATTTTATGCTGGAGAAAAAGTGCTATTAATGATTAATGCTAAAAGGAGATCAAGATGGTAGCGGGGATAAATGGAGCCCCGCTGCCGGCTTTTTAATATGGATGCGCCCCCACCCAGGCTCTCCTGTGCGCCCAGACCCCTTGCCTGTCCGCCAGCCCTTTGCATTTTCTTTGGCCCGGCGGGCAAAATAGGAAGGATCTAATAGCGTTTGTATTTTTGCAGGGTAAGAATCAAGGGAAGCGCCAGCAGCCCTCCGCCGGCGGCTTGGGTAATATTGGCGACCATGCTTAAAACAGCGGTGGGGAAACCATACAGGAAGGTCTCGTAGGCCAGATAGCCGCTCACCATCAGCAGGCCGCCCAGGCAAATCCCGCAAAGGCTTGCGGCGGTGATTCGCCAAAGGGAATCGCTTTTTTTCTTTACGGCATAAAAACAAGCACCGGTAACCAGGGCTTCCACTCCTTTAATCAGGAAGGTCGCCGGGGCATAAATGGTATAACCGGAGATGAGATCCGCTGCTGCTGACCCGATGGCCGCGGCCAGGCTCCCTAAAACCGGACCCAGCAGGATACCGCAAAGATAAACCATGCTGTCTCCGATATGAATATACCCTTTGGTCGGGGTGGGGATTTGAATGATTAGGGTGCCGACCATCACCAGCGCGGCCATGAAACCCGCCGTAGCCAGTTGCTCGGTTTTAAACAACCTCATGCGTCAACCTCCTCAAATTTTTCTTGGCGTGTCGGTGGAAGAAGCATTGACAAGGCTAAAGCTTCGCGTTACTATAATTTTTGCGACGCAAAGAAATTTGTTATAAAATAATTATATCTGAAAAGAAACAAGATATGTAGACAAGAAATAAAAAACATTAAAATATTTAGAATTACGTTGGGACAGAATTTTTTAAGACCATTGAAGGAGAGCCTGGAGCAAATGCGAGCAATTATTATCGGAGTGGGGAAAATCGGCTACAATTTAGCGAAGGTTTTAGTCAAAGAGGGGCATGAAGTTGTGGTCATCGAAAAAGAAGAAGAGCGGGCGAAAATAATCCGCGAGTATTTGGACGCGGAGGTGTTGATGGGCAACGGCGCCAGCAGCGCCTTGCTGGAAGAAGCGGGCGTGAAGGGAGCCGGTTTGGTCATTGCCGTAACCGCCAGCGATGAGGTGAATATGATTGCCTGTATGGTGGCCAAATCCTACGGCGTGGAAAAAACCGTCGCCCGGGTCCGGAATTTGGACTATATTAACCAGAACCAGGAAATCAGCAAGACTTTTCCGGGAATCGACCGGATTATTAATCCTGAACTGGTAACGGCGCAGGAAATTGTCAAACTGATTAACGCTCCCGAAGCTTTGGATGTGGAATACTATGCCGACGGGAAGATTCAACTTTTGGAACTGCGCATTAAGGAACAATCCAACGTGATCAACAAGTGCCTAAAGGAGCTGAAGCTGGATTGCCCCTTCCTCATCCTGGCCATTAAGCGGGACGAACAGTTAATCATCCCCGCCGGAGAGGACCGGATCCTCCCCAATGACATCATCTTTCTCCTAGCGAAAACGGAGGAGATGGTTCATCTGGAACAATTACTGGGCATCGAACGGCTAAGAGCCCAGAGGATCATGGTTCTAGGGGGCGAGTTTACCAGCTATCATCTGGCGAAAATGCTGGAGGAACAAAATTACTCCGTGAAAATCATTGAGAAGGAGTATAACAAGTGTGTTGATTTGGCGGAAAACCTCAAGCACACCATGGTTTTGTACGGAGATGCCACGGATATCGATTTTTTAGTTAATGAAGGCATCAGGAATGTGGATGTCTTTGTCTCTTTAAGCCGGGATGACAAGTTAAATTTACTGGTCAGCCTGATTGCCAAAAATCAGGGCGTCAAACGGACCATAGCGCAAGTGGGGCATTCCGATTATATCAACCTAATGGAGAATGTAGGCATTGATGTAGGGGTAAGCCCCCGGGTGCTCACGGCCAACGAAATCCTGCGTTACGTCAGTAAAAGCAACAATATCCTTTCGGTAACCCTGTTAAGTAATGAAGATGCGGAAATGACCGAATTGGTGATTGCGGAAGACAGCCCGGCAGCTCATCAAAAACTGCGGGATCTGCGCCTGCCCGCCGGAGCGTTAATCGGGTCCGTTTACCGGAACAATGAGGTGATCATTCCGACCGGCAATGATGAACTGAAACCGGGGGATGTGGTGGCGTTATTTGCCCTGCCCAAGGCGGTGGGACGGGCCCTGGACTACTTAACATAATAACAGGGGGACCGGCTGATGAACTATCGGAACGTTACTTACGCGCTTAGCCTGATCATGATGATAATCGGCTTGTCGATGCTTTTTCCCGCCCTCTGGTCGTTCTACTACGGGGAGATTGAAGCATGGGCTTTTCTTTTATCTAGTGGGGCGGTTTTTCTGGTCAGCCTAATTGCTTATAAAACTACGGAAATGGGCGACCATCTCTTAATTAAAGAGGTCTATTGCATCGTTAGCCTGGCCTGGCTTTTGGCTTCTTTTTTTGGCGCGCTGCCTTATTTAATTACCGGCACCTTTACTTCCTTTACGGATGCTTTTTTTGAGACCATGTCCGGCTTTACCACCACCGGGGCCAGCGTGCTTTCCGATGTGGAGAACTTGCCCAGGGGGATCTTGTTCTGGCGCAGTATGACTTGTTGGCTGGGGGGCATGGGGATTATTGTGCTCTTTGTGGCCTTGCTGGCTACCCTGGGCACCGGCGGGGAGAAGATGTTTCAGGCCGAATCGCCGGGGGCTTCCATGGTCCGCAAGTTTAAGCCGCGGATTAGTGATGCCGCCAAAGTGTTATGGCGCACCTATTTACTTTTGACGGCAGGAGGAACGGTTGGTCTGTATCTTTTGGGGATGCCCCTTTTTGATGCCTTGTGCCATAGCTTTGGCTGCGTGTCCACCGGGGGGATCTCCACCAAAAACGCCGGCCTTGGCTTTTACGATCAGGCGGGGATTCAGTGGGCCGTGACTATTTTAATGTACTTGTCCGGAGCCAATTTTGCGCTGTATTACCTTTCCTGGCGGGATAAAACGCCCCGGCCCTTTTTTCGGGACAGTGAATTCCGGGTTTATACATACCTGATCTTGCTGGCGGTGATTCTGATTGGCTTTAATCTCACCACGCAGACCGGTGCCGCGCTGGAGGATACCATCCGCCCGGCGGTTTTTCATGTGGTCTCCTTTCTTACCACCACCGGCTATGTGGCGGCCGATTATACCACCTGGCCCTTGTTTTCCACTCTTCTTTTGATGCTTCTGATGCTTAGCGGGGCTTGTGCGGGTTCCACCAGCGGCGGGATGAAGATCGACCGGATGCTGGTCATGTTTAAGCAGTCGGTCCTCACGCTGCGTCATCACCTGCATCCCCGGGCGGTGTTTCCTTTAAAGCTGGACCATCGGGTGATGGAACAGGAAAAGATTATGGCGATTCTGCAATTTTTCTTCCTATACATCATCATTGTTATGGGCGGGACATTATTGATGGCGGCCCAGGGCTTGGATTTGGCGTCGGCCTTTACGGCGGTGGCGGCCAGTATCAGCAATTCCGGCGTCGGCCTGGGGCAGGTCGGGCCGGGGCTGGGTTACGGCTTTCTGTCTTCCGCCGGCAAGTATTTTTTAGCCTTTTTGATGCTGCTGGGGAGGCTGGAGCTGTTTACGGTACTGGTTCTCTTATTACCTGCCTTTTGGCGCCGGGATTAAGGAAGAGCGGATACAGGACGAGGGGGAAAAGCAAAATGCAATGTGCAAAGATCCGTAATATCGCGATTATCGCCCATGTTGACCATGGGAAAACTTCTTTAGTGGATGAGCTTTTGGTTCAGGCCGGGGCCTTCGCCGGCCACGAGCAGGTGGGGGAGAGGGTCCTTGATTCCAATGAGTTGGAACGGGAAAAAGGGATTACCATCCTGGCGAAAAATACGTCCATTCAGTACACCGGGTACCTGATTAATATTGTGGATACCCCGGGCCATGCCGACTTTGGGGGCGAAGTGGAGCGGATTATGAAAATGGTGGACGGGGTCTTGCTGGTGGTGGACGCCTTTGAGGGTTGCATGCCTCAGACCCGCTTTGTCTTGAAAAAGGCCCTGGAACAGAAACTGGTTCCCATTGTGGTGGTGAATAAAATGGACCGGGAGAACGCCCGCCCCCTGGAGGTGGTGGACGAGGTACTGGATTTGTTCATCGATTTGGGGGTAGAGGAAGAGGCCCTTGATTTCCCGGTGGTTTACGTTTCGGCTCTGGAAGGCTGGGCTTCTTATGATGCCAGGAAGAAAGGGGAAAACCTGGCACCTTTGTTTGACACCATTATTGAAAGGATTCCCGCCCCGACCGGGGATGCGGGCGGCCCGCTGCAGTTGCAGGTCAGTTTGCTGGATTACAATGACTACCTGGGCCGGGTGGCCATCGGCAGAATCAGCCGGGGCACGATTAAAAGCGGCAGCACCATTACCCTGGTCAAAAGAGACGGTAGCCTGGAAAACCGCCGGGTGGCCAAGCTCTTTGGTTTTGCCGGTTTGAAGCGGGTGGAGATTGAAGCAGGGGGAACGGGCGAGATCGTGGCCGTCGGAGGCTTAGGGGAAGTCTTTGTCGGAGAAACCATCTGTGAGCTCAATCAACCGGACCCGCTGCCCCTGCTGAAGATCGACGAGCCCACCCTGCAGATGAGCTTTCTCGTGAATGATTCGCCTTTTGCCGGCCAAGAAGGGGAGCCGGTCACTTCAAGGAAGCTGGGCGCACGCCTGAAGAAAGAAATGGAGAAGGATGTTTCCTTAAGGGTGGAAGATACCGGCAGTCCCGATGTTTTCCTGGTTTCCGGCCGGGGAGAATTGCATTTGGCCATCCTCATCGAAACCATGCGCCGGGAAGGGCTGGAATTCCAGATCTCGAAGCCCCAGGTCATCCTGAAACGGGAAGGGGAAAAGCAGCTGGAGCCCTTTGAGAATCTGGTTATTGACACTCCGGAGGATAGTGTCGGCCCGGTGATGGAAAAGCTGGGGGTCCGCAAAGGGGACCTTTTGAACATGGTCAACACCGGCGGGCGCGTGCGACTGGAATACTCTATTCCGGCCCGGGGTCTGGTCGGCTTCCGGACGGAATTCCTTACCGATACGCGGGGTTACGGGGTGATGTACCACAGCTTTGACGGCTATAAGGAATACCGGGGCGAGCTTACCCGCCGCCGCAACGGCGTGCTGATTGCATGGGAGACCGGTACGGCCACTACTTACGGCCTGCTGGCGGCGGAAGAGCGGGGGATCCTTTTTCTTACGCCCGGAGTGGAGGTTTACGAAGGGATGATTGTCGGGGAAAACAGCCGCGAACAGGATATTGTGGTCAATGTCTGCAAGGAAAAGCAGCTTTCCAACATGCGTTCCTCCACCAAGGACGAGACCGTGAAACTAAAGGCGGCGCGGCTTCTGTCCCTTGAGCAATGTATCGAGTTTCTGGAGGACGACGAATACCTGGAGGTTACCCCGAACTCCTTGCGCTTAAGGAAAGAGGTGCTGAACAAAGCCGAAAGGGCCAAATACGAAAAAAACAAGCGGTCGTCCCTTTCCGGATAAAGGTTTTTGCGGCTGGGCCGAGGTTGAATTATGAGGTTGTATTATGAGGAAGAATTATG
>DGEB01000012.1:12571-17928 GCA_002385735.1 Peptococcaceae bacterium UBA3937
GAATTATGTAGAAAATAAAAATATTATCATTGAACTTTTTCTTTGACCGGGGCGGGCTTGCGTGGTAAAATAGATAACAAATTACCTTAAGTTGGCATTTAAAAAAGGGCTGACGAAGAGAGGAATAAACAACGACGAAAGACGGATGAAAAAGGCTGAGTAAGGAGCAAGATGAAAAAAATAAGCTGCAAGGCTTTCGGCAAAATTAATCTAACTTTAGACGTACTAGGAAAGAGAGCCGATGGCTACCATGAAGTGCGGACGATTTATCAGGGGATTAGTCTCTTTGACCTGGTGGAAATCGAAAAAATAGAAAAACGGTCCGGAAAAGAGCGGGAGATCACGTTAACCTGTAACCGGCCGGAATTGAGCACGGGCGCGGATAATCTGGCCTACCGGGCGGCAAGATTACTCCAGGAAGACTTTCCCCGGCTTTCCGGATTTAAAATTCACCTCACCAAAAGGATCCCTTTAGCGGCCGGGCTGGCCGGCGGGAGTGCCGATGCGGCGGCGGTGCTTTTGGGGATCAACGAACTGGAAGGGCTGGGTTTGTCGCCGGCCGAATTAAGAAACTACGGCGCGCTGTTGGGCTCCGATGTGCCCTTTTGTTTGGAACCCCTGACGGCTCTGGGCGAAGGCCGCGGCGAGTTACTCCAAGCCTGTGCTGAAGCCCCGGAAATGTGGCTTACGCTTTTCAAGCCTCCCTTCAGTGTTTCCACGAAGGAGGTTTATGAAAACCTGACCAGGGTAAATACTATAAAAAGACCCGACACGGAAAAAGTATTAGCAGGACTGGAAAAACAGGATCAGGAATTAATCCTGGCCCATCTGGCCAATGTCTTAGAGGAGTCTACCTTTAATTTGTTTCCACAGCTTGGAAAATGGAAAACAGAGCTCGAGGAATTAGGAGCGTGCAAGGTGATGATGGCAGGCAGTGGGCCGACGCTGCTCGCTTTTGCCGCGAACCGGCAGGAAGCGGAGCAACTGGCCGCTTCGTTTTCTAAGCAGGACTGGGAAGTAGTAGTTGTTCGTACAACCAATCGCGAGGATCTGGCTGGAAGGATGGTTTTAGCATGAAGAGGAAAAAGCGTTTGGAAACAGTGGAGGTAGATCGGTTTAAACCCTTGCGTGACGTGGTTTTTGAAACTCTGCGGAAAGCGATTTTGGAAGGGGTGTTCCCATCTGGGGAACGGTTGATGGAAGAGGATTTAGCGGAAGAATTAGGAGTAAGCCGCACTCCGGTGCGGGAGGCGATTCGCCGGCTGGAACAGGAGGGCTTTGTGGTCATCATTCCCCGCAAAGGAGCTTATGTTTCAGAAATTTCTTTTAAAGATGTGCACGAGGTTTTTGAAATCAGGGCGGCCCTGGAAGCTCTGGCCTGCGGCCTGGCTGCGGAAAGAGCCACCCCTGACGAAATCGAGCAGATGGAGCAACTCTTGTTAAAAGAGAGCGCTTATCTAAACAATGAAGATCTTTCGCTTACCGTCGAGGCCGACGTTGGCTTGCATGAATTATTCTATGCGGCTTCCCGCAATGAACGCTTAATTAACGCCCTGATGAATTTAAAGGACCAGATTTATCGTTTGCGTTCAACTTCGATGGGGCAGCCGGGGCGGAAGAAAAAAAGCCTGGAAGAACACAAGGCAATTGTTGAAGCGATTGGGCAGCGGAATGTTTCTTTGGCCCAAAAACTGGGGCAGGAACATATCGAATATGCCGAACAGGAGATGCTTAAATTTCTCAACAAAAAAGGGGTAATCTCCTGAAAAAGGGGAAATAAGAGATGACGACCCGGGATAATGACCTGATGAAGTGATGGTGAGAACGATGACGGTGGCCATAGTGTTGGCGGGAGGAGCCAATTCCTTAGTCAAGATCGGCGACCGCTGCGCGGTGGAATATGTGATCGAAGCGTTACGGGGCTCCTCTTATGTGGACCGGATGATTATCGCGGGGCCGGTGGAGGCCTTGCGGGAAAGGTGCCTGCAGGATGGGACCCGGCAAGGTTTGCCGGAAAAAAAGATGACCCTGCAAGTGGTGAAGGCAGGCGCCACACCGGTGGAGAGTTTCCGGCAGGCTTATTCTTTAGTACCTCCGGAAACAGGCCGGCTTTTACTGGTCACCGGGGATATTCCGTTACTGACCGCGGAAGCCATCGATCATTTTATCGAGACTTGCCGTGCTTTGGAGGGAGATTTCTTTTATCCGATTGTCAGCAAGAAAGTCAATGAGGAAAAGTACCCCGGGGTGGAACGTACCTATGTCAGTCTGCGGGAAGGGGTCTTTACCGGGGGGAATTTGATTCTCCTGAAAACCGGCATCGTTCAAAAGTGCCTGCAGGAAGCGGAGCAAATAGTGCGGCTAAGGAAGCGGCCGATTGCATTGGCTTCCCACATCGGCTGGAAGGTGTTGTGGAGTTATTTAACCAGGCGCCTGTCCATCGAACAAGCCGAAAGAGAAGTATCACGCTTGTTAGGGGGGGTGAAAGGTGTAGGCGTTATTTCGCCCTATCCGGAAATCGGTCTCGATGTGGATAAGGAAAGCGATTTGCGTGTGGTCAAAAAAGCCTTAGGGCTAACGGAACGGGCCGTGTAGGCCGTTGCCAACAGGTATATTTTCCTGCAAAAAGTCGGTAAACTCTAGATTATTCATTAATTATAATAATTGAATATACAAATGTAGATAAACTTTAAAACACATAAAATATGGGAAATTTCCAAAAGGATAGCAGGAAAATACATTTTTATGACGAATAGGTTGTTATAGCCAGCTATTTTGGGAAGGTGGTGAAAGAACTAAATGAACATCACTGATATCAGGATCAGAAAGATCAATCAGGAAGGCAAAATGAAAGCAGTAGTTTCGATAACGTTTGACGATCAGTTTGTAGTCCACGATGTCAAAGTCGTCGAAGGGTCGAGCGGGTTGTTCGTAGCGATGCCGAGCCGGAAAACTCCTGAGGGAGAGTTCAGGGATATTGCTCATCCGATCTCTTCTGATGCACGGGAGGTCATTCAAACCGCCGTATTAAAAGCCTATCAGGAAGCGATCTAGTTTGCTTTTCCGGGGCATGCTGATGGATTTGGGGATTTGCCACTCAAAATTCATAAGCGGGGAGGGAGCTTTACATTTTCGGAAGCTCCTTTTTTATGGTTTTTTCGCGACTTTTTACGCCTAACAAGGTGACTAAAGCGGTAGATTTGTGATATAAATATAGTGAAGCCCGTTAAGCTGTGAAAAGGGTATAAAAAGCTTATATTAAAAAGTTTATTTGGGAAGAGGAGTTAGGAGGGGTTATTATTGCCTCATAATACGGTAGCGGTTGTTCTGGCAGCGGGGTTAGGGACAAGGATGAAGTCAAGGAAACCGAAGGTATTGCATGAGGTAGCCGGGAAGCCCTTAATCGAGCATGTGTTGTCCGCCTTACAGGAGGGGGCCGTGCCCAATCCCCAGGATATCATTATCGTAACGGGATACGAAGGAGACAAGGTGCAAGCCGCGTTGGGAGAAGCTTATCGCTACGTCCGGCAGGAAAAGATGCTGGGAACCGGACATGCTTTGCTCCAGGCGCTGCCCTTACTTGCGGAATATCAAGGCGGGACTTGCCTGGTTTTATGCGGGGACACCCCTTTACTTACCGGGGACACCCTGCAAAAATTAATGGAGCAGCATCACTCCGCCAAGGTCAAAGCCACGGTGCTTACGGCCAGGGTGCCTGATCCGACCGGCTACGGGCGGATTGTCAAAGGGAAGCGAGGCATTGAGAAAATCGTAGAGGAAAAGGATGCGCTTCCCGCGGAAAAACAAATCCGGGAGATTAATACGGGGGCCTATTGTTTTGACCTGACCGTTTTGAAACAAGGCTTAAGCCGCCTGACTCCTGCCAATGCGCAGGGGGAATATTATCTTACGGATTTAATTAAGTATCTGGTTGAAGGCCAGGAGCCCGTGGAAACCTTCCTGCTGGAGGATTACCAGGAAGCCATGGGGATTAACAACCGGGTGCAGTTGGCGGAAGCCGAGGCCTATTTGCGGCAGAAAATCTTAAGAAAGCACATGTTGCAAGGGGTAACCGTTTTGGATCCCCTGCATACTTATGTCGGCCTGGATGTTCGGATCGGCATGGATACCGTCCTTTATCCGGGGGTAATCCTGGAAGGGGAGACCGTGATCGGGGAAGACTGCGCCATCGGGCCCTACACCCGGATTGTGGACTCCCGAATTGCCGACCATTGCTGGATTAGCCAGTCTTATCTCATCCAGGCGAAGGTGGGGAAAAACTGCACCATCGGGCCTTACAGCTATCTGCGGCCCGGGACGGAACTGGACGAAGAAGTAAAAGTCGGTGATTTCGCCGAGGTAAAAAATTCGGTGATCGGGCGCGGCTCCAAAATCCCCCATTTATCTTATGTCGGGGACAGTGTTGTGGGCAGCCAGGTCAATATCGGAGCGGGAACCATTACCTGTAATTATGACGGGGAGCGGAAAAACCGGACAATTATCGGGGACGGAGCCTTCGTAGGAAGCAATACCAATCTGGTGGCTCCCATCAAGGTAGGTGATGGCGCCTATATCGGAGCCGGGTCCACGGTGACGAGGGATATTCCGGCAGGGGCCTTAGCCGTGGCGCGTGGGGAGCAAAGAAATATTGAAAACTGGAGCGAGAAAAAGAAGCAAAGGAAAAAGGCGGAAGAGGAAAAAGGTAATTAAGATTAAGATAAGAAGAAACAGGGGGTTTTATTTAAAATGGCTAATTATAAGTCGCTGAAAATTTTTACGGGGAATGCCAACATCCAATTAGCTCAGGAGATTGTGGAATACCTGGGAGAAAAAATAAGTGCCGCGGCGGTGAAAACCTTCAGTGACGGGGAAATCAGTGTGGGGATTAACGAAAGTGTCAGAGGAGCGGATGCCTTCGTAATTCAACCGGTCTGTTCACCGGTCAATGACCATTTGATGGAACTGCTTATCATGGTCGACGCCTTGAAACGGGCTTCCGCCGCCCGGGTGACGGCGGTAATCCCCTATTATGGTTATGCCCGGCAGGATCGCAAAGCCAAGGCCCGGGATCCGATTACAGCAAAACTGGTGGCCAATTTGATTACCGCGGCGGGAGCTTCCCGGGTCATGTCCATGGATTTACATGCCGGACAGATCCAGGGCTTCTTCGATATCCCGGTGGACCATTTAAAAGGAGAGCCGATCTTAGCGGAGTATTTTCTGAACAAAAAAATTCCCAACTTTGTGGTTGTTTCGCCTGACCTGGGAGGGGTGACCAGAGCCCGCGCTCTGGCCGAAAGGCTGCAGGCTCCGCTGGCGATTATTGATAAGCGGAGACCCCGACCGAACGTGGCGGA
>DGEB01000012.1:18170-32711 GCA_002385735.1 Peptococcaceae bacterium UBA3937
CCGGCTATCGAAAGGCTGGAAAACTCGGTGATTAAAGAGGTAGTGGTGACCAATACGATTCCTTTAAGTAAGGACAAGCAGATTCCCAAGATTAAGGTTTTATCCACCGCGCCTTTAATTGGTGAGGCGATTATCCGTGTTCACGCCGACCTGTCCATTAGTGAAATCTTTAATTAGGCAGGATGAAATCAATATTGGCGGGGGGAGCTTGTGATGAAACTGCTTGTGGGGCTGGGGAATCCCGGCGCTCGCTATCAAAACACCCGGCATAATGTGGGGTTTATGGTCCTGGACGCCTTGGCCGCCGAGTGGGGGGTTCGCATCGAAAAGAAAAGGGGGACCTCTTTAGTGGGGAAAGCCCTTTGCGAGGGTGAAAAGATCCTTTTGCTGAAACCCCAGACCTACATGAACCGAAGTGGGGAGGCCGTTTTAGAAGCCCTGCATTATTACCGGGACGCCATCGACGATTTGCTGGTAATCCATGATGATTTGGACCTGGAAGTTGGGCGTTTGCGCTTCAAGCGGAATGGCGGCGCCGGCGGGCATAATGGGTTGAAATCCATTATGCAGATGTTGAATTCGGCGGATTTTGACCGCCTGAAAATCGGCATCGGGCGACCGCACGGAGCTTGGAAGACGGAGGATTATGTGCTCGGGGTTTTTGACCCGGAGGAAAAAGCAGTTATCACGGAGGTTATTGCGGAGGCGGCGCAAGGAGTAAAACTTTGGTGCCTCCAGGGCATTGATGAGGCGATGAATAAGCATAACTCCTTTCAGGTTAGCCTAAAAAAGGAAAAGGAGGAGCAGCAATAAATCCGGAGGTTGATAATATAATATAGGCAGGGAGTAAAGTAAGCGTAGCGTTTATAGCACTTGGTGCAGCAATGGTGAAGGGAAAGAAGTGAATAAGGACTCTTCTCCCGGGAGATACTATAGCTTAGACTTAACCCAGTTTAACGGTGGAGCCGGTGAAAGTTGGACCGGTGGAGCCGGTAGAGCCAGGACGCAAGGAGGAGCCAATGTCATTTGTATGGGCAGGACTGCTGGCTGCGGCCGGAGCCTGGGTATTAAACAGGTTGGTGGTGCGGCTTTACGGCGAAACAGCGATCTTTAAGCTCATTCCCTGGCTGGAGGAAACGTTAAAAACAGGAAGCGCGCTCCTTACCGGTGCCGACCTTGTTTTAACCCATAGTGTCTTTGGTCTAGCGGAGGCGCTGCACGATTATCTGGTTTCCCCCCGGTGGGGGCTGGCAGCCGGACTTGTCGGGATCATCAGTCACTGGTTTTATGGCTGGGTTACCGGCGTACTGTATGGTTATACCGGATCCTGGTTGGTGAGTGTCTTTTTGACGGGAGCCATTCACATGGGCTGGAATTATTTGATGGTACGCCTTTTTTCCTTTTTCTCCGTCGGGCCGCGGAGAAAGGGGAAGTAGACAGGAGGGAGTCTGGGTTGCGCTTTATTTACGTCTGTAATGAGTGCCAAAGCTTCATCGGGGAGATTGAACTGCAGAATTGGGATGAGACGATGCTGGGTTTTGATACGCTGACCCAGGGGGAAAAGCAGGAACTGGTCAGTATTGATCCATACCGGCAGACGGGGGTTGTCAAGGCGATTTGCGATTATTGTTTCAAGGAAAAGTCGGGGCTGCTCCGTTTTTATCAGGAGCCGGAGCGGAACATCCTGCAATAAGGAAAATTTAAAAAAAGTGGGGGTCGTAAGGACGCCCACTCTTTAGCATGAGAGAATCTAAATAAAGAGCACAGGCGAGAATACCAGGAGAGGACCTAAAGGAAGATGTCGTTACAAGCGGTTTTAAACTATTTAAAAAAAGGAAAAGAATACGGTTATTTACAAGAACAGTTTAAGCAGTTCAATTACAATCTGGTTTACGGAGTAACCGGATCCCAAAAGAGTGTCTTGGCCACCCTGTTCATGGAGATGGGAGGACGGCCGTTACTGTACCTTGTGGAATCACCGGTCAGGGGCAAAGAAGTTTTTGATGATTTATGTAATTTGCTGCCCGCTCAGCTGGTGCAGTTTTTCCCTGCCCTGGACACGATTCCTTTTGAAGTGCTGGCGCAGAGTCATGAGACCCGGCGTAAGCGCCTGGAGGTGTTGGAGGGGCTCCTTACCGGCAAGGTGAAAGTAGTGGTCACCACCGTGGAAGCTTTGAGCAAAAGACTGCTGCCCCCGGAAAACCTGCGGGAAGCGATGATTCATTTAAAAACCGGGCAGCGGATTGAACCGGGCGCACTGCTGAACCAGCTGCTGGCCATCGGTTATCAAAGGGTAGAGCGCGTAGAAGACAAGGGACAATTTGCCCTCCGGGGCGGGATTTTGGATGTTTATCCACCGACGCTGGAAAACCCGGTGCGCCTTGAGTTTTTCGATGATGAGCTTGAATCGATGCGGATTTTTGCGGTGGAAAACCAGCGGTCTTTACGAAAAGTCGCCGAAGTTGTCTTCTTTCCGGCGGCGGAATTTTTTGTGGGGGAGATGGATAAACAGGCCGCACTGCGGAAGATCAAGCGGGAGGAAGAGGAACTGCTCAAAAAGCTGGAGCGGGTCGGACGGAAAGAAGCTTATGGCTCTTTTTCAGAAAAAATAAAACAAATTGAAGAATTCCTGTTGAATGAACAGTACTTTCCGGGGCATGAACAGCTTTTGCCCTATTTTACGGAATGTGCGGCGACGCTCGTGGACTACTTCGGGGAAAAACCGCTGGTGATTTTCGACGAGCCCAGCCGCCAGCGGGAAAGCAACCAGGCCCGGGAGCGGGAAATCCAGGAAACTTATCACGCCCTTTTGGAAAAAGGCAAGGTCTTGCCGGGGCAAGCCAAAAATTATCTTAATTGGGGAGAAATATGGAATATTATAATGGGCAGCAAGCTGGTGTTCTTTTCCTTGCTGCCCAAAAAACCGGTGGAGGCTGAGACCGTTAATTTAATCGGGATTTCCGCGAAAACAACCGGTGTGTTTATGGGGAAAACTCGGCTCCTGGCCGATGAACTGAAGGAATTAAAAAGACTGAAAAACGCGGTGGTCATTCTCGTTAATTCCCGGGAGCGGGGGGAACGCCTGCGGCAGGGTCTGGGGGACTCGGATGTGGAAGCGGTCTATGTGGAAGGGGATTTTGAGCCCCAGGGCGGTGGCATCTACATTACCAGCGGGCATTTAACCAGCGGCTTTGAATTAACGGCCTGGCGCCTGGTTGTTTTTACGGAGCATGAGCTCTATAACCAGCCGAAGAAACGGATGCCCCGGCGGATGTTCCAGGAAGGCAAGCGCATCGCTGTTTTGGAGGATTTAAAAACCGGGGACTATGTGGTGCACGTCAATCACGGGATCGGACGCTATACCGGAATTGAAAAATTAGTCGTGGGGGAATCGGAAAAAGACTATCTGGTGATTAAATACCAGGGAGAAGATAAACTCTATGTGCCCACGGACCAGGTGGGTTTACTGCAGAAATACAGCTACCAGGAAGGGCAGACGCCGAAACTGTCCCGTTTAGGCGGGAACGAATGGAACAAGGTCAAAAGCCGGGTTAAAAAGAGCGTCCAGGATTTGGCCCAGCAGTTGTTGATGCTTTATGCGTCCCGGGAAGCGCAGCCGGGGCACGCTTTTCCGTCCGATACCCCCTGGCAGAGGGAATTTGAAGACGCATTCCCTTACGAAGAGACGGAAGACCAGTTGAAATCCATTGAGGAAGTAAAACGGGATATGGAAAGGGACCGGGCGATGGACCGCTTGTTATGCGGGGATGTGGGTTATGGCAAGACGGAGGTGGCCATCCGGGCCGCCTTTAAAGCGGCGCTGGACGGACGGCAGACGGCGGTTTTAGTTCCGACCACGGTGCTGGCCCAGCAGCATTACAACACCTTTCGGGAAAGGTTTGCGGGTTTCCCGGTGACGGTGGATGTGTTAAGCCGTTTTCGTTCGCCCAAGGAGCAAAAGGAGATTATCAAAAACCTGGCCCTGGGCAAGATCGACGTGATTATCGGGACTCACCGGCTCTTATCCAAGGGGATTACGTTTCATAATTTAGGCCTTTTGATTATTGATGAGGAGCAGCGGTTCGGAGTTTGGCACAAGGAAAAGTTGAAAAATATTAAGAAAACCGTAGACGTCCTTACTCTTACCGCCACGCCGATTCCCCGCACCTTACAGATGTCTCTGGCCGGAGTGCGGGATATGAGTATCATTGAAACTCCCCCTGAGGAACGTTACCCGGTGCAGACCTTTGTGGTGGAGCACAGCCCGCAGTTGGTAATAGAGGCCATCCGGCGGGAATTAGGGCGTGGGGGGCAGGTCTACTATGTCCATAACCGGGTGGAGGATATTGAAAAGACCTTGCTGGAACTGCAGCAGCTGGTTCCCGAAGCCAGGATCGGGATCGCTCATGGCCAGATGCCGGAAGTGCAGTTGGAAAACGTCATGCTGGACCTCATCGAAGGCCATCTGGACGTGCTGCTGTGCACCACGATTATTGAGTCGGGGCTGGACATTCCCAATGTGAATACCCTGATTATTGATGATGCCGATAAGTTAGGCTTAGCCCAGCTTTATCAGTTGAGGGGCCGGGTGGGCCGGTCCAACCGGGTGGCTTATGCCTATTTAACCTATAAAAAAGACAAGGTGCTTTCGGAAGTAGCCGAAAAAAGACTCAGCGCGATTCGGGAATTTACCGAGTTAGGTTCCGGCTTTAAGATTGCCATGCGGGACATGGAAATAAGGGGAGCCGGCAACATTTTGGGCGCTGAGCAAAGCGGGCAAATCGCTTCGGTGGGCTTTGACCTGTATTGCCGGTTGCTGGAGGAGGCTGTGCGGGAGTTGAAAGGGGAGCCCATCCCGGAAGAAAAAGTGGTCACCATTGATATTCAGGTGAAAGCCTACATCCCGCAGGAATACATTAGTGACAACGGCACGAAAATTGATTTTTACCAGCGGATCAACGCGGTGAAGAAGAAAGAGGAAATCCGGTTATTGGCCGAGGAGTTAAGAGACCGTTTCGGGCCGCATCCCGAGCCTTTGGTCAATTTATTAAAGATTGCGGCCATCAAGCTGGTAGCTACCGCAAGCAAGATTGCTTCCATCGTTCAGGAAAAGGATCTGATCAGGATTACGATGGAAGACGACCATGGCCTAACCGGCAGCCAACTCATGGAGTTGGCGCGGCGTTACCGCCGGAAGGTCAGCTTTAACGCCTCGCAGGGGCTGGATATTTTAATCAACATGCAGGGCGTCGAGCAACAGCAGATGTTAGAGTTTCTGGATAAAATCGTTATGGAATTATCCGTACTTGTTAAAGGAGACCAAAGTTTGTTATAATGGGTTATGGTTTTAGTAAATTTAAAATATTTGGGGGTAAGGAAATGGGGAAAAAGAGGTATAGATGGTTAGCGTATTTGATGATCGTTGCTTTTTTATTTACCGCTTGCGGAAAGGAAAATGTGGTGGCTACCGTGAACGGGGAAAAGATTACGGAAAAACAGTTTAACGCCCGGTTAGAGCAAATGGCCAATCTGTACGGCTATGATTTGAACAGCGAGGAAGGAAAAGAAATCAAGGCCTTTCTCCAGGAGCAGGTTTTAGATAGCCTCATTGAAGAAACAGTTCTTGTGCAGGCGGCCCAAAATGAAAAGATTAGTTATAGTAAAAAAGAGTTGGAAGAGGAAATAGAAAATTTTAAAAAGAACTTTCCTAATGAAGCGGACTACAAAAAGTATTTGGACGAGCGGAAATTGACGGAAGAAGACGTGCGGGACATTTTATATAAGGGTGCACTCATTGACCAGTTATACAACAAAGTAACCAGCGGGATCACGCAATCGTCCCAGGATGCGGAAGAATACTATAATGAAAACAAGGAAGAATTCGTGCTTCCGGAACGGGTGTCCGTAAGGCACATTCTGGTGGAAACAGAAGAAGAAGCCAGGGAGATTATCAAACGTCTGAATGAGGGGGAGGATTTCATCGAACTGGTCAAAGAGAAGTCCATCGATCCTCCCGCCAAGGAAAACGAAGGATTTTACGGCCCCTTTAGCCGCGAAGAAAACTTTTACGAAGAATTTAAAGAAGCCGCTTTTGGGCTGAAGGAGGTTGGGGATTATACCAAAACTCCGGTCCAAACGGTTGGCGGCTACCATATCATCAAGCTTGAAAGCCGGGAAGAAGAAAAACAGTCCACTTTTGAAGAGGTCAAGGATTGGATTGAACAGCAATTCCTGGCGCGGGAAAAGAGCATTAAGTTTGAGGAATACAAAAACGATCTAATGGAAAAAGCCGAGATCGAGAAGAATTTATCGTCGGCGAACGAGAAGGACAAGACTGGTGAAGAAGAAGCCGAAGCGGATCTTCCCTCTGAAGCTCCCGCTTCCGATGCTGATTCTGCTTCCGATGGGGAGCAAGAATAAAGATTCTCCAGAGCAAGCATAGCGGCATACCCTTGCGGCATCTCATGATGCGCAAGGGTATTTTTTTCGGTATAAAAAACTTCCCGGGAACAAACAATGATAGAGGCAGGAAAAAAAGGCTAAGAAAGGAGGCCATGCACATCATTTGCATTGATGGAAAAAAGAATAAATAACAGGTCAAAGATATATACTATCTTTAAAGAATCCCTTAATTACCAAAAAGGAAAGAAGGTGACGGGATGAAAGCAACCGGGATCGTTCGCCGCATCGACGATTTGGGGAGAGTGGTCATACCGAAGGAAATACGCAGGACCCTCCGCATCCGCGAGGGAGATCCTTTAGAGATTTTTGTAGATAGAGAAGGGGAGGTTATTCTAAAGAAATACTCTCCGATTGGCGAGCTGGGGGATTTTGCCAAGGAATTTGCTGATTCGCTCTATGAAGCGACAGGACATATCTCTTGTATTGCGGACCGGGACCAGATTATCGCCGTAGCCGGCGGGCCGAAAAAGGAGTATTTGAACAAAAGAATTGGACCGGCGGTCGAAAAAGTAATGGATGAAAGAAGGGCTGTTTTAATTAATGAAAGCGGTCAACATCCTTATTGCGCCATTTGTTCGACGGATGAAGGCGGCGAATGCAAGTATACGGCAGAAGTAATTGCGCCGATTATTGCCGAAGGAGACCCGATTGGAGCAGTCCTTATTTTTTCGAAAGAATCCAATGTCAAGTTTACGGATCTGGAAATGAAGTTAGCGGAGACGGCGGCTTCTTTTCTGGCCAAACAAATGGAGCAGTAAAGAATGGCGCAATAAGCATTACAGCAGTAGAGAAGGAAGCGGTTCATGGAGTAATCAGGTTATGGAACAGGGAAGGCGGTGCCAAGTACCGCCTTTTTCTTTTTGCGCTCTGGTTTTCTTTTTTTCGAATGTGGTATCATTATCTTGGGAAGGAGATGACACGATTGAAGGAAATATTCGTAGTGGGTCTGGGCGCGGGCAGTTTCTCCCAATTAACCCTGGAGACCTGGGAACTGTTAAATAGTGCGGAGCTCATTTTTTTACGCACGGCCAGGCATCCCATGGTGGAACAGTTGCGGGCCCAGGGCATCCCATTTCAAACTTTTGATCACCTTTACGAAGAAAAAGCCAGTTTTGAGCAAGTTTATGCGGGAATCGCCGAGACTTTACTTGCCCGCTGCAAGGCGGAGCCGCCCGTGGAAAAAATCGTCTATGCGGTGCCGGGGCATCCTTTGGTCGGCGAAAAGTCGGTAGAAATATTGTTGGAAAGGGCTCCCCGGGCAGGGGTGCGCGTAAATGTTTATGCCGGCATTAGTTTTGTGGACAGCATCCTGAATCTGCTGCAAATTGATTTGACCGCCGGCTTTGCGATTTGGGACACCTTAACCGTGACTCCTGGCCGGCTCAATTTGGCTTGCCATCAGCTTTTTACCCAGGTGTATAACCGTTTGGTCGCGTCGGAGTTGAAACTCACTTTACTGGAGCTCTATCCGGCTGAACACCAGGTGAAGATTATTCAAGCGGCCGGGATTCCCGGGCAGGAAAAACTGGTGCCGGTGCCCCTTTGTGAATTGGACCATTGGCCCGGTTTTGATCATTTAACTTCGGTGTATGTCCCGCCCCTGCCGGGCAGAGATACGGTCTGCCGTTATCCCCTGGATCCTTTGGCTTCGGTTTTGGACAGGCTCTTAGCCCCGGACGGTTGTCCCTGGGATCGGGAGCAGACTCATGCCACGCTGAAACGGTGTTTGCTGGAAGAAACCTATGAAGTGCTGGAAGCAATTGATGACGAGGATATGGAAGAGTTAAAGGAAGAACTGGGCGATGTGCTGCTGCAGGTAGTATTTCACGCGGCCTTGGCCCAGCGGCGGGGCGATTTTGATCTTAACGAGGTTGTGGAGAGAGTAACGGCGAAGATGATTCACCGGCATCCTCATGTATTTGGGGAAGTGGTGGTTCACGATGCTGATGATGTTATCAGGAACTGGGAGAAAATAAAAAAAGAGGAAAAAGGAAATAATGTAGCTAAAGAACGGGTGCTGGACAGTGTCAACCGGCATTTGCCGGCCTTGTTAATGGCGGAAGAGGTACAGAAAAAAGCCCGAAAAGTAGGGTTTGACTGGTCGGAAGTTCAGGAATCGCTAGCTAAGGTGGAGGAAGAACTGCAGGAATTAAAAGCAGAAATCAGCAATGGGGGTGAAGTGGAAGAGGAGAAAGCGAGGCTTCTGGCCCGCAGGGAGGATGAACTAGGGGATTTACTGTTTGCGGTCGTGAATGTGGCCCGCTTTTTGGATCTTTCCGCGGAGGTTGCTTTATTAAAAGCGGTGCAGCGGTTTATCCGCCGATTTAACTATATTGAGGATGAAGTTGTCGAAAAAGGGCAAAAATGGGAAGAATTAGACCTTAAAGCACTTGACAGAATCTGGGAAAAAGCCAAATCCCACGGTTTATAAGGATTTATTAAGAAAAACTTTATTGGAAAAGAAGGATTTTGGAAAAGTTTAGCGAAATTAAGAAGGGAATTATAAATATATTATGGGAGGGATAGTCTTGAACAAAACAGAATTAGTGAGTGCAGTTGCTGAAAAAGCCGAAATGACAAAAAAAGATGCGGAAAAAGCTTTATCGGCCGTATTAGGCAGTATTGAGGCGGCTTTAGCTTCCGGGGACAAAGTACAACTGGTAGGTTTCGGCACCTTTGAAGTAAGAAAGCGCGCTGCACGGACCGGTCGCAATCCTTTAACCGGACAAGAAATCAAAATTCCTGCGGCCAAAGTACCTGCTTTCAAACCTGGTAAAGCCTTAAAGGATGCTGTGGCAAAATAAACAAGATTATTTTCTTGGCATAGTACATAATTTTAAACTGAAGGGATAAACAAAAAAATCAGGTTCCGTATCGAACCTGATTTTTTTGCTTTGTTCCGGAAGAAAGGTTAGGGTAAAATTACTTTAAAGGCTGCAAAAGAAATAAGCGTTGTTTTGAGGAGAGGTGCTGAGATGAGATTAGATAAATTCCTGAAGGTATCGCGCCTGATCAAACGGCGCACCTTGGCCAAAGAAGCGACCGACGCGGGCCGGGTGGCCGTGAATGGGCGGGTGGCGAAGCCCAGTACGGAAGTGAAGGAAGGGGACCTCATCGAGATCGGCTTTGGCGCCAGGCAAGTCAAAGTGCGGGTTATGGCCCTTAAAGAAAACGTGCGGGCCGAAGAAGCTTCCGGTTTGTATCAGATCATTGAATAGAAAAAGCAAGATGCGGCTTGCGTAAAATTGGCATTCATAGAAACCCTCCCGGTTGAGCCAAACTAGCATTATGAAAGGTTCGTAAAGGGAGGGTTAAAAATGTTTTTTGCAATAAAAAGATTTTTAAGAAAAAAGAACCATCAAAAAGGTCATCCTCAGAAGAGCGCGGTTTGTCTGATCACAGTTGGATTACTGCTGAGCTTTGGGTTGGGGTGTGTTGGTTGCGCCGGGGCGCAGCGCAGGCCCATGGACCGGGAGAAACTTAAAGAGGAACCGACGATTTCTTTGTATATTGCGGAAACCGGGGAGACGAAGCAGTTGAAAATGGAGGAGTATCTCCAAGGGGTGGTGGCGGCGGAGATGGATCCCAACTGGCCCTTAAACGCTTTGGCGGCCCAGGCTATTTTGGCGCGGACCTTTACCATGGAACGGATTAAAAATACCGGGGGCGTGCCGGCCCGGGGCACGGATGCTTCCACCAGCGTGGAAGAATTTCAGGCTTATGACCCTAAGCGGATTAACGATACGGTAGTCAAGGCGGTGGAAAAAACCCGCGGGGAAGTGGTCAAGTACCAGGGTGATTACATCAAGGCGTGGTTTTTTGCCGATGCCGGGGGCATTACGGCGGCCTCGGCAGAAGAAGGCTTAGCCTATACCAAAGAACCCAGTCCCTATGTGCGAAGTGTTAAGGACCCGGGAGCAGCGCTCAGTCCCCCCGAAAACAAGGTGTGGCAGGCCGAAATCCCTTTGGAAAAGGTCCGGGCGGCCGTGCAAGAGACCACCGGACAGGACCCGGGGGCCATCAGTTCCGTCAAGATTACCAGGCGCGGTCCTTCCGGGCGGGCGATGACCGTGCAAATCGGGAAAGTGTCCGTGAGCGCGCCGGCCTTACGGTTGGCCTTAGGCAGTGAAGTGATGCGGTCCACTTTATTAAGCAAGTTTTCCGTGGCGAACGGGAAATTACTGGTGGCCGGGAAAGGCTTTGGTCACGGGGTAGGAATGAGCCAGTGGGGGGCCAGAGCGCTGGCGGAGCAAGGGAAGTCACCGGAGGAGATTATCAGGTACTTTTTTAAAGGCGTCCGGATTGAAAAGGAATGGGACTAACAGGAAAAAGGGGGCGCAAAAAGCAAATGGAACAGGAGCGATTAGTCAGAATCGAGCAGGATCTTTTAAGGATGAAAGGGGAAGAAACCGCAAGGGCTTTACGGATGAAAGAAGGATTAAGAACACCCCAGGGCAGTTCCGTGGAGGAGCTTTCTGTTTATGATAATCATCCCGGGGACATCGGCGATGTGACTTTTGAGCGGGAGAAGGACCTGGGACTGGTTCTGTTTACCGAAGACCGGCTGGCGATGATTAATGACGCTCTAAGTGCCATTCGGGAAGGGACTTACGGGTATTGCCGGTTTTGTGGGCGGGAAATCAGCGCCGAAAGACTGGAGGCTATCCCTTATACCGTTTGGTGTCAGGAGTGCAAGCGGCAGCATGAGGAACAGGGAAGAGCCGGGCGACCGGTGGAAGAGGAAGTAATGGAACTGCCTTTCGGAGGGCTGCAGGATTTTCATGCTCAGGTGGATAACAACGCTTTTGACGGAGAGGATGCCTGGCAGGCAGTGGCCAGATACGGCACCAGCAATTCCCCCAGCGACCTGGGCAGTGTGCTTGATTATGACGACATGTATCTTCATGGGGATGAGAATATTGGAAGCAGCGAAGCCTACGAGCAAATCGTCACCCGCAAAGGGAAAGACGGACAGCATTACCAGGTTTTTCGCTGAGCCAGCCCGGAATAATTTTCTCCCCGGCGCATAAAGATTACTAAAAACGCTTCGCAGGGGGGAAGGGCAGATGGAAAACCGGGACACTCCTCTTTATCAGATGGTTTTAAGTAATCGGGAAAAGGTAAAAATAAACGGGGTCACGGCAGTAGAGAGTTTTGACGAGAAAGAGGTGATTGCCAGCAGCAAAATGGGGCCGTTGGTGGTCCAAGGCGAAGGTTTGCATATTACGCAGCTCAATCTGGAGGAAGAGTTGTTGTCCATTGAAGGACTGGTGAACAGTCTGGAATTTGTTGAGGACAAACAGGCCAAGCTCAAGGCCACCGGGAAGGGAATCCTGGCCAGGTTGTTCAGGTGAACGGAGAAAAACACCACGCCAGGGCTGAGGACGACGAGACCGTAAAGAAGCGGGGTGGGTGGGCATGCCTGTTTTACAACAAATTGCGGTTTTTGTTTTGGAGATCTTCTGGGGAGTGATGCTGGGCTTTCTTTTAGACTGTTATCAGCAGGCAAGAAAAATCTGTTCATTTCGGAACCGGGGTACAAGCCTGGGTGATTTTCTTTTTTGGCTGCTGGCCACCGTTTTGACGGCTTGCTTTTTGATGCTGGTCAACTGGGGGGAAGTGCGGGTTTACGTCTTTTTGGCCATGGTGCTGGGGGTGCTCCTTTATTTTAAGTTCCTGGGGCCACCGGTCCGCCGGGGTTTGGGAGCGCTGGGGAAGATTTTCGGCAAGCCCCTGGCGAGGGGCGCAAAACTTTTCCGGTCTTTGCGGGGGAAAAGCAGGATTTTATTAAAGCAATGTAGAATTTTAAAACGATGTAGTAATCTCCGTAAATAGGAAGTGGGCTCATTGAAGATACAGATGAAACGGAAAAAAAGAAAAAAAGCATCCCGCTTTCTAAGGGTTTTTTTTCTGGGCTTGGGATGTTACCTTTTTTGCGCTTTTCTAATGAGTTTCTATCAGATCTGGCAGGTTCAGGCGGAGATCGACGAAGCCAGGCAAGAGCAGCAAATGCTGTTAAATCAAAAGGAGCAGCTTGAGGCGGAGCGCGATGCCCTGGAAGACCCTGAGGTGATTGAAAAATTGGCCCGCGAAAGCCTGGGGATGGTCAAACCCGGCGAGATTTTAGTTGTTCCGGCGGTCCCCGGAAAGGAACTGCCGCGGCCGAAAGATCTGGACGTAACCCAGATCCTGGACTGAGCTAATCACCCACGGTTGCCCCGGTTAATGGTGTTTTCGGTCCTTCTGGCTTCCTGGTGAAGCAGGAAAATGACGGTTGACACCACTTTAATTACTAGGATATAATTTGTATGCATATCTTTATTTTATGGAGGGAAATATTTTCATATGTCGTCAGTATCAGTGGGGGCAATACTTGAAGGAGTTGTTACCGGTATTACTAATTTCGGTGCTTTTGTCGAATTGCCCGGCGGTGTCACAGGTTTGGTCCATATTTCCGAAGTGGCCGATACCTATGTTAGAGACGTCAAAGACTATTTAAAAGAACAGGAAAGGATTAAGGTAAAGGTTATCAACATCGATGCCAACGGCAAAATTGGTCTTTCGATTAAACAGGCGAACCCAAGAGACACCGAAAGCCACAGCGACAGGGCCAGATCCCGCACCAGCAACGAGTCTTTCGAGGATAAGCTGGCCAGATTTTTAAAAGAAAGTGATGAGAAACAGCAGGAATTCCGAAAAAGCACCGATGCCAAGAGAGGGGGACGGGGCTCCAGCCGATACTAGATTGATATATAGATGGGACGCGCTTGATGGGCACTCCGAGCGGAGTGCCTGTTGTGTTTTCATGTTGATGCAGAAAATATGGATGAAAAAGGGGAAAAGACGCCATGTGGGCCATCATGGATCTTGGCACCAATTCCACAAGACTCCTGATCGCAAGCTATAACCCCCATGCTGCAAGATGCCAGACCGTGCAAAGAGCGCTGCGGATCACGCGCCTGGGGGAAGGAATGAACGAACAGCATAAGGTGCTGTCGGCGGCAGCCATGGAGCGGACCGTAGCCGCTTTGGAAGAATTTGCGGCCATTATTTCCGTCTTTCCGGTCCAAGGGGTCCGGCTGGTGGCTACCCAAGCGGTCCGGGAAGCCGCAAACCGTGAGGAACTGGTGGAAAAAATCAAAAGACGGTTGAACTGGGACTTAGAGGTTATCTCCGGCGTGCAAGAGGCCGCATGGAGTTATAGCGGGGCCGTACAGGGGTTAAAAACGCCCGGGATTCCTCTTGTGGTGGATATCGGAGGGGCAAGCACCGAGTTTTCGGTAAGGACAGAGCCTCAGAAATTGCAGCTAACAAGCCTGCCCTTAGGGGCCCTGCGCCTTTATGAGCATCCCCGTACGGATGCGGAGTTGCAAAGGATTTTGCAAGAAGGGCTGGCGGGCTTTGCTTACCCGCGGGCGCTTTCTTTAGTCGCGGTAGGAGGCACGGCGACCACTTTGGCCGCGGTGCAACTGGAGATGGTTGATTATGATGCGGATCGGGTGCAGGGGCTGATGCTGCCCTTGGAGGAGATAGAAGCGATTTACCGGCGTTTACAGGTCCTCGAGCCGGCCCAGCGGCTCAAAGTGGCGGGGATTACGCCGGGCCGGGAAGATATTATTGTAGCGGGGCTGCAGATCCTGCTGGCAATTATGACCTTTTTCCGGCAAAAAGAACTCACGGTGAGCGACCAGGATTTATTGCACGGAATATTTTGGCAGGAACTTTTGAAAGGAAACGAGGCAGTGCCATAAATTTAACGCATAAAAAAGGCATGAACGCATAAGAAGGCGGGGCGTGGCTCATCCTAATTCAGAAGGGGGTGAGTCGGGGTGAAACCGGATAATGCGGAAAGGAGTTTTAAATGCAGTAATTGCGGTCATACTTTTTCCCGGGGGCCGAGTGATGCCAAGGAATGTCCCCTTTGCGGCTTTCCTTGTACGCTGCGGAGTTGTCAAAGCCTGGACGGGGCTTCTAACGAAGATTATTAAGCGCTCCTCACGAAAAAAAGCATCCGCAAACAGCTGATAGCTTAATAACAAGCTTACCTGCTTTAGTAAAAAGGTGAGCTTGTTTTTTTAT
>DGEB01000012.1:32898-41944 GCA_002385735.1 Peptococcaceae bacterium UBA3937
GGCGATCTTCCCCGGCAGTTGTTTTTCTCCCGCACTTTCCGGTGTTTTCCCACATAGGATATGGAGAGCGAGGAATTTGTGGGTCGAAGGGAGGAGCAACATGAAGGAGCAGCCAAAAAAGCAGCAGGAGGACTTATTGGCCCAAATCCGGTCCCAATACGAGCCGGAGTTGGGGTTGGAAGGAATGTCCGCCGCAAAAATGAAGGATGGTTGGCTTTTGTCCCGGGATCCGGAAAGCGAGGCCGGTTATGCTTTATGGGAAGTACATAAAGATCCGGAGCGGGTACGGCTGGCTTTGGCCTGGCAGGAGCAGGTCAAAGCAAAGGGCTGCGCGGAGGTGTTGACCATCAGGAAAACTTCCCAGGGAGAAAGTTTCATCCGGCGGGAGGAAGGTGTTTTTTATCTGACGGAATGGGTCGCGGGGACGCCGCCGGAAATGGACAAAAGAGAAACCTTGCCGGCGGTGGCCCGTGGATTGGCGGCGCTGTATAAACACAACTATCTTCCGGTCCCTGGTGGACAACTATCAGGCCAACAATTACCGGGCGAACCAGCGCCGGAAGAACTATCGCTGGACGAACAAGCGGGCCTCTGGTTAAAAGGCCGGCAGGAAAAGTTGACCGAATTATTGAAGCCCTTTCATTTTTGGCGGGAAAACGGAGCGACCAACGATTTTGAGCGCCTTTATGTGGAGAATTTCCCGGACCTTTATGCAAGAGGGCAGGAAGCCCTTGAAAAAATCGTGCTGGCCGGTGCGGACTGGGGAAATATGCCGGTGGGCTTTTTGCTTGCTAATTTGGCGGCAGAGAACTTTTGGCAGACCAGGGAGGGAATCGTTATTTTAAGAACAACCGATTGGCAGTTGGGGCCGTTGATTAGTAGTTTAGCCCTGCTGTTAAAGATGTATCTGCCTTTGCAGCAATGGAACCGGGAAGTGGCGCGGGAGACGATTCGGCATTACCGGGCGTGTTTGCCGTTACGGCCCAGTGAAAAGCAGTATTTACTGGCGGATTTGGCTTTCCCCAGCCGTTTTTGGCTTTATACCCGGCAGTATTGTGCCGGACAGGAAAAGGCCCCGGTCCTGGCGGAAAAACTAAAAAATTACTTATATGAATTGACCTGGCAAGACCAATGCCTTACTGATTTGGAACAATGGTTGTGGGAAGAAGAGGAAGCGGAGCAAGAAAAAGAAGGAAGGGAAAAACTATGATGAGAGGGCTGGAAAGACTGGAAGCGGGACCGGAAAAACTCCTCTGCCCGGAAAAACATTCATTCCCCTGGCAAGTCCTTGCCGCCGAAGGGGAAAGCTGGCTCATTCTGCGCTGGAAGGAAAAAGTAGCGGACCGTCCGATCCGGCAATTAAAGCAAGTTGTCCTGGAGGATTTTTGCGGTGAATTGACGGCGGAAAAGGAGTCGGCCCAGCTTTTCTGCGGGCAGATCCGGTTGAAGGTTGATTATGAGGAGAACGGTCCGGACCAGTTGACCTTTTCGGCGGAACAGGCCTGGCGGGAAGAGCTGATGGTTGAAGAGCGTTCTGCCGTTGAAAAAGGGGAAGAAAATTCCCTGCTGGCCCAACTCTGGCGGCGGCAGGCGGAAGTGACCGAAAAATCCCTTTTTCCTTCTTTATTACTAAACGGTAATGAACTGCCGAAAGATTCATTTCTTCCCCTGGGGGAAAAAGACACCGAGGAAAAAAAGGAAGCAACGGGGGCAGCGGGAGCAAAGGAAAGGACGAAGGGAGAAGAAACAGTAGGGACAGAGGAAGGAGCGGAGGTCGGGAAAACAACAGGGGCGGAAAAAGAAACGGGAGCGGAAAAGACAAAAGGGGCACGGACCTGGAAGGTGCAGGCGCCGTGGCGGTGTTGGGTGCAGGAATGCGCCGGCCGGATTAAGCCGGTCTGTTTGAAAATTCATGGGGCGCAGGTGGGCTTATATACCTTGTTACTGGAAGTGGTCATCAAGCTGGGGGAAGATAAAGAGGAGTCGTCCGACCGGCCCCCAAAGCCCCAGGCGGAGCCAGGCGCGGAATTACCCTCCGCTTTCCGGTTGACAAAGGAGCCCGGGAAGCTTTGGACCAGTGTCCGGGAGAATAAATTGCTCCTGCGGATGGAGGATGATGCGCCGGCGGAAGTGTTGGGCGTAGCTGTGGAGAGGGCCTTTCCCTGCTTTAGTTATGACACGCAGGAACAAAAGCTGGTTTGGGAATACCTCCGGCGGCTTTCGGTAATTTACGTGAGCGCCCGCGAAGGGGGCGCCCGCTTTGGGATCGCTTCCCATCTGGAAAAAGAAAAGGCGTTATTGGAAAACGGCGCCGAAGCGCTTTTGCCGGTAGCGTTGGCGGCGGAAAGGGAAAAAGGGGAACTAACCCCGGTCTATGAGCAAACTTTCCTGTATTCCGAAAAAGAACGGTTCTGCCTGGCGATGGAGTTAGAGCATGAAAGCGAGGAACGGAGCGCGCCGGGAGCATGGGGGAAAGACGCCGGAGGAGAAGAACTTTCAAAAAGGGAGGCTCCTCCCAGGTGCAAACCCTGTGCCCGCTGGCTGAAAAAAGCGAATGGGTCCAGGGAAAAGCAAAGGATGACGGTAATCACCATTAAAGTATGATTTCTGTCGGAAAAAACTTGGCCGGACAAACATAAAGTGCCAAATTTTACCAGACAAATGACTTATAATGATACTAAGCTTTGTTAAGGATGATGAGGTGGTGTTGCCAATTGTTAAAAGGCTTGTCCGGTCTTTCCCGGCCTCTGACCCTGGAGAGGCTCCGCATTAATTTGCTGAATCCGGCTTATTTAACGCCGCTTTTTGTATCGCTTTTCGGCAGTATCCTGGCCCGTGCCATGGTGATGGGGCAGCTCTATCCCTTTGGAGTGAGTTATTTGGCCGGCATTTGTCTCAGCAGCCCCCACTGGCGAAGATTTGCTTTTGGCGGGGTGTTGTTGGGGACCTTGCTTACCGTGCACGGGCTACCGGTCTTAGGGTATTTGGCAAGCCTCGCGCTTTTGTTCAGTGTTTTTTCCTGTTACAAAAAAGAAGAATTACACTGGCTGATTGTGCCGGCGTTGATTTTCGGGATTCATTTGCTTTGCCGGGGAAGCATTGTCTTTTTTACGGAGGGTGAGCCCTATGTGTGGGTGGCTATTCTTTTCGAGTCGGTCTTTATAGCAATTTTGTCCATGGTGATGAACACGTCCCTCCTGGCTTTGGAAAAAGTAAAGGCCGGGGGCTTCCTTACGGCCGAAGAACGGACAAGCCTGGGGCTGGTTGTTCTGGGCATCCTGTCGGGAATCGCCGGTTTTTCCTTTTTCGGCATTGGGCTGCCAAGCGTCATTAGCCGTTGGCTGGTTTTATGGGGCGCTTTTTGGGCCGGGCCGGGGGGAGGGGCGGCCATTGGAGCCGCAGTAGGGCTTGCGCCCAGCATTCAGGGCGTGGTGACTTTGGGACCGGTCGCCTACTATGCGCTGAGTGGCTTGCTGGGCGGGATTTTCTGCAGTTTCCGCAAAGTGGGCGTAATTGTTGGTTTCGCCTTGGCCAATCTGCTCCTTTCTTTCTTTTTTGCCGAGGACGTGGTGATTGTTCAATCTTTAAAAGAAACGGCCGTGGCGGTGGGGGCCTTTTTATTCCTGCGCCTTCCCTTCGCCCATGAAACCCAAAACGCGCAGGAACAGTTGACGGCCGGCCTGGAGGGCGCTGTGGACGCGAACCATTATTACGCCAATCGACTGGAAAAAATCGCACGGCTTTTTTACGAGATCGAGGAGGTTTTGGATAAACAGCACAATGTCCGGCCGGAGAAAAACGAAATAACCTTTCTTTTTCATAAAGTAACCGCCCAGGTATGTAACGGCTGCAGTTTAAAAAGAATTTGCTGGGAACAGGATTTTTACAAAACCTATCAGGCGCTTTTAGAGGTTTGTACGAAATTAGAGGCCGAGGGGCAGATTGCGGAAAAAGACTTTGGCCATGAACTAAAACGAAGGTGCGTGCGGCTGAGGGAGTTAAACGTGGCTCTGCATTCCCAGTTGGAAGGGTTGAAAGTGGTGCGGGCCTATGAAAAACGCCTGCAGGCCTGTCACGGGATGGTCAATCGGCAACTATTAGGTTTGGCGAAAATTGTGGAGGATTTTTCCGCGGAAATCAAGAAAGGAGTTCGGGTTGATGCGGCAACCGAGGCTTTCCTCGGCCAAAAAATGGCGGAAAAAGGCTTTGAAGTGGCTACTTTACGGGTACTGGCGCATCACGACGGGGAAAGCGAGATCCAAATCCTGCAGAAACCTTGCGCCAACGAAAACTGGTGCGCGGCCATGGTGGCGCCGAATGTTTCCCAAATTCTGGACCGGACCTATGTGTTAAAACAGCGCTTTTGCACGGAGCAAAAGGAAAGCGGGGGTGGCTTGTGTTCCTATTCCTTAGTGCCCAGCCGGGTTTTGCAAGTGACGATTGGGCAGGCCCAGTGCCCCAAGGAGGGCGTTACCGTTTCGGGGGATCTTTGTTCCGCCTTGACCTTGCCTCATCATCAGTTTGCCTTGATGATGTGTGACGGGATGGGGGTAGGAGAAGAAGCCTATCAGGAGAGCAGCGCGGCGGTAAGGATGTTGGAAAAACTGTTGCTGGCCGGTTTCGCGCCGCAAATGGCCATCCGCACGGTCAACACGATTTTACTTTTGAAATCGCCCCGGGAGAGTTTTGCGGCCCTGGATTTGGTGGTAATCAACCAAATCAACGGGCAGTGCGATTTCATCAAGATTGGCGGGGTGCCTTCGCTCCTTTTTTCCTCCAAAGGTCTGAAGGTGGTCAAATCCTCGTCCCCGCCGGTGGGCATCCTGGAAGAAGTCGAGCCGCAAGTTTTCCGGCATGCCCTTAAACCGCAGGACAGTATTGTGATGATGAGTGACGGCGTCTGGGACAACCTTGCCAGGGTGGAAGGACCGGAAGACTGGTTGGAGAACCTTTTGGAGCAGGTCAACAGCAATGACCCCCAGACCCTGGCGGATTCTCTTTTGTATGTTGCCAAAAGGGCTGCCGGGAATTGTGCCGCCGATGACATGTGTGTCCTGGTGGCCCGTTTGGAGCAAAGCAGCGTCATTTAGCGGCCGGTCCTTGGAATTCAATTCAGTGCTGCGCCCATCGGCGAGAAAAAAGAAGGCAAAAAACAAGCAAGAAACAAGGCAAGAAAAAGAGACTTCTCTGAAGCAGGAGTCTCTTTTTCTGTGGAGAAAAGAATAGAAAGCAGCGGTAGGCGGTAACAAAAAGGTAATACTGAATAACAAAAACACAAAAGAAAAGGAAACGGAAAAGGAAAGCGGACGGATGGAAGAGATGCGGGAAAAAGTAAAAGCTACGCTAATTGAATACCGGATGATTGAACCGGGCGAGCTGGTAATTGTGGGAGTATCCGGCGGACCGGATTCTTTAGCGCTTCTACACCTATTATCTACCCTGCAGGAAGAGCTGGCTTTTCGCCTGCATGTGGCCCATGTGGATCATTGCCTGCGGGGAAAGGAAGCGGAAGAAGAGGCGGCTTGGGTGCAGGAAACCGCCCGCCGGTGGGGGCTGCCCTGTACCGTAAAGAAGATTGATGTGCCGGCCTTAGCCCGGGAAAAAGGGTTCTCCTTTGAAGAAGCCGGGCATTTGGCGCGGAAAAACTTTTTTCTTCAGTTGCGTACCGGCCTGGGAGCGCAAAAAATCGCCCTGGGGCATCAGGCCGATGACCAGGCCGAAACCCTGTTGATGCATTTTTTGGTGGGGACCGGCCTGGAAGGTCTGCAGGGGCTTTTGCCGGTCAATCCGCCTTTGATCAGACCGCTCCTTTTTTTAAGAAAAGCGGAAATTGAAAGCTATTGCCAAAAAAACGGGCTTGTTCCGCGGCGGGACCCCAGTAATCAGGACAACAGCTATTTGCGGAACCGGGTTCGTAATCTGGTGCTTCCCTGGCTGGAAGAAAAAATCAATCCGAATTTGATCGCTACATTGAACAGGACCGCCCGGATTATCCAGGGGGACGAGGCTTATTTACAACAAAAGGCTCGGGAGTTGGCGTTAGAATTCGTCCGGGTCGACAAAGAAGGAAGCTTTTTAAGTTTAGAAGGCTGGAAGCAGCTTCATCCCAGTATGCAAAGGCGGCTGATCCGTCTGGCCCACCAAAGAGCCGGCGCCAAAAGCAAGACTGGAGAGAAACAGGAGATCAGGAAAATGCAAGGTTTAGGGTTTGGACATGTGGAAGAAGTACGCCGGCTTGCCGATAAGGGAGAGACCGGGAAGGTGCTGCACCTCCCCGGCCGGATTCGGGTGGAGAAAGGCTATACCGGGCTTCCCTTTTACCATGAGGTCAGGGCGCCGGAGGCGGCAGGAGAAAAGGGGACCGGTCCGCTTCAGGAACAAAGGCTGAGGATCCCCGGGGAAACAATCCTTCCGGAAACGGGGCAAAAAATTTGCGCCGAGTTGGTGGACCGGCAGGATATTTCCCGGCAGTCCACCGGCGGCGCTGCAACAAAGCCGGGGGCCACCCTTTATCTTCCTTATACGGGCGCCTTACCCCAGTTGGTGGTTCGTTCCCGCCAACCCGGTGATCGCATCGCCATCGTCGGTTTAAACGGGACGAAAAAGCTCAAGACCTTATTCAACGAAAAAAAAATTCCGCGGCGGATTCGTGACAGGATTTTATTAATTTGTATGGAAGATATTATTATTTGGATACCGCAATTAAAAGTGGTTAGCGCGGTGGTTGGTTCCCAACTCCCACCCGCTTTTTGTGGGCACGAAAGCGGGGAAAAAAGCGGCTATGTGGCTTTAACGGTGCTTGAGGCGGAGTGAGGGAAAAGAGCGCCAACGGCTGTGCCGGATAATTTGAAAAAATCTTTGTAATATGATAAAGTAAATGGGTTAGATTATATTTATTTGGAAATAGACGAGTGGAAGGAGGAACCACGTGAACCGGATATTTAAAAACGTCGCTATTTATTTATTGATTGTGTTGGTTGCCTTTACCATTTTTACCAGGTTAAGCGATGCTCCCCCCAAAGAAGACCCGTTTAATAACAATTATACGGCCTTTTATAAAGCCTTGGAAAAAGGGGAAATCAAAAAAATAACGATTATTCAAGAGGACGATGCCCGGATTATCACGGGGACCTTGAATAATACGAAACAATTCGAATTAGTAGGACCTCCTGATGACGAAGATCTCCTGAAACTGATTAAATCAAAGGAAGATATTAATTTTGAACACAAACAGGCTCCAAAAACCTCCTTTTGGGCGAATGTGTTGACTTCCTTTTTGCCTTTGCTTTTACTCATCGCCTTCATGTTCTTCATGATGCAGCAGACCCAGGGCGGCGGCAGCCGGGTGATGCAGTTCGGCAAAAGCCGGGCCCGGCTCCATAATGATGAGAAAAAGAAAATCACTTTTGCGGATGTGGCCGGTGCGGATGAAGTAAAAGAAGAGTTGGAAGAGGTTGTGGAGTTTTTAAAGCATCCCAAGAAATTTACCGAGTTAGGGGCCAAAATCCCCAAAGGGGTCCTGCTTTTTGGACCGCCTGGTACAGGCAAGACTTTGTTGGCGAAGGCGGTAGCCGGTGAAGCCGGGGTTCCTTTCTTTAGTATCAGTGGCTCCGATTTCGTAGAGATGTTTGTGGGGGTAGGGGCCTCCCGAGTAAGAGATTTGTTTGAAACCGCGAAAAAAAATGCCCCCTGTATTGTTTTTATCGATGAAATCGACGCGGTAGGACGGCAGCGTGGCGCCGGCTTAGGCGGCGGCCATGACGAAAGGGAACAAACTTTGAACCAGTTGCTGGTGGAAATGGATGGCTTCAGTGATCACGAAGGGATCATCGTGATGGCCGCCACTAACCGGCCGGACATCCTGGATCCGGCGCTTTTGCGCCCGGGACGTTTTGACCGGCAGATTGTGGTGGATATTCCCGATGTGAAAGGGCGCAAGGAAATCCTGGAAGTTCATTCAAAGGGGAAACCCCTGGCCGAGGATGTTAATTTGGAAATCCTGGCCCGGCGGACGCCTGGTTTCACCGGGGCGGATTTGGCCAATCTCTTTAATGAGGCTGCCCTTTTGGCGGCCCGGCGTGATTACAAAAAAATTACCATGGCCGAACTGGAGGATGCCATTGAAAGGGTAATTGCCGGACCGGAAAAGAAAGCGCGGACGATTAGCGACTTTGAAAAGAAGCTCGTTTCTTATCATGAAGCGGGGCATGGTCTGCTGGCGGCTCTGTTGCCCCACACCGACCCCCTGCATAAGATTTCGATTATTCCCAGAGGACGAGCCGGCGGTTATACTTTGCTGCTGCCGAAGGAAGACCGTAACTATATGACGAAATCCCATCTGCTCAACCAGGTCACCATGTTGTTGGGCGGCCGGATGGCTGAAAAGCTTGTTTTGAACGAGGTAAGCACGGGCGCGCAGAATGACCTGGAAAGGGCTACGGAGTTAGTACGGAAGATGATTACCGAGTATGGGATGTCCGATGAATTAGGTCCCCTTACATTTGGCCGCAAACAGGAGCAGGTCTTTTTGGGCAGGGACATTTCCCGCGACCGGAACTATTCGGAGGCAGTAGCCTATTCCATCGATAAAGAGGCCCGCCGGATCATTGATACCTGTTACAAAGAGGCGGAGCAACTGCTGAAGGATAATATGGAAGCCTTGCACCTGATCGCCCATACCTTAATGGAAAAGGAAACCATTGATGCGGAAGAATTTGAGGAATTGCTCAAACAATGCGGCGTGGAGATAAAGAACAAGGGATTCCTGGGCGAGAAAAATAAAGGCGCCGAAACCAAAGATGCACCTCCGGTTGAAGCTAAAGATGTACCCCAGGGGGAAACCCAAGACGAAAAAAAAGACGAAGCTATAAACGAGCCCGGGGATGAAGCCCAGGACGAGCAAAAAGAGAAGTAGTTGTTGGATAATGAAAGCTGGATGTCCGGTATAAACCGGGTATTCAGCTTTTTTCTTGTCTCAGAACGGGCATTTGAAAAATAGTTTTAACCTTTTAATAATCTTTTTATTATGAATTGTAGCGAATATACT
>DGEB01000012.1:42039-55921 GCA_002385735.1 Peptococcaceae bacterium UBA3937
CTTTAACAGGACGGTTAATTACACAAAAAATGTGGTAAATAACGCCGTTCAAGTTATCTGGTAATAATTGATTAAAAAATAACACCTGCACAGGTGTTATTTTTTTATATCTTGCAAACAGTACCATTTGCGTTATGCAAAGGTTATAATACAATCATAATCAACGCATCGACGGGGTAGGTGAATGTGGTGAGGGGACCCTATTATTTGCCTTTGGACAACCAGCCCGAGTTGGAGCATTGCTTTAGGAAAATCGGGTGTGAAAAACTGGGCGTACAGATTATGGAGAAAAAGGGGGCCATCTTTCCCCTTTTGTTGAAGGAAGTAAAGAGCCCCTGTGCGAATATATTAAAGCAGCACATGCTCTCCTTAGGAGGCGAAGCGGCGGTAAGCAGGGGTGTGGTCAACTGCAGCCAGGAGTACACCGATGTGCTGCTTTTAGGCACACCGGCCGTATACGAAAGATTGGTGGACAAGCTTGCCCAACAGCCCTGGGGGCTGAGCGCCCTGGCGGAAAAAATCACCAGGCTTTTGGAAACAGGAATCAACCGGCCGCGAAAAGTGGTTTGGGAATGGCCGGGCCGGAAGTTGGTCCTGGGGGAAAGAACGTTGGTAATGGGGATTTTGAATGTGACGCCGGATTCTTTTTCCGATGGTGGGAAATATCAGGAAGTCCACCAGGCACTGGCCCATGCCCAAAGCATGGTGGAAGCAGGGGCCGACCTGATTGATGTGGGCGGGGAGTCTACCCGGCCGGGGTATACGGTGGTTTCCGAAGAGGAAGAGCTGGCCAGAATAATGCCGGTACTGGAAAAGCTCCTTGCGGAGATTCCCCTGCCGGTTTCCATAGATACTTCGAAGTCACGGGTCGCCGAAGAGGCGCTGGTGGCGGGGGTGCACATTATCAATTATGAAGGCGCCGGCGATGATGCCCGGATGGCGGAAGTGGTGGCCCGTTACCAGGCGCCGGTGATGATCATGCATCATCCGAAAAAGCATGCCGGCGGAGACTTTGGTGATGACGATGTGGTGCCGGATGTGCTTGATAGTTTGGAGGAAAAAATCAAGCTTTTTGAAACGGCCGGGGCGCCGCCGGAGAAGATTGTTGTCGATCCGGGGATTGGTTTTGGCAAAAGCCAGGAGGAAAACCTCCTCGTTTTAAAGCGGTTAAAGAGCCTGCGCACTTTAGGAAAACCGGTGTTGTTGGGTGCGTCCCGGAAATCATTTCTCGGTCACATCCTGGGTCTTCCGGTAGAGGAGCGGTTGGAAGGCTCCCTGGCGGCGGCCGCCTGGGGCGCCTTACAGGGGGCGGATATCCTGCGGGTCCATGATGTGCGGGAAACCGTCCGGCTTTTAAAAGTGCTGGAGGCGATTAAAAAGACGGCGGATTAGGCAGGAAGGCGAGGTTGTTTGGTTTATCAGGAGGTTAATCAGGAGATTAAGGAGGGAACGGTGAGATGATGAGAGAAGCGGATAAAATTATTCTGCACGGATTGAGGTTTTACGGTTACCATGGGCTTTTACCCGAGGAAAAGAGCCTGGGGCAGTGGTTTGAAGTAGACGTGGAAATCTGGGGCGATTTGTCGAAAGCGGCGGAAAGCGATAATGTTGATGATACCCTGAATTATCAACAGGTTTATAAGGATATCAAGGCGATTGTGGAAGGAAAGCCGGTTAATCTTTTGGAGCATCTGACCCATAAAATCATTCTCAAGATTATGGAATTGCCTTTGCCGGACCGGGTTTTGGTCCGGGTCAAAAAACCCACGGCCCCCATCAAAGGGCCTTTAGGATACGCAGGCGTAGAAATGATCAGGAGCAGAGATGAGTACTAAAGCCGAAAAGGTGTATTTTTCGCTGGGCAGCAATCAGGGGAAGCCGTTGGAGAATTTGCTTACCGCCATCGGACTGTTGCGTGAACGGGTCTTAGAGGAACTGCTGGCGGTTTCCGGGATCTACCAAACCGAGCCGATTAGCCAGGTCCCCCAGGCGGATTTTTTAAACCTTGTTTTAATGGGGACCACAAAGCTCAGCCCGGAAGAAACCTTGGAAGAATGTTTACAGATTGAACAGGAAATGGGGCGGGTACGCACCGTGCGGTGGGGTCCGCGCACGATCGATATCGATTTGCTGCTTTTTGGTGCCCGGGAAATCAACACAAAAAAGCTGCAAATCCCTCATCCCCGTATGAAGGAGCGGGCTTTTGTGCTGGTCCCCCTCCGGGAAATTGCTTCGGAGTGTTTCGCACGCCTGCAGGCTGCGGTTCCGGAGCAAAAAGTCAGCTTGCTATTTTCGGCCGCTGATGTTAAAATTATGCTTGATAAACGATATTCCGGCGGGGAATCGTAATATCAAGAGCTTAAAACCAAGATTGTTAATAAAATAAGCTTCTTTAGGTGTGCCGCTTAGAGCCATAGGAGATGGACTGAGACGGAAGGAAGGAAGCAAGGAAGGGTTTTTTCATTTGGTTTTTTAGCCGTAAGCCTTGAGCTTTTTACCTTTCGGGTTTTGTCCCGAAAGGTTTTCTTTCTTTTTGGGGTGGCTTTTTACATATCCCGGTGACAGCAGGGACATCTAACAGTGACAGTTGAGACAGAAGGGAGAGAAGGGGCCCTAGTGTTTCCCCGGCGGGGAAAACCTGGCCCAAGCAAGATGAAAACAGTTGGAATTATTGGCATGGGAAGAGTAGGCTCGGCTTTAGCTTATACCCTGGACCGGCGCGGGTACGACATTGTCGTTGTCTCCCGGCGCTTTTCCCCGGGGGAAAGGGCCGCCGTGCAAGATAAGCAGTATCGTGTGGTGACTCTTTTCCAAATGGCTGAGGAAGCAGATTTGGTGTTTATTGCGACGCCGGACGGCGTGATTGAGAGCATCGCTGAAGATTTGGCGAAAACGGCCCCCCCGGGATGCCCCAAAGCTGTTTTTCATTTAAGCGGGGCTCATAGTGCTGAATTGTTGGCCCCTTTACGGGAAAAGGGGGTCTTGATCGGCTCGCTCCATCCTTTGCAAAGTTTTGCTAATGTAAAGCAGGCGATTGAGAATTTACCCGGCTCCTTTTTCACTTACCAGGGGGATGCGGCTCTAATTGAGGAGGCCGGTTCTTTGGTGGAGCAGTGGGGCGGGATTCTCAAAATCCTTCCTTCGCCGGAAAGCAAAGTAATCTATCATGCCGGGGCTTGTCTCGTTTCCAATTATGTGGTTGCTTTGGCCGCCATGGGGGTCTGTTGCCTTGGTAAGGCCGGTTTTCAGGAGGAAGAGGCCAGGCGGGCCCTGGTTCCTTTAATGGAGGGGACGGTGAATAATATTGCGGCCTTGCCTTTGCCGAAGGCCTTAACGGGGCCGATTAGCCGGGGGGATCTGGAAGTGGTCAAAGCTCATTTGCAGGTCCTGGAGGCGGAATTACCGGAGATCAGGAAGGTGTACCGCCTTTTGTCTTCTTTTTTGGGGGAGTTGGCCCTTAAGGGGAATAATATCAGTAAAGAAACTTATCAGGAATTGGCGCAAATCATCAAAACACACAACTAAAACATTTTAAAGCACCAAAAAAATTGGAGGGAAAAGAAATGGCAGAGAAAATTACGGTAAGTGTCTTACGGGAGAAAAAAGCGCAGGGTCTGAAAATCACGATGGTTACGGCTTATGATTATCCCAGTGCCCGCATGGTGGAAGAAGCGGGGCTGGACATGATTTTAGTCGGTGATTCACTTGGGAACGCAGTGTTAGGTTACGAAAACACCTTGCCGGTGACCATGGACGAAATGGTGCATCACACCAGGGCGGTTTGCCGGGGAACCCGCCATACTTTTGTTGTGGCGGATTTGCCCTTCCTTTCCTATCACGTTTCGGTGGAGCAGGCCATCCTGAATGCCGGGCGGCTGGTCAAGGAAGGGGGAGCCCAGGCGGTAAAACTGGAAGGCGGAAAGGAAAGGCTCGAAGTAATCAAGCGCATTATTGCCGCGGAGATACCGGTCATGGGGCATTTGGGCCTCACTCCCCAGTCGATTCATCAGTTCGGTGGCTTTAAGGTGCAGGGCAAGAACAAAGAACAGGCCGAAAAACTCTTGGCCGACGCACTCCTGTTGGAAGAAGCGGGGGTTTTTGCCCTTGTCCTGGAATGCGTCCCGGCGCCTTTGGCTGCTATGATTACGGAGAAAATATCCATTCCCACCATCGGGATTGGCGCCGGCTCCGGTTGTGACGGGCAGGTGCTGGTCTGGCACGATTTATTAGGGATCACCCAGGATCTGAAACCGCGCTTTGTGAAGAATTATGCCCATTTACATGACGACATCACCGGAGCGTTAAAGCAATATAAAGCGGAAGTGGAGAAAGGGCAATTCCCCGCGGCGGAACATTCCTACACGATGAAGGAGGAGGAAATCCCCAGGCTCTATTAAGAAGCAAGCTGTCTTCAAGATGCAACGGTTTCCAATCTTTTATCTGCAGAGCGCCAGGAATCAGTCTTCGAAAAAGGATGGGGAGAAGAGTAATGTTGATTTTGCGGAAAATTGCCGAGGTTCGTCAGTGGGTGCAGGAAAAAAAGAAACAAGGGCTCCGGGTGGGCTTGGTTCCCACCATGGGTTATTTGCATGAGGGACATTTAAGTTTAGTGCGGGCGGCGCGACAGGAAAACGACCTGGTGGTCATGTCGATTTTCGTTAATCCCCTGCAGTTTGGTCCCCGGGAAGATTTTGCCACTTATCCCCGGGATTTGGCGAGGGATGCGGATTTGGCCGAAAGAGCCGGCGTGGACATGATTTTTGCGCCGGAAGGGGAGGAGATGTATCCTTATTACCCGCAGGATACCACTGTCCAGGTGGCGCGGCTTGCCGAAGGCTTGTGCGGGGTGTCCCGGCCGGGCCATTTTACCGGGGTAGCCACGGTGGTGACGAAATTATTCATGATTGTCTTACCGGAGCGCGCCTATTTTGGACAGAAGGATTACCAGCAATTCCTGGTGATTAAGCGCATGGCGGCCGACCTGAATATGCCCATCGAGGTAAGGATGGTCCCCATTAAAAGGGAAGCGGACGGGCTGGCTATGAGTTCCCGGAATACCTATTTGTCGGCGGAGGAACGCCGGCAAGCCGTATGTTTAGTTGCGGCGCTCCGGCTTTGTAAGGAGCGTTTTGAGCAGGGCGAAAACAATAGCGAGCGCCTGATTAAGGCCATGACGGCAAGAATTAACAGAGAGCCGGCGGCCCAAATTGATTATATTAAAATATGTGACGCGGATACCTTAGAAGAAATGTCCCGTATCGACCGGCCGGTTGTGGTGGCCCTTGCGGTCTACATCGGCAAAACCCGGTTGATTGATAATATGTTGTTAAATACGGATGTGATGAAAAATGTTTAGGACAATGCTGAAAAGCAAAATTCACCGGGCCGTAGTTACGGAAGCGAACCTGGACTACATGGGGAGCATCACGATGGACACTGTTTTAATGGAAAAGGCCAATATCGCCGAGCACGAAAAGGTACAAATCGTGAATGTCAATAATGGGGCGCGGCTGGAAACTTACGTGATCCCCGGTCCCTGCGGTTCGGGCGCGGTCTGTTTGAACGGGGCGGCCGCCCGCTGGGCGCAGCCGGGGGATCTGGTGATTATCATTTCCTATGCCCTGGTGCCGGAGGAAAAAGTAGCCACTCATACGCCCACCGTCGTATTTGTGGATGAAAAGAATCGCGTGACGAAAATTGCGGCGGAAAAAGCGTTTTCTTCCAGTGCGGAATAATGGTCATTTCTTGTTGACGAAGCAAAGACAATCCCGCTACAATAGAATTGTTAACCTGATTATTATATAAGGTTAACAATAACGATGTAGGGGCGTTTTTTATGAAGCTTACCACTCAAGAAATAACCAGAGTTGCCTTTTTTTCCGCTTTATTATGCCTTACTTCCTTTTTCGTAAGGTTTGGCGGGGAGGCCATTGTTCCCTTTAGCCTGTTACCCTTGATGGTCTTGCTGACCGGGGCAGTTTTAGGTTCCCGCCTGGGAGCTTTAAGTGTGACCGTCTATGTTTTACTGGGGCTGGTCGGCTTGCCGGTTTTCGCTCAGCCCCCTTATGGCGGGTTGACCTATCTTTTGCAGCCCTCCTTCGGTTTTTTGCCGGGCTTTGTTCTGGAAGCTTATGTGGTAGGAAAATTGGTCGAAAGGGCACCGCAACCGTCTTTAGCGAGAATTTTCGGCGCGATGCTGCTGGGAATTATTGCGATGTATGCTGTGGGGGTCCCGTATCTTTACGGGCTGGTGCGGTTTTATTTAGGCAGTCCGCTTACGCTTGGGAAAGCACTGGAGATTGGACTGTTGCCTTTTCTTGCTTTCGACCTGGTCAAAGGAGCGCTGGCCGCGCTGGTCGCCAGGGCCGTCCTCCGGCGGCTGCGGGCGTGACCACGCTTTCTCCACTGTTGAGGCGCTTTGCTCTCAAGATGGAGGATGGTGATTAGAGGTTTGCTTTAATGAAGATTGCTATCGGAAGGGGCAGGTGAGTGTTTTGCTGCTGGTGCTTGATGTGGGGAATACCAATATTGTCCTGGGGGTCTACGCCGGGGAGCAATTAATTGCGCATTGGCGCTTGTCCACCAACCGGAATCAAACCGTGGACGAATGCGGGATTGTGCTCCGCAATCTTTTTTTGCATAACGGCCTTGATTACCGGGAAGTGGATGATATCATCATTTCTTCCGTGGTTCCTCCCATTATGCCTACTTTAGAGGAGATGGCCCGCCAATACTTTGGCCTGCAGCCCTTAGTGGTAGGGCCGGGGATTAAAACGGGCCTGCCCATTTTATATGATAATCCTAAAGAAATCGGCGCGGACCGGGTGGTTAACGCGGTTGCCGGTTTTGAAAAATACGGTGGCCCGTTAATTATCGTGGATTTAGGCACGGCGATTACTTTTTGTGTGATCAGTGACAAGGGGGAATATTTAGGGGGAGCCATTACGGCGGGCATAGGCATTGCGATGGACGCCCTTTTTCAGCGTACCGCCAAACTGCCCCGCATTGATTTAATCAAACCGAAAAAGGTCATCGGGCGCAATACGGTAGATAGTATGCGCTCCGGTTTAATCTACGGATACATTGGACAAATTGACGGGATCGTCAAACGGATTAAGGCCGAGTTAAAGAGCGACGCCTTTGTTGTGGCAACAGGGGGCATGGCCGATGAACTGGCCGAAGATTCGGCGACGATTAATAAAGTGGATCCTTTGCTTACTTTAGAGGGATTGAAAATTATCTACAAACGAAATCGGGAAGGTAATCGTTCCGTAAAATAACCGTTCGCCCAATCAAAAGAACGACAAGGGAACGAAGGAAGAAAAAGCCTGGCCGGTAAAAAGTTGGCTCGGGCGGGACGAAATATGATAAGATGGAGTTGACCCTGGAGGAGCGGATGAGGTGAGCGAGTTGAAAATCGGACAGAGCGAGATTCCCAATCCGGTGGTCCTTGCTCCGATGGCGGGAGTGACCGACAAAGCCTTCCGCATCATTGCGCGGGAGCATGGGTGCGGTTTGGTTTATACCGAGATGATTAGCGCCAAGGCGCTGTGTTATCATAACAGCAGGACCAGGGAACTTTTGGATTTAGAGGGCGAAGAGCAGCCCATTGCCGTGCAGCTTTTTGGTTGTGAACCGGAGGTGATGGCGGAGGGAGCACGGCTGGCCGTGCAAGCGGGGGCGATGTTGCTGGACATCAATATGGGTTGTCCGGTGCCCAAAGTGGTAAAAAACGGGGAAGGCTCCGCGCTCCTGGAAAAGCCGGAGTTGGCGGCGGAGATTGTCCGGCGGATGGTGGAGGTCGCGCCGGTACCGGTGATGGCTAAAATCAGGATTGGCTGGAATGCCCCAAATATAGTGGCGGTGAGTTTTGCCCAAAGGCTGGAGGAGGCGGGCATCAGCGCCATCGCGGTGCACGGCAGGACCAGGGACCAGTATTACGCGGGGACGGCCAACTGGGATGTGATCCGCCGGGTGAAAGAGGCGGTTTCGATTCCGGTCATTGGCAACGGGGACATCTGGACGGCGCGGGATGCGGCACAGATGCTGGCGGAAACCGGCTGTGACGCGGTGATGCTGGGACGGGGCGTGCAAGGGAATCCCTGGCTCATCAGTCAAGTGAGGCATTATTTGGAGCACGGAGAAGAGCTCTTGCCTCCATCGCCTGCGGAAAAGCTGCAGGGAGCGATCCGCCATTTGGAATTGGTGCTTCAGCTCAAAGGGGAAGAAGCGGGCATCCGGGAAATGCGCAAGCACCTGGCCTGGTACCTGAAAGGGATGAAGCGCACGGCGCCGGTCAAAGAGGCCCTCTTCAGAGCGAAAAGCAAGGAAGAGGTCGGGCGAATCCTGCATGAGTATATGGAAAGGGAAGGGTTAATAACCGGCCCCAAAGGGGAACAATGATAGGGGAACTTGCGAATTGTTAAGTGGAGGTTACCGTTTCATGAAAAAAATCGTCAGTGTCAGTCTCGGGTCGAGTAAGCGGGATCATGTGGTCGAGACGGAGATCGTGGGGGAAAAAGTAAGAATTGAACGGATCGGAACCGACGGGGACATGGAAAAGGCCATCGCGATTATCAGGGAACTGGATGGGCAAGTCGATGCTTTAGGAATGGGGGGCATTAATTTATACATCACCGTCGGCCCCCGGCGGTATGTTTTGCAGGACGCCCTGCGTTTAAAAGGGGCGGCCAGGATTACCCCTATTGTTGACGGCAGCGGGTTGAAAAACACCCTGGAAAAACGGGCGATCCATTATTTGACCCGGCAAGGACTGTTTAATTTTGCGGGAGAAAGGGTTTTGCTGGTTTGCGGGGTGGACCGTTTCGGGATGGCCGAAGCCCTGGTGGAAGCAGGGGCCGAGGTTACTTTCGGTGACTTGATTTTTGGGTTGAATGTGCCTTTGCCCTTGAAATCCTTACATACCTTGTCGGTGGTGGGAAGAACCTTAGGGCCGATCGTGAGCCGCTTGCCTTTTAAATATCTTTATCCGACCGGTGAGCAGCAAAATATCATCTATGAGAAATACGGCAAATATTATTTAGGGAATAAAATCATCGCCGGGGATTTTCATTACATTAAGAAGTATTTGCCTTTACAAATGCAGAGCAAGGTGGTACTGACCAATACCGTAACTCCCGAGGATGTGGAGATGTTGGCCAGCCGGGGCGTGGAATACTTGATTACTACGACGCCGGAATTTGAAGGACGTTCTTTTGGAACCAACGTGATGGAGGCTTTACTGGTCGCCTTACTGGGCAAGGCGCCGGAGTCCATCACCGAGGAGGATTATTACCACATTTTGGACACCGTCCGGTTTACACCCAGATTTGAGAAGTTGAACGGTAAAGAGGGTCTGAAACGTAGTGCGGTTTAAAAAAGGATAGGAAGGATTTTTTCAAAGAAAAAAGCGTATATTTTGGGCAGGATAGGAAATAGAAGAAATAGAAGCAGCATATTTGCCAAAAGATGAAGTAAAATTCTAAGGAACAGAAGAATCACCGAAGGAGTAAACATGGAGAAATTTTCTTTAATTGTCCATCCTTTATCCTGGCGGGATTTTGCACGCATCATACCACCGGTGCAGTATTTTCCGGAAAAGATTCTGAAGGGGGCGGCACGTTTTTGGCCTCCCTTTCAAATTTCTGCTATTAAAGGGCTTAGCTCATCAGAAGGGGAAATCGAAGGAGAATTGCGTTGCTGCCCCTTGACCCCGGAACATTTTTTAGACTGGCCGGTGGAAATATCGCTGCGCCGCATCAAGAGTGCCGTCCAGTCGGCCGCGAAAAATGGGGCGAAAATTGCCGGGCTGGGGGCGTGGACGGCCGTGCCGGGGGAAAGAGGAAGTGCCCTTGCCCCGGAATTAGGGATCCCGGTGACCACAGGGGATAGTTTGACCATTTACATGGCCTTGGAAGCGGTCAAAGCAGCGGCGCGGGAAAGAGCCTTGAATTGGGATACGGCCAGTATAGCGGTCTTAGGGGTAACCGGCTTAAGCGAGAGTGCCCTGGCCTGTGCGCGTCTTTTGGCCAGAGAAAACCGGTTTTTAACCCTGGTGGTGCGGGAACGGGGCAAAACGGACCGGACCGTGGCCGAAATCTTATACGAAACCGGAGTGGCGGTCCGGGTTACGGATCAGGCTAAGGAAGTAGTGCGTCAGGCAGATGTGGTGATTGCTTTTACGGCCAATGAGGATGCTTTTGAGGAAATCAAGCCCGGCGATTTTAAGCGAGGCGCCGTCTTATGCGATGTCCTTTGGCCCAGGAATCTCGCCCAAAGGATCGCCCCCCAGGGCCAGGACCTTCTGGTGATTGAAGACGGGGTCGTTGCGCTTCCGGGTACGGTAGAAATGGATTCGGCCAAGGCCACCCTGTGGGGATGTTCTCCTTCCCAATGTCCGGCCTGGATGGCGGAAGTGATGATCTTGGCTTTGGAAAAAAGGTTTGAAGCCTTTTCCTTAGGGCGCGGAATCGGGGTCGGGCAAATTGAGGAAATCGGGCGACTGGCTTTGAAACACGGCTTTAAACTGGCTCTTTGAATAATTAAATTTGCATCTGATAAGACAGATAATATATAATTGTTGGTAAATATTGATTAATAAAAAGGGGAGGGACTATTGATGAAGTTACAAGGTAAGGTCGCCATCATTACCGGTGCGACTTCCGGGATGGGGAGAGCCACCGCGTTGTTATTTGCGCGGGAAGGAGCTAAGGTCGTGGTAACGGGGCGGAATGAAGAAAGGGCCCAGGCGGTAGTGGAGCAGATTAGACAAGAAGGCGGGGAAGGGATGTACCTGCTGGTGGACGCGGCCCGGCCGGAAGAGATGAAGATGGTGGTGGACAAAACCCTTGAAGCATACGGCACCGTGGATATTCTGTTTAATAATGCCGGGGCGTTGAGCCTGTCGCCATTGCTGGAGGTATCTTTGGAGGAATGGGACAGGGTTTTCAATGTTAATGTTACGGCTGCTCTTTACGCGACCCAACTAGTCGCTCCCATTATGAAGGATAAAGGGAAAGGGGTTATCATCAATACGGCTTCCGTAGCTTCCTTTGCCGGTCATTTTGGTTTTGCCGCATACATAGCTTCGAAACATGCGATGGCCGGTTTGACCAAATCAATGGCGTGGGAGCTCGGCCCGGAAATCAGAGTAAATGCCATTGCACCTGGGCTGATTAATACGGCCATGGTCGAAAGCTGCGGGGGAGTAGAAGCATTATGCGGGCTGATTGAGGCCAGTCCCCTGAAAAGGTATGGGAATCCGGAGGATATTGCCAATGTAGCTTTGTTCCTGGCTTCGGATGATTCTTCTTTCCTCAACGGGCAAATCATCAGGGTGGACGGCGGGATTGAATGCTAAATGAGGGCGAGTTGTCGCCCTTTTTCTTATGCTTGACAATTACGTTCGTCATCAGTATAATAGTTCCTAATGTAAATAATAGGCCCCAAAGCACTGCGCTTCTTTTTGTTGCAGTGCTTGAAGTACTTTTTAGCGTAACATCGCAAAAAATTACCCTCCTCCGAGTTGTCTTCTTTCCTTAGGTGAGGGCGGCGGGAAGTGTTCCAGTATTTTTGGACCTGTTTCATTTGTGGCAACTTTCACTAGTTTGCACATATAGTTTTATTGAGTATAGAGTAAAATGATTGAGGGAGCGAATACCATGACGGAAAAAGAAATCATACTGACTCCGGAAGGACTAAGTAATCTCGAACAAGAACTTGAAGTTTTAAAAACAGTAAAAAGGAGGGAAGTTGCTGAGCGGATTAAGCAGGCCATCGAGTTCGGGGACATTAGTGAAAATTCCGAGTATGAAGACGCGAAAAATGAACAGGCTTTTATTGAAGGAAGAATCTTAACCCTGGAAAAAATGCTGCGAAATGTGCGGGTGATTGAACACGCGGAAAACGGTTCGAATACTGTTCGTTTGGGAGCCCGGATCAAGCTTAAGGATTTAGAGAGTAATGAAATTGTGGAATATACTTTGGTCGGTTCAGCGGAAGCCGATCCTACAAAGAACAAGATCTCCAATGAGTCACCGGTGGGAAAAGCGATTATTAACAAAAAGAAAGGGGCCGTTGTAGAGGTCAGTGTCCCCGCGGGTACAAGCAAATACAAAATCCTTGACATAATATAAGTTAGTTACATTTATAATTGAAGGGAAGAGAATGGGTGGCTGATTTATTGGAACAAGAAGTTAATGAACAAAAAAGGGTAAGGTTGGAAAAGCTTAATGAGTTGAAAAACAAAGGGCTCAATCCCTTTGGCGGCCGTTATGAACGCACTCATTTAGCCGGTCAGATTTTGAACGCCTATGATGAACTGGAAGGCAAGGATGTAACGATCGCCGGTCGGATTATGACCATGAGACGGATGGGGAAAGCCAGTTTTGCCCATCTGCAGGATGTAAGTGGTAGAATCCAGATTTACGTCCGGTTAAACGATGTTGGGGAAGAACTTTATGATCAATTTATCCATTTAGATATTGGCGATATCATTGGGGTGGAAGGTTTCGTCTTTCGTACCCGGACGGAAGAAATCTCCGTCCATGCGCAAAACATAGTTTTACTGACCAAGTCTTTGCAGCCCTTGCCGGAAAAGTGGCATGGTCTCAAGGATGTGGAACTGCGTTACCGCCAGCGCCATGTGGATTTAATTGTGAATCCTGAGGTGAAGAATGTCTTTATTTTAAGAAGCAAGATTATCCAGGCCATGCGGCGGTATTTAGACAATAAAGGCTTTTTGGAAGTAGAAACGCCGACGATGCATGCCATCCCCGGCGGGGCGAGCGCCCGGCCTTTTGTTACCCACCACAATGCTTTGGACATTGATCTGTACATGCGGATTGCTTTGGAGCTCCATTTAAAAAGGCTGATTGTGGGCGGCCTGGAGAAGGTTTACGAAATTGGGCGTGTCTTCCGTAATGAAGGGATTTCCACCCGCCACAACCCTGAGTTTACTATGATGGAACTATACCAGGCCTATGCTGATTACCATGATATGATGGAACTTACGGAGCAGATGGTCAGCCATATTGCGCAGGAAGTTTTGGGAACGCAGAAAGTTACCTATCAGGGAACGGAAATCGACCTTACTCCTCCCTGGCCGCGTCTGACGATGGTTGATGCGGTGAAAAAGTATACGGGGGTTGACTACCGGAATTTCGCCAGCGACGAAGACGCACGTAAAGCGGCAGCGGAACTGGGGGTACCTGTTCCTGCCGATGCGACGCGGGGAACCGTCTTAAACGAGCTTTTTGAAGCCAAAGTGGAGGAACAGCTGGTACAACCAATCTTTATCATTGATTATCCGATTGAGATTTCGCCGCTGGCCAAGCGCCGGGAGGACGACCCGAATTTTACCTATCGATTTGAACTTTTTATCACCGCCCGGGAATTTGGCAATGCTTTTTCCGAATTAAACGACCCGGTGGACCAGAGGGAACGTTTCGTGAAACAGATGGAACAGCGCGCCAAGGGCGATGAGGAAGCCCAGATGCATGATGAGGATTTCGTAAGGGCATTGGAAGTTGGGATGCCGCCAACGGGCGGACTGGGAATCGGCGTGGACCGTTTAGTGATGCTCCTGACGGATTCTGCTTCGATTCGTGATGTCATCTTGTTCCCCACCTTACGCCAGCGTGAGGACAACTAGCGGGGATGAACCGGCGAAGAAAGCAAGATTCACAGCAAGATTCGAGAACCGACAGTCTGCATCCGTCGATGGTGATGCAGGCTGTTTTTTTACCGCCCCGCAAGTGAAAAAAAGGTGTTGACAGCCCGAAGCGGGGTATGCTAATATATAAAAGCTGTCGAATGAAGTGATGCAAAGCACTATCCAAGACAAGAGGGAAACAGGAGTGAAAAATTCCAAAAGAAACCTGGT